>NZ_DASZBA010000243.1:0-73541 GCF_035944575.1 Noviherbaspirillum sp.
TTTACCTTGCGCAATCTCACCGAAATCCTGCAGGCGCGCGAGGAATCGTCCCGCATCATGGCGCTGCTGCTGGCGGCGGTCGCCTCGGTATCGCTGCTGGTGGGCGGCATCGGCATCATGAACATCATGCTGGTGTCGGTCACCGAGCGCACCCGCGAGATCGGCCTTCGGATGGCGGTCGGTGCCCGCGCCAAGGATATCCTGACGCAATTCCTGGTCGAAGCCGTAACCCTGTCGCTGATCGGCGGTCTCGTGGGCGTCCTGCTTGGCGCGGCCGGCTCCTTCCTGGTGGCGCATTTCGCCGGCTGGGCAACACAACTGTCGCCGCAATCCATCGTACTGGCGGTAGGGTTCTCCGCCGCCATCGGCATATTTTTCGGTTTCTATCCGGCACGCAAGGCTTCCCGGTTGCTGCCCATTCAGGCATTGCGTTATGAATGAAGTATCCTGCCGTCCCGGTTGCGGCGCCTGTTGCATCGCGCCGTCGATTTCGTCGGCCATTCCCGGCATGCCGGACGGCAAACCCGCCGGCGTGCGCTGCGTGCAACTCGACGAAGCCAACCGCTGCCGCATTTTCGGCAAGCCCGAGCGACCGGCGGTCTGCGGCAGCCTGAAGCCGTCGCTGGAAATGTGCGGTGAGCGCAGTGAACATGCGATGCATTATCTGGCGACGCTCGATGCCCTGACCGCCGCTTAAAAGATCAAGGATCACCATGACAACAAAGTCGTTTCGATACGTGTCTGTTTTGCTTGCCATCCTGCTCGCCGGTTGCGCCACGCTGCTCGGCCCGCGCCAGGTGGAAGTGCCGCTGGCCTCGCTGGAAAAGGCCCTTGCCAGCCGCTTCCCGTTCAACAATCGTCTGCTGGAGTTGCTGGACATCACAATTTCCAATCCGCGCGTGACGCTGCAGCCGGAAACCAATCGCATCCTCACCAATCTGGATGCGGTGATCGCGCCGCCTTTCATTAACCGCTCCTACAAGGGCAGCTTTGCCATCTCCGGCAACCTGCGCTTTGACCCTTCTCGCAATGCACTGGTGCTGGGCGAGCCGCGGGTCGAAAACGTCAATGTCGACGGCCTCGACAACCGCTACGGCAGCCAGATCGGCAAGATCGGCAGCCTGCTTGCCGAACAGGTATTGAAGGACATGCCGCTCTACACCTTCCGCCCCGAAGACCTGCGCTATGGCGGAACCGACTACCTGTTGTCCAAAATCACGACAAGACCGAATGGTCTCGTGGTAACCTTTGACCCGGTGAAATAAGCAGCTGTAGGTTAAATTCATAGCTGAACTGCTCCTTCCCCCTGTCAGGGGCACCCGGCGAGGGGGGAAGGGTGGGATAGGGGTGGTGAGGTCGCATCAACGCATGCGATAGCTCAACCTCACTACCCCCACCCTAGACCTCCCCCTGGCAGGGGAGGAACCAGTAGTCTGTTTGATGAACGAAATCTGCGCTTTGACCACCAGCACCCCGCATCCCAAACCCGCGCGGCGTCATCACCGGCGGGTTTTTTGTTGACTGAAACCATTTCCAACCCAGCACATGGACCTTACTCTCGCGCTCAAGGCGCTCATCATGGGCATCGTCGAAGGATTGACGGAGTTCCTGCCTATTTCCTCGACCGGCCATCTTATTTTGACTGCCAGCCTGCTCAACTTCACGGGCGACAAGGTCAAGGTATTTGAAATTGCCATCCAGGCCGGCGCGATGCTGTCGGTCTGCTGGGAATACCGCGCCCGCATCGCCAGCGTGCTGGCCGGCCTGTTCAGCGACCGCAAGGCGCAGCGATTCGCGATCAATGTGCTGGTCGCTTTCATTCCGGCCGCGACGCTCGGCTTCCTGCTGCACAAGAATATCAACGCGCTGCTGTTCCACCCTGTGCCGGTCGCAATGGCGTTCATCGTCGGCGGCCTGATCATTCTCTGGGTGGAGCGCCGCAACAAATTGAACCCCAATCCGCCGCGGGTCCAGTCCGTGGATGACATGTCGCCGCTGGATGCGCTGAAAGTGGGCCTGGCACAGTCGTTCTCGCTGGTGCCCGGCACCAGCCGTTCCGGCGCCACCATCATCGGCGGCATGCTCTTCGGCCTGTCGCGCAAGGCGGCAACCGAGTTCTCGTTCTTTCTTGCGATTCCTACCCTTTTCGGCGCGTCGATCTACTCGCTGTACAAATCCCGCGACCTGCTGTCGATGGCCGACGTGCCGCTGTTCACCATCGGCACCGTCTCCGCCTTCGTGTCGGCCTTCCTGTGCGTGCGCTGGCTGTTGCGCTACATCAGTTCGCACGACTTCACCATTTTTGCGTGGTATCGGATCGCGTTCGGGCTCGTCGTATTGGCAACGGCCTATACCGGCGTGGTGGACTGGAGCCACTGATTCATCCGGTTTGAAGTTGTCATTCCGGGCGATGCACGGAATGACAACAAGCGGTTTATCCGACCTGCAAAAATCACCTCCTGCATAGGCGGAATCCGGGCCGATAGCCCCCGTCCCGCGCCGCATCCAACTACAATAGCGGGATGCCCGACCACACCATCAGCGACCGCGCGCTGCACATACTCCAGACCATATTCGGTTATCCCTCTTTTCGCGGCCAGCAAGCGGATATCGTTCAGCATGTCGCCCAGGGAGGCGACGCGCTGGTACTCATGCCGACCGGTGGTGGCAAATCGCTTTGTTACCAGATCCCCGCATTGCTGCGCGACGGCGTCGGTGTCGTGGTTTCTCCCCTTATTGCGTTGATGCAAGATCAGGTCGATGCCCTGGCTGAAGTCGGGGTGCGCGCCGCCTTCCTCAATTCCACCCAGTCGTTCGATGAAGCGATGCAAACCGAGCGCCGGGTGCGACGAGGCGAAATCGACCTCGTTTACGTCGCGCCTGAACGCTTGATGACATCGCGTTGCCTCGAGCTTCTGGAGTCGTCGAAGATTGCCTTGTTTGCCATCGACGAAGCGCATTGCGTATCGCAATGGGGGCATGACTTCCGTCCGGAGTACATGAAGCTGTCGGTATTGCACGAGCGCTTTCCGGATGTGCCGCGCATCGCGCTCACCGCCACGGCCGATCCGCAGACCCGCGCGGAGATTGCGCACAATCTGCAGCTCGACGACGCGCCGCAATTCGTGTCGTCGTTCGACCGGCCCAATATCCGCTATCAGATCGTCGAGAAGATGAATGCCCGCAAACAGGTGCTCGACTTCATCCGCGACGAGCATCCGGGCGATGCCGGCATCGTCTATTGCCTGTCGCGCAAGAAGGTGGAGGAAACCGCCGAGTTCCTGAACGCCAACGGCATCCCGGCATTACCCTATCACGCCGGCATGGACATGCAGGTGCGCAGCGCCAACCAGGCGCGATTCCTGCGCGAGGAAGCGCTGGTGATGGTCGCCACCATCGCCTTCGGCATGGGGATCGACAAGCCCGATGTGCGTTTCGTCGCCCATCTCGACCTGCCGAAAAGCATCGAGGGCTATTATCAGGAAACCGGCCGGGCCGGCCGCGACGGCGCACCGGCTGATGCCTGGATGGCCTATGGCTTGCAGGATGTGGTGCAGCAGCGCCGCATGATCGACGAATCGGAAGCGGGCGACACCTACAAGCGCATCCAGACCGCCAAGCTCGACGCCATGCTCGGCCTGTGCGAAACGCTCAACTGCCGGCGCGTGCGGCTGCTGGATTACTTCGGCCAGCCGTCCGGCCCCTGCGGCAATTGCGATATCTGCATCAGTCCGCCGGTATCCTTCGACGGCACGGTCAAGATGCAGAAACTGCTGTCTTCGATCTACCGCGTCGAGCAGCGTTTCGGCGCCGGCCATGTGATCGACGTGCTGCGCGGTGTCGAATCGGACAAGGTCAAGCAATGGCGGCACGACAAGCTGTCCACTTTCGGCGTCGGCAGCGACGCCAGCGAAGCCGAATGGCGCGCCATCGTCCGGCAGGCGATCGCGCTGGGGTTGATCGAGGTCGACCACGACTCCTATGGCGCACTCAAGCTCACCGACCAGGCGCGCCCGGTGCTGCGCGGAGAGCAGAAGGTGCAACTGCGGGAATACCAGAAACCGGCCCGCCAGAAACGCCAGGCGGTCAAGCCGAAGGGCTATGTGGAGAGCGAACTCTCGCGCACCGAACAGGCGATCTTTGAAAAGCTGCGCTGGTGGCGCGTCGAAACGGCACGCAAGCACAACGTGCCGGCCTATGTCATCTTCCATGACGCGACGATGCGCGAGATCGCCAAGGCAAAGCCGGGCTCACTGAACGACCTGCGCAATATTTCAGGCGTAGGCGAGAAGAAGCTTGAAACCTATGGCGAGGAGATCGTCGCGGTGATTGCCGGCATGTCGTAGCCTGTCTCGATTGGCCTGATGATGGATCGCATCCCCTGTCGAGGACTCGACGCTTGCGCCCGACCTCTGGCGTGAATGTGTCACCCTCCCGAAGTCCATGCGCCATTCCGGTTTCACCGGGATTCAACAGAAATCGAGGTCATCCACTGCACGTCGCCGCAACACCGGCAGGCGAACGGGACACAAAAAATTTGCCTGCATTGCAATTAATGAGAAAATTGCGCCTTTGCAACTTTCACAATGCTGTCGATACAGCTTTATTGCATGCACAATCTCGCACCCAGTCCTCTTTCCGTTTCACGGTTGCAGGGCCTTTTTTCTCTAATGCGCCCCAGGCAATGGGTGAAGAACGGGTTTGTTCTTGCACCCCTGGTTTTTTCAGGAGAGTTCCTCGATCCCGCCGCAGTCAAGTCAAGCTTGCTTGCAATGATGCTGTTCTGCGTCGCATCGTCCGCAGTGTATGTCGTCAACGATATCTACGATATCGAACACGACCGGCGGCATCCGGTGAAATCCAAGCGGCGTCCTTTGGCTGCGGGCATCGTAACAATTCCCGTGGCGATAATTTTGCTGGTTATCCTGTACGCCACCCTGGCTGTCGGATGGCTTCTCACGCCGCACGTCGTGCTGGTGATCCTTTCCTACATCATTGTCAACGTCGCTTATACGCTTGCACTGAAGCACCTGCCGGTCATCGACATCTTCACGATCGCCCTGGGATTCGTACTACGCGTGTATGCGGGAGCCGTTGCACTTTCTCTTCCCGTATCAAGCTGGATGTTCATCACCACCCTGTGTCTCGCGCTGTATCTCGCGGCCGTCAAGCGACGCCAGGAGTTGATGCATAGCGGCGATGAGGGGCGCAAGGTTCTCGAACGATATTCCATCTCCCTGGTGGATCGCTATGCGGAGATGTCCGCGACCGGCGCGCTGGTGTTCTACGGGCTGTTCGTCATGTCAAGCAAGCCGCAAATGATTGCCAGCGTCCCGCTGGTGTTGTTTGGATTGTTTCGCTACTGGTATGTGGTCGAACAGCTGGACGGTGGCGAATCGCCGACCGATGCGTTGCTGGCCGACTGGCAGCTCATGCTCACGGTCGTACTATGGATTGCCGTCTGTGCATGGGCGGTCTGGCCGACGGGGAGCTGAGTGATGGATCTTTCCTACCTGCTCACACCATTTGCTGCCTGGCTCGTGGCCGGGACGTTGAAGTTTCTGGTGAACAGCATCCGTGCAAAAAAGCTGGCGTTTGGCCTCATCGGATATGGAGGCCTGCCGAGCAATCACAGCGCCATCGTGGCCAGCATGGCGACCCTCATCGGCTGCCGCGAAGGCCTTTCCCACCCGGCGTTCGGCGTTGCCGTCACGCTCGCCTTTATCGTGATCCTGGATGCGAACAGCCTTCGCCGCCAGATCGGCAATCATGCCAGGGCGATCAACCGCATCGCCGTCGACGATAGCGGGCATACGATATTGCGCGAACGCGTCGGCCACACCCGGCTGGAAATCGCAGCCGGCATCCTGGTTGGCGCGATGGTCGCCTTCGCCATCTGCAGCCTGTAGCTACCTGAAAGCCATTCAGGTACTTTCCCGCATCACCAGCGAAAAGCCGAGATCGATTTTCGTCGGTTCCGGCGTTTCGCCCCGCATCAACTGCAGCAGCATCGAGGCGGACGCATGGCCGATGTCGTAACGCGGCGTGGCTATCGTGGTCAGTGCCGGGCAGGTCCACGCGGACGCGGCAAGGTCGTTGAAACCGGCGACGGCGAGCTGCTGCGGAACGCGGATGCCGCGCCGCTGGCATTCGAAAAGAACGCCGTGCGCAAGATCGTCGTTGCAGCAGAACACCGCGTCGCAATCCGGCGCCTGCTGCAGCAGCCTGTCCAGCAGGCCAACGCCCATGCCGATGGATGAGGGCCTCGGGTCGAGTACTTCGCCGATCGGGTAGGTGAGTCCTGCATCATGCAGCGCGGCGCGGTGGCCCGCCAGGCGTTCCATCACCCGCGGATCGAGCTGTGCGCCGAGGAAGCCGATGCGGCGATAACCGCGCGACAGCAAATGACTGGTGATCGCCCGGCCCGCATCGAATTGTTCCAGTCCGACGGAATAGGCAGCCGAGTCGGAGAGCTCCATCATATGCACCACTGGTACCCTGCTGGCTTTCAGCAGTTGCCGGGTCGTGTCCGTCTGCTCGAAGCCGGTCACCAGGATGCCGTCCGGCGAATGCTCGAGATAGGCGCGCAACAGACTTTCCTCTTCTTCGGGGGAATAGCGGGTGTCGCCGATCAGCGTCCTGTATCCGGCGGCGTGCAGGACATCGCGCACGCCTTCCAGCAATTGGGTAAACACCGTGTTGGACAGGGACGGGATCAGTACCGCGACGCTGTCGGAGCGGGCGCGGGCCAGGGCGCGGGCCGCGCGGTTGGGCAGGTAACCGAGTTCGGCGATTGCGGTTTCGATCTGCTTGCGAAGATCTTCGGATACCAGATGTGGCGCATTCAGTACCCGCGACACGGTGATGGAACTCGTTCCGACACGCTCGGCGATTTCGCTGAGGGTGACTCGACCGCTTTGGGTCGGACGTGGTTTGCGATTGGACATGGTCTTGGTTTTACCGGATTCGATCAGTGCTCGCAACTGCCGCCGACAGCAATAAATTCTGCGACTGTCCGCAAACAGGCCGATGGTATTTCGGTTCGTCTTTGCTGCACCGCGCCATCGAAACTCCTTTACAAACTGACATCCGGGCATAAAATGCACGCACTGTTAGCGCTAACATTAAACCGAGCGCCGATCAAAAGCAAACATTTATGCAAGGAAATCCCAGCGTATGCAGGATTCGACAGAGAGCAAACTTCCCGTACCGCAGCGCTGGGTCGTCATGGGCGTAAGCGGCTGCGGCAAAAGCGCCGTGGGCCGGAGCCTGGCCGACCGCCTCGGCGTGTCTCACTTCGAAGGAGATGCTTATCATCCGCCGGCGAACATCGCAAAGATGGCAGCCGGCACGCCGCTGGA
Source organism: Noviherbaspirillum sp. (assembly GCF_035944575.1). Classification (GTDB taxonomy): domain Bacteria; phylum Pseudomonadota; class Gammaproteobacteria; order Burkholderiales; family Burkholderiaceae_D; genus Noviherbaspirillum. The sequence continues at coordinate 7,362 of NZ_DASZBA010000243.1, forward strand.
GGACGCCGATCGTCATGGGTGGCTGATGCTTCTGCAGCAGCACATCGCCGAGGCGGCAAAAAACGGCATTGGCCTTGTCCTTTCCTGTTCCGCGCTGAAGCGGCGCTACCGCGACTTGCTTCGCGAAGGCGATCCCGATCTGTTGTTCCTTCACCTGGACGGCGACCGCAAGCTGATCGCCGAGCGCATGCAGGCGCGTCCGAATCACTTCATGCCGGTCGCCTTGCTGGAAAGCCAGTTCCGCGACCTGGAGCGCTTGCAACCTGACGAACGCGGACTGGCAGCCGATATACGCCAGCCACCGGAGGCCCTGGTCGAGCAGGCGCGGCAGTATGCGAAACAGCAGGGTCGGAATGACTCTATCGCCGGGGGAGAGAGGAAATGAATGCACTGCTTCCGCGCGCCGAGCGCTTCGTGGAGTGGCTGATGGGATTGGCGCTTGCCATCATGGTGGTGCTGGTCTTCGGCAATGTGGTTCTCCGCTACGGATTCAATTCCGGCATCGCCTGGGCGGAAGAAGTATCGCGCCTGATGTTTGTCTGGCTGATTTTTCTGGGCGCGATACTCGCTTTGCGACAGCATGCGCACCTGGGCGTGGAAATGGTGCAGGCCAAGCTTCCCGCGCGGGCGCGCCGGGCCTGCGCGGTCGTCAGCCATCTGCTGATGCTGTACGGCCTCTGGCTCTTCCTCAGCGGCAGCTGGACGCAGACGGTCATCGGGCTGAATACCTATTCGACAGTGCTGCGTTATCCCACCGCCTTCATGGCGTCGGCAGGCTTGATCTGCGCCGCTTCGATGATGCTGATCGTCGCGACGAACCTGTGGCGCATCGTACGCAAGGACCCCAAAGCCATGGTGCCGGGCGATCCGCATCAAGCCGCTCCCATTGCAGCGGAAGGGGTGTCGGAATGACGCTTGCGATATTCCTTGCCGCGCTGGTGATATTGATGGCGCTCGGCATGCCGATCGCGATTGCGCTGATGCTGACCGGCGTCGTGCTGATGGTGCATCTGGATTTTTTCGATGCCCAGCTGGTCGCGCAGAACATGCTGTCCGGCGCCGATAATTTTCCGTTGATGGCGGTGCCGTTCTTCATCCTCGCCGGCGAACTGATGAACGCCGGCGGCATTTCCAAGCGCATCATCAACCTTGCCGTCAGCTTCGTGGGCCATATCCGCGGCGGTCTCGGTTATGTCGCGATCGGCGCCGCGGTCCTGCTCGCCAGCCTGTCAGGTTCCGCGATCGCCGATACCGCCGCGCTGGCGACACTGCTCATCCCGATGATGCGCGACAACGGTTATCCGGTGCCGGAAAGCGCGGGATTGATCGCCTCCGGCGGCATCATCGCGCCGATTATCCCGCCATCGATGTCCTTCATCATTTTCGGCGTCGTCACCAATACATCGATCAGCGCGCTTTTCCTGGCCGGGATCGTGCCCGGGCTGCTCATGGGCGTAACGCTGATCGGCGTGTGGGCCATGCTGACGCCGCGCATGAATGTCACCGCACAGCCCAAGGCAAGCTGGGCCGAACGCAAGCATGCGCTGTTCGACGGCGTATGGGCGTTGATGCTGCCGGTCATCATCATCGGCGGACTGCGTGGCGGCATCTTCACGCCGACGGAAGCAGCGGTAGTGGCAGCCGTTTATTCCCTGCTGGTCAGCGTATTGGTTTATCGCGAAGTGACGATGAAGATGCTCGGCAAGCTGCTGGTGGACGCTGCGCGCACCACCAGTGTGGTGATGTTCCTCACCGCAGGCGCGCTGGTGTCGTCGTACATGGTGACGCTGGCCGATCTCCCGGCACAGGTGATCGATCTGCTGGCGCCGCTGATGACTGACCCGCGCCTGTTGATGGCGGCCATCATGCTGTTGCTGCTCGCCGTCGGCATCGTGATGGACCTGACGCCGACCATCCTGGTGATGGCGCCGGTATTGATGCCGATCGCCGTCAAGGCCGGCATCGACGGCACCTACTTCGGCGTAATGTTCGTCCTCGTCGGCACCATCGGCCTGATCACGCCGCCGATCTGCACCGTGCTCAACGTGGTCTGCGGCGTCGCCCGGATATCGCTTGAAAGCGCCACCCGCGGCATCTGGCCATTCCTGCTTGCCTACCTCGTATTGCTGTCCTTGTTCGTTGCTTTTCCCGGGATCATCACCGTACCGATGGCCTGGTTCCGCTGACACTATTTTTAGGAGACATCCATGAAGAAGATCATTCAATCAATTGCCATCGCGTTGGCATTTACCAGCGTTGCCGGCGCGGTCTCCGCCGCCGACTACAAACCCCGCATCATCCGCTTCGGCTATGGACTGGCGGAAGACAGCAACCAGGGCAGGGCGGTCAAGTTCTTCAGTGAGGATCTGGCCAAGCGCACCGGCGGCAAACTCAAGGCCAAAGGCTTCGCCAGCGCCAGCCTCGGCAGCGATACCCAGATGCAGAATGCGCTGATCGGCGGCGCGCAGGAAATGATGGTCGGGTCCACCGCCACACTGGTCGGCATCGTGAAGGATTTCGGCGTGTATGACCTGCCGTTCCTGTTCAACAACGAAAAGGAAGCCGACGCCGTGCTCGATGGTCCGTTCGGCCAGAAGCTCGCCGCCAAGTTGCAGGAAAAGGGGCTGGTCGGCCTGGTCTATTGGGAAAACGGCTTCCGCAACCTGACCAACACCAAGCGTCCGGTCACCAAGATGGAAGACCTGCAGGGCATCAAGCTGCGTGTCATGCAGAATCCGGTCTACATCGATATGTTCAACAGCTTCGGCGCTAATGCCGTCCCGCTGCCGTTCTCGGAACTGTTCACCGCGCTGGAAACGAAAACCGTCGACGGTCAGGAAAACCCGGTCAACACCATCCAGTCCAGCAAGTTCTACGAAGTGCAGAAATACCTCTCGCTGACCAAGCACGTGTATAGCCCATGGATCGTTCTCGCCAGCAAGAAATGGTGGGACGGCTTGTCGGCGGACGAGAAGAAGGCATTGCAGGATTCCGCCATCGCATCGCGTGACTTCGAACGCGCCGACAGCCGCGCCGCTGCATTGAAGGCGGTCGATTTCCTGAAATCGAAGGGCATGCAGGTGAGTGAGGTCAGCGACGCCGAACTCGCCCGCATGCGCGAGAAGGCCAAGCCGGCGATCGACAAATTTGTGGCCGAGGGCGGCGCCGAGGTGGTCAAGGAATTGCAGGCGGAGATTGCCAAGGTACGCAAGTAGGCGTTGACGCGCCCGGCAGGGCGACATTGATGCAGGCGTGTCAAGAACACCTGCGCAATGTTCGCCCCGGTTGTTATACTGTACATAAATACAGTATTCAACAGGACAAGCCATGTCAAACGAGAACGACAATAGCGGTTTCCCGGCGCCGGCGCCGCAGCCGCTCCGGAAAGCCTGGAAGGGGCGCGGCGCAGTCTCCAATCTGCAAGGTCGGTACGACATTCATGCGCGGGAAGCATTCGACGACGGCTGGGCGCATGAAGATGATGACGCGACCGCTCTGGATGTCGCCCGGCCTCGCACGCAGGTCGATACGGAGCAGGCGAAAACCATCCTCAGCCGCAACGCATCGCCCGACATTCCGTTCGGCGTCTCGCTTAACCCCTACCGCGGCTGCGAGCACGGGTGCATCTACTGCTTTGCGCGCCCCACCCACAGTTATCTCGGCCTGTCTCCCGGCCTTGATTTCGAGACGAAGATCATCGCCAAGACCAATGCGCCCGACGTTCTGCGGCGTGAACTGGCAAAACCCTCCTACGTGCCGGAGCCGATTGCCCTCGGCGTCAACACCGATGCCTATCAGCCTTGCGAGCGCAGCCTGCGCCTCACGCGGCGGGTTTTGGAAGTGCTGGATGAATGCCAACATCCGGTCGCCGTCATTACCAAGTCCTCGATGATCGAGCGCGACATCGATCTGCTGGCGGCGATGGCGGCGCGGCGGCAGGCGGTTGCCGCCATCACCATCACCACGCTCGACCCCGCCGTTGCGCGCACGCTGGAGCCGCGCGCCGCGACGCCGGCCCGCCGTTTACGGACGATACGCGCGTTGACCGACGCCGGCATACCGGTCGGAGTCAGTATCGCGCCGGTGATTCCCTTCGTGACCGAACCTGACCTGGAGCGCGTGCTTGAAGCGGCGGTCGACGCCGGTGCCGTCAGCGGCAGCTATATCGTGCTTCGCCTGCCGTGGGAAGTGAGCCCCCTGTTCCGCGAATGGCTGCAAGCGCATTTTCCGGACCGGGCGCAACGGGTGATGAATCGCCTGAGCGATATGCGGGGCGGCAAGGATTATGACGCCGACTTCAAGACCCGCATGCATGGCGAGGGTGTATGGGCCGACCTGATCAGGCAGCGTTTCGAAAAGGCTGCGGCACGGCTCGGCATCGCATCAAGGGCGCGTGATTTCGGCAAGCTTGATGCGTCGGCGTTTCGACGGCCGGCGCACGTGCCGGCGCTTACCGGACGGAGCGGACAGATGGATCTGTTCTAGCCAGGCTGCGGGCATCCTCCACTGACATGATGGCGAAGCCGAGCACGAGGAATGCATACAGCGACGTCGTCATCTGTCGATCGAATATGTTGTCGCCGAGCGCGAACAGGGCGAAGCAGATGACGGTAATCAATCCGCCGAGAGGCGCGGCAATATTGACCTTCGCGGCATGAGAGCGCATCAGCCGGCGCAGGAAAAACACCAGCGGTGCGCCAAGCAGCCACAGCAGATACGCAATTCCGACGATGCCACCGGCCACCATCGCTTCGAGATACTCGTTATGCGTATGCCCGAAGACCGCGACGAAGGAAGGCGCCTGGCCGGCGGCAATCATCTGGTTCAAGTGAACGCCGAACTTGTTCAGGCCGATGCCGAACAGCGGATGCGCACTGAACATCGTCAGCGCCGCTTTCCACATCGCGATGCGGGAGCCGAGAGAGGTGTGCAGGTCTCCCGACCGGAGGGACGTAATCTCTTTTACGGTCAACAGCAGGAGTTCATGCAATTCGGCATGGAACATGCCGATCATGAATGCGGCGGCAAGAAAGCCGGCCAGCAATGCAATGCTCCGGCGGCGTCTATCGAGCTGCAGCAGATAAGCGATGCCGATTCCGGAGGCGACGACGACGAAGACCAGCCATGGTCCCCGGCTGGATATCGCCTGGCAGCCGGCGAAGCCGAGCAGCGCGGCGGCGCCGTGACCAAGGCGTTCCCTTGTCGGATTGCCGCGGTTCAGCGCCGCCGTAAGCGCCAGGAGCGAGAACAGGGTCGTCACCATGCCGAACTTGATCGCCCCGGACAAGCCGATTTCACTGACGCCATACATGCCGTACGGACGAGGAAGACCGAGTTCGAAGCGCTGATACAGCGCCAGTGCGCCGGCGCCGAATGCAGCGGCGCTGATGCCCCACCAGAAAAATCTCCGGGGACTCAGTTCAAGGAAGCAGACGGCAATGACGACGAAGTACAGGAAGTGCACGCCGTTGTCCGCGCTCTTCACCACGCCCTGGTGCAGCCAGATGCTCAGCAGCGAATAGGGCAGATACAGTCCCAGCGCCAGGACGATCGGCCGGATCGCGCGATAGCTCGCCCGTGCCTCGCCGCGCGTGGCCAGAAGCAGAATTGCCACAAGCAGAAGTACGGCATAGAGGATGCTCTTCAGCGCCGAAGGAAAAACGAGGGCCAACGGGACCAGGGACAGCGCGAGGGTGGCTGAACCGCGGGTAAATTTCGAATGAATGGACATGGCTCGGTGATAAGGGGAACACCGTCTCCTTGTAGATACTAGGTAACTGCTGCGAGCGAAAGCGCAGAGTATAGTCGATAGCACTTCGGGCAACTTGACCACAAAGAAATAGTTTGCATTCTTTTAATGTAAAGAGAGATTTTTCATGCAAGGTGAAGACAGGGGCGGGTGTGGTCAGTCCTGAAGCATGCTGCTCCGCGCGTATGATTGCCAATGCTCAATCCAGAGCGGCCGAAATCTGCTTAAAGGCGTGCGCAAATGTTTCCGCGAGCGCCGCGCCCGAATCCTGTAATGAAGCGGGGTCCACGGCGATTGCACGTGCGATCCCGTTTGCGATGCCTTTCACGTCCACTTCCACCGGCATGGCGGGCGCTTCCCAGGCAGACGCATAAGCTGCGTGCTTGCTCTGTCGATTGCCTTGCGCGGGAGGACGCAACGTGACCCGCGGCAAATCGAAAGCGGCGGCGACGATCCTGCCGTGCAGGCTGCTGCCGCAATACGCTTGGCTGCCGGCGATAAGGGCGCAGATATCCCAGAGATGCAGCGATTCGAAAACATGGGCAGGCATACGCATGCGTGTCGCCGTATTCCGGTAGAACTCCAGGCGGTCGTGCCAGGGCGCGGCACCGGCGCGGAAGAAAACGATGCCGAACCCTGTTGAATCCGCGATCAAGTCGAGCTGTCCGGCGATAACGGTTTGGGTGGCATCGTCGTTAAAGTCTTCGCTGAACTGTATGGCGATATATCCTGCGGGGAATAAGCGACGGACCGTCGCAACTTCTCCGGCCTGCATGCGGGCACGAATCACTGGGCCAAATATCTTCGCCACCATCACCGCGGGGTCGGGCATCAACAGGCTGGGGACGCCCGCGGCCTCCAGCAGGGCCTGCGTATGCCGCTCGCGTACGCTCACCATGTCGGCTTGAGAAAGATTGGTGCGCACTTCGGCATGCATGGCCGCATCCAGTTCATCGAGGTGGACGCCGCCGACCGCCGCGTAGCAAATGCGCGCTGCCGGAAACATGTCCGGACTTACCGAATACGGTACAAGCGCCGGAAGCCCGAGGCGGGCGTGGGCCCAATGCATGCGCTGCCCGGAATCAGGCGCGATCCGCGTGGATACCCGTGAGGTTTTATCGGGATGCAAAAGCATGACCGCCGCCTCCCATGCGTTGCAGGTCAGGAGCTCGCCGCCGACATGCAGAATGTCGATCGGTTCGCTGCGGTACCGTGTGGCAAGCTCCGGCAATGCCGTCACTTGGTGTCCGCCGACGGCACGCAGATCCCGTGATGCAAGTCCGGCGAACATCAGTTGCCGCTCCTTGAGCAATGCGGCAGCGATGTGCGGGAACAGCAGGTCGCCGAAATTATGCCGGTCGAATGCGCCGAAAAGGATGATCGGAACGGGTTTTCCACGCTTGAAGGTCATGCCTGCACTGTATGCCGCATCGGACAGGAAAGCGACCCGCTCGCCGGATGGACTGGCCAGTTGAAACGGTCAGCGCTTTTCGAACACCAGATCCCAGACGCCATGACCCAGTTTCAGGCCACGGTTTTCGAATTTCGTCACCGGACGGTAGTCCGGTCTCGGCGCATAGGTTTCCGCGGTGTTGCGCAGGGTAGGCTCCGCACCGAGGACTTCCAGCATCTGCACCGCATACTCTTCCCAGTCGGTTGCGCAATGCAGGTATCCGCCCGGCGCGATGCGCGACGCCAGCAACTGCACGAACGGTCCCTGGATCAGCCGCCGCTTGTTGTGACGCGCCTTGTGCCATGGATCGGGAAAGAAGACATGCACGCCGGCGAGGGAGGCGGGCGCGACCATGTGAGTGATCACCTCCACCGCGTCATGCTGGATCAGCCGCAGGTTGGTGAGTCCCTGTTCGCCGATCAGTTTCAACAGGCTGCCCACGCCCGGCGTATGCACTTCCACGCCGACGAAATCCTTGTCCGGCATCCCGGCAGCGATCTTCGCCGTCGTATCGCCCATGCCGAAGCCGATCTCGAGAATCACCGGCGCATTGCGCCCGAAAGTCTGGGAAAAATCGAATGGCGTCTTCGTGTAGGGAATGCAGAATTGCGGGCCAAGGGTGTCGATCGCCTTGGCCTGCGCGGTCGACAGCCGTCCCGCACGCGTGACAAAACTGCGGATGCGGCGCTCGGTCGGGTCATACAGCATGTGCCTGCTGCTCGAATCGTCGGAAATGTTTTCGGACATGAATGGATCAGGGAAATTTGCAATAAAAAAGGCACCTTCGGGTGCCTCGTCGACCGGTAAGGCCGCAGCGAATACTGGAGCGGGTGAAGGGAATCGAACCCTCGTCGTAAGCTTGGGAAGCTTCTGCTCTACCATTGAGCTACACCCGCGAACCCTTATTCTAAGCCATTCTCGCTACTTACCGACGCTTCGCCGCTCCGCAATTCTCACTTCCGCTCCGCAAAATCACTTCGTCGGCTCGACAATTTTACCCCGACGCAGGTAGTGCCGTTGCGTCGTTTTCACGTTGTCATGGCCCAAAAGATCGCTTGCCGCCTGCTGTCCACGCTGGTCGGACGTGTCATCCGCTGCCTTGGCCCGCAAATCCCGAAACTTGAAGTTGTCGATCTGTGCCGCCAGCTTCGGATGCTTCAATTTCGCCGCCTTACGTGCTGCGTCAAAGTGGCTCCGTAATGCTGGCTGAGTGAACGGTTTGCCGTCCCGATTCATCAGAAGTTGGTCGTGGATAATCTTGTGCTGCGCCTTCCGTACCGCAATCCTGCCAAGCAATTCGGCCAGCGCCCCGGTAATCGAGATACGCAGCCGTTTCTTTGTCTTGCCCTGGCTAATCTCCAGGAACCCGTTGGCAATGTCGCTGCCGCGCATCTTGAGGGTGTCGGCGGGCCGCTGGCCGGTGAGGTAAGCCAGATCAAGCGCATCTTTAAGCGCATCGCTGGCGCAGTCCCGTACCGCGTTAAATACCGTATCGGTCACATAGGCGGTCTTCTTTTCGATGGAATGGCCCATGATGCCGGTGCATGGGTTCGGCTCGTCCGTATAACCCCATCCCCGCGCATGGTTCCAAAGCGTGGAAAACAGCCGCTTGCAACGGTTTGCCGTGGTCGGCTTGTCCCGGTGATCCTCCAGAAAGGCTTGAATGTGCATCGGGCGGATCTGGTCAATCGGGGCGGTACTGAACGAAAACCGGATGTGCTTCATGTCGCTGGTATGCGTCTTTATCGTATTTCGGGCGAGGGTAGGCAGAACGTCGCGCACGTACCGGTCAATCACATCACCGAACACGGTTGCGGCCACCTCGACGTTCCGGCGCAGCTCCGCATACTTTTGCAGCGCTGCAATATAGTCATCGCCTAGCGGAATTTCCCGGCGCGGCTTTTCACCCGTATCGAAGTAGTAATAGACCTTGCCCGACTTTTGCGCCCGTCTGCGCATGTGCGGGGGCAAGTTGCTATGCTTGCTTGGCTTTCGACCCATGGCGTGGCATCTCCCACTTGGTTGGCATTTGCTGCTCTTTGCGACCTTCTGCTGCCGAACGCGTCACGATCGGCTTGCCGACTGCGTTAACAAAAAAGGGCAGGCCCATCTTCCGCAGGGCTTCAATCTGCTTGGACTTGATTTTACGTCCGGTCAAAACGACGATTTCCGATTCTTCAAGGAATACGGCGCTCATGTGTTTGCCTCCTTATGCTGCCTGCTCGAACAAACTGCATTGTTCGGCGCGTGGGTTCCAGTGCGTTGGGCATTGCACTGCGTCTATCTTTGCCGCCTTGCACTCCGCGCAGCCGCCGTCCCGCTTGAAGTTCTGCGCCACGTTGGTGGAGTCAGCGGACGCCAGCGGCCAATCCTGATCCATTTGCCCTAGCATCCGAAGCCCGTGAATCCACGGCATTCTGGTGCGGTGCTTGGCAAGAGCATTGAATGCTTCATCCATCCTGGCGCACCATTCCGGCGAGTTAATGTTCCAGTACCTGCCGGCCGATCCGAAACAGACTTTCGGCCATTCGTCGGTCAACTCCAGCAAATAGTCGATAGGCAGGCCAAGATGCCAAACCGGAGCGCCCAGCTCGCGGGGGAAAGGCCAGCGTGCCGTCATTTCCCTCTGCAACTCAACGCTTCCATCAATCACATCTGGCACAACCGCCCAATGCGGGTGACCAAGAATCGGCTCCACCCACTCATAAAAACCTTTCTCGTCGAGCGGGATGCCTTGGGTTTTGCAGGTAAAGGCGCCGTTATCGAACATGATGGATGAGGCAATCTGTAAGCAGCGGCGCAAGTCGTCAGGGCGAGGGTACGGCACACAGAAATTCCGACCTACCATCCGCATGATCTGCTCGATAGGGGTAATCGGCGTGCCGTGGTACTTGAGCGTCATGGCTTTACCCTGTACGTGCATGCATCTCCGCTTCCGATCCGGCGTACCGTAACCGCTGACACCGGCATGTCTTTCTTGATCTGATCGCAGATAAACACGCATAGGTTTTCCAGCGTGGGCGCTCCCAGGTCGGCAACTTCGTCAAGAAAGTGGTGATCCAGCTTCGAGCGCACCGATTCAATGGCTTTGCGCAGGTAGAACAAATCGACCGTTTGCCGTTTGTTCTTTGGCAGCGTGAAAAACTCCAGCATGCCGGCGGCGCCTTTGGTGCCGGCCACCGTCACGGTGGCGGTGTAGGTGTGGCCATGCACGCGTTTGCTCGGCGTAAATTCAGCCAGTGGCACCGCGCGGGTGAGGGTGTGCGCGGCGTCGAAGGTGAAATCCTGAGAGAGTTCAAACATCAGACTTTCCCCTAATGGTTTCGATATTCACGCCATGGTGATGCGCTGTCATGGTTTGCCTACCGCGAAACTTGTTGTAGAACTTGTCGGCAAGATCTTCATGGAAGCCAGTTTTGTGCAAAGCCGCAAACGTAACGATGTGCTCAACGTGAATCATGTGCGTGGTCTCAATGGTCAGTTGGTAGATGATCTGCGCATCGTTGATAGGGCAAGCCGCTGCAAACTGATAGCGGTAGATATTCATCCCTTTGCTCCACAGCTACACGGCCCGACCGGACCATCTGGATAGTTGCTAGTGGCGCAGTTGCTGAGATGCGCTGGTGCGGCAGATGGTGGAGCGGCGTAGAGCGGCATTCCGTTCATTTTGAGCAATCGCGCCCGTTGTTCGCCGGTTGTGCAAAGGTCGTACCGCTGGCCGTTGTCATAAATGACGACTTGTCCGATAGGCTGCTGCGCTTCTTGCGCACCTACCAACGATAGATACTGTCGATAGGTCATCGTGATCTTTTCGTCGGGATGCGCTACTGGCTGCGCGGTGTCTTGCTGCGCGTATCCCATGTTCAATGCCTGCGCCTGATCTACCAATTCCTGCATTGGGTCTTGCTGCGGGGCTGCGGCAAGCAATGCATCGGCCAGCATGTACAAGACATTTTCAGGATTGATAGCAATACTGGACGCTATTGCAGTAAAACCATTAGGCGCTTTTATCTTGATCGCCTTGAACAGCTTCTGATCCGCTCGCTCAATCGTCCATCCTTCCGGCGCACCGGCTGGCGCTGCTTGCGCGCTATCGAGAGCGGCAAGGGCGGCAAGAACTTTGTCATGTACATCCGTGCCGATCTCCCTTCGGATGTCTGGATACGCTTCAACAGCCAGTAACGCTTCCCGCGCACGCTTCAATGCTTCTTGTGGTGTGGTCATGTCAGTGCAATCCTCTCGCCATAAAAGCCAGATCCGCATTGCTGAACCAGAACAGCCACGCCACCAGCGCCATTGCAGTCACTATTACGATTGATTTCATTTCCCATCCTTCGTTTTCGGTACGTCCGCCAGCGCAAGGGCTACCACTCGCTTGATTGCCACCACTGTCGGGTTCGGTGCTGTCGGAACCCGCTGCATGTGGTCTTCGCATAACCGGGTGATTTCTTCGAGGGCTACGATGTGTTTAGCTTCCATGGCCCAGCTCCACGCCCAGCTCCTGCGCCGCATAGCATTCGATCCGAGTCATGAAGGCACTGAACTCCGTCACGTTCATGTCCGATGTGCTGATCCGCACCAGCTTGATTTCGCCAGTCGGCAGCGTGATCTCCTTCTTCGGCGCGAACATGTCTGCCAGGAGTTCATGCCATGCGTCCTTGCTGTACTGCCGGCCACCAACCCACGCCGATTCCGCGATCTCGGTCACGATGGCCCAATGCCGCTTGTTCTGGTCGAGCGTGCGTTTACTCTTGGCCTCGGTGATGGAGACGGCAAGCGGCTTGCCCGCATCGGCCATTGCTCGCCAGTTAGTGCGGAGGAATGCCCAAAGCTGCTGAGCATTCGATTCTTGGCGTAGCGTGATCGTCTTGTTCATTTGCTCCAAGCCTTTACTTTCAATGCAGCCCTTTGCACGGCCAGTGATTGAATTTCTTCCAGTCTGCTCTCGATACGTGCCGACACAACACGCAGGTATTCGAGCTGGTTGAATGCCTCTTGGACGTCGTTTGGCGAGTCCATTTGCCCGAATTTCAATATTCTCGGGGCTGCCGCCATCACTTCACCGCATACAGCCTGGAGCCGTTGTTTGGCGTCTTCGTGTGCGCCTCGCACCGTGGCGTACTCACCACGAGCAAGGCGGATTTCTTCAGGGATGGCGGATAGGTCTAGCATGGTCAGAAGGGAATATCCGTGTCTACAAAGTTGTCAGGAGTCGAGAGTGGCGCTGGCTGGCGGAGACCGCCCTTGCTGTACGTTTCTACGCCGGCATCCCGCTTGCCGCCCTGCAGTTCGATCTCGTCCACGCGAATATCAGGGCTGATCTGCTTGGCGCCGTCCTTGTTGACCCACTCCCGCAGCGTCAATGTGCCGAAGATTGTCACTTGCTGGCCCTTGACCAAATGAGGGGCAAGCGATTCGCCTCTTTTGCCAAACACGGCGCAGTTGAACCAGTTGGTCGATTTCTTCTCGCCATAGCCCACATCCGACGCAACGCGGAAGTTGGCAAGCGCATCGCCATTCGGGAGATACTTCACTTCGGCGTCTGCGACGATCCGGCCTGTAGCTGTCAGTTTGTTCATGCTGCTTTCCTTGTGGTGAGATAGTCTTTCTGCTTGTCGTAAGCAGCCTTCAGATCGGCTTGCTGCACGCCGTTGGCCTTCTTGTACGCTGCAGCAAACATTTCCTTGAGCTGATCAAGGTCGGCGCATTCGTGCATTGCAAGCTTCACCGAGTCGATGTCCGAAGCGGTCAAGCCGGGTTTGGCAACAGGCTGCGGGGCAGGGCGGGGCTGGCTGGCGCTATTGCCGTCGTCATCCTCCGGCGCTATCCCGCAGGCAGTCATCAGCGAATAGCGACGAGCGTAGGTGAGTGCGGAGCCATAGCCTTGCGGATCTTGCTTGGAGGCCGGAACGTGCAGTTTGCCGGTGCGGATCATTTCGCCCGATTCATGCAGGAACACGGTTTCGACGGTGACGCCGGTTGCGTCCTCGAATGTCTCCTGATAGACCGCAATGCCGTTTGCAAGCAGGGCATCGTCAACGGCTTCCAAGCAGGTTCCGAGGTCTGCGTACTTGCTCTTGAAATGCGGGTTGTTCTTGTCCTTCAAGGCAGGCCCGAAGGCTTTCTTGGCCTTGATGAAGGCGGGTGCGATCTGATTCATGCTTTCTCTCCTGTTCTTCTAGCCACTGCTGCTCTTCTTCCATTTCCTGCAACTGCCTCCAGCAAGCGCCGCTCATCGCAGGCTCCGTATCTCCGACTCCATGTGCGCGATCCGGTACTGGCTGTCTTTCTGGCCGGCCATCCCGTTCTTCATCTGCCATTTGAAGTGCTCAAGGTTTGAATACTCCCGGTTTACCTTGGCAATCAGTACCTGGCGGCGAATCCAGCGGCGCAGCGGTGTCAGGGATATGCTCATCAGTTGCATCACGGTTAACTCGTTGTGTAGTGGTTTCATGCTGGCTCTGGCTTGTGTTCGTGAATGTTGCAGCAGCCAAGCTTTTTCACCGCAAACTGGCCGACTCCACATCGGAAGTTCGCATCTTCTGTGTAGTCCGATCCGAAGATAGTGAAGTGCTTAGTGTCAAACTGGAGGTGAGCACAGTTGCCGCATCTCTTTGGCTCCACCCTTGGAACGTATCCTTGCTGCTTCTTGGCGACGGATTGCTTGCTCATTTCACCCCCGCAAAAGCAGCCGCCCAACCCGAGACAGCAACCGCCAGCATTGCCAGTAAGATGACGAAGCCGGTGATCATTGCGCCACCTCGACCGATACTCCACACACGCCGAACTGGTCATACGCATCCAGCATGGCTTCAATGGCAGACTTGGCGATTGCGGTATAAGCGATGCAGCCGCGAAGGGTGCGAACGGTAACGTCAAACTTTTTCATGCTTTGGCTCCCTGTATTAGTTGCCGTCTCTCCGGCTGCCAGCTCTGACGTAGGCTCTACGGGCTTGAGGACGCGCCCCGGATGCAATCGTCTCTGTAGGATTGCCCATTCCACAGACGCCTTGCGGTGGCGTCCCGACCTACTGCCTACGTTCTGAGTTCTGCTGTTCGAGCGAATCAGCGATCTTGCGAAACGAAGCCGCCAGGCCAGCACGCACCAACTTGTCTGGAACCATTTGTGCCGCCGTCATGATGATGTTCAGGCTGGCGCCGATGGCGACCGCAGCACCTTTACCCTCGCATTGCTTCCAGAGGGTCTTGGTAAGCGCTTCAACCCTGCGTTCCATGTCGTTCATTGCGGCTCCTGAGAATTGGTGCCGGTTATCGGGAGAACCGGCGACTCTCGGGTTGATCACTAACGAAGGCGACACTTAAGCGGCACTACCAGTGCAACCAACCCTTTTTGGGGCATCGACTTGTTGCTGTGTCGATAGAAGAAGTGTAGCAGCGTGCTTCACATTATGCAAGCACTAAGCTACGTTTAAATGAAGCTTGATGCTATTTATTTTCGGATTGACGTAAAAAAGCCCCGGCTAGCGGGGCGATCTGGCTACCAGCTCAAGGCCGGGAGGGGAGGGTAAAGACGAAAAAAATCCCGCACTTTAGGAGAAGTGCGGGATGAATATACTACCTCTAGGATGTCACAAATGAGCGGAGGACCACCAACGCTCAGTAATAAGAATACAACGCCTTTCTTAAGCGGCGCTTAGATAAATTTTATGGATAGATAATGTTTGCATTGTCACGCCACAAAATAAAAAGCCCACCGCAGAGGGTGGGCTTTAGATTGTCTTAATAACAATACTGTTACAGCTAGCGATTTTAATTTTTAGCCAATTCAACCTGCTTCTGGTACTCCTCAAAAGAGTGTCGCATACCTTTTTGGTGCTCTTCATTTGATAGATTCGCAATTATGGCAGACGCCATTTGATGAAGGATATTGGTCGGCATTACGACTGTGACCACGGGCCTTTGGCTTCCTGGTGGGAATGACTCTTGTGCCAATATTAGCTTCGACACAAAAGGACCAAATGCGAAAGCAGCCATTTGATCCGCATAAAGAACCGGATGTTCGATTTTCAGTGCTTGGGCATGTTTTTGCATTTCTGCCATAACCTGAGTCGAATCCATTGGGGTTTGGTTATCCATCTACATTTCCTTGTCCAAATTCTTCCTCAAAAGAGGGCGCGTATAGGGCTGCCGGGCTGAGATCTTGACTCTCTTCGGCTAGTTTTGAATAGGGGATAAAACGTACTGACAAGGCACAATCGAAAGCATGCGCCATTTTTACAAGCGTTTCCAGAGAATGCTTTCCATACTCGGGATCTTCAGCACGCGAAATGCCTGATTGAGTAGTCCCAATTAGTCGGCCGAGTTCTTCTTGTGACATTTCTCGCTTCTGCCGATTAGCTTTGATTTGCCAAGCAACACCTTCTTCGATTGAAGCGTCCATGTAAGCTTCTCGATACTCTCTATCAAACCAATTTTGTCTAATGGATCGTTGGTTTGCCGGGATCGCGCGCGACCTCTCCTGGGGTTGCGTTATCTGCCCCTGGTACAGGATCGAGACCGAAACATTGCTTAGTCCGAGCTGCGAACTGCTGATCACACGTGTGTTTGTGCTCTGTTGCTCGGTCAAGATAGTCTGAAGGAATGTAGGCGCCATCTTTTTCTGTTCCTGTATTGGTCATTGCAAATGCGCTGAAATTGTCGTTGAAGTGCCCGAATACCCGATGCTGCATACGATTCTCATCCGTGAATCGTATCACATATATGTGATTTCCTAATGGGCTTGCAAGAGGGCGTGACCATTCAGTTTTCGGTTGGTCTCTGAGCTGATCACGAGTTCGCTCGAACTTTGCCTTGGCTTTTTTAGATAAGGTGTTATGCCACTGATCAATAACATCGTCGCCTCTATGCGATAAAAAACAAAAGTAATTCCAAGGGGGCATTTTAAATAAGTGTCATTTAAATATTTATTGTTCCACCGTCTCTGTGGTTGTTCACAATGGAAAACGATTTGATTTGACTATTTATGGTGTAGAAATATTCAATATTTGTTTTAATTGCATCGTAAGAAGCAGAGCGGTTAGAGGCCGGCGCCAGGCTTGGCAGAGTCTTTGGTTTGCCCGATGCCATCAAGCAGTGCTTTTGCTGCCGTAACACTCTCATCCGCAACGCTCCAGATCCGGCTTAAGGCTACGCCGCGTGTAGCTCCATGGTTGATTCCCCATATATCTGACTTTTGTACCGGGATGTCGTACTTGCTGACAATCCCACCGACACCAGCCATGGTCGTTGGCAGCCCTCCGGCATATGCAAGCCTGTTGTCGCGCCTAGAGTAGAAATTGATGTCAGCTTGCCAGTAATCTCTCGCGTCGCCATAAGCTTCTAAAGCCTTTTCGAGGAGGGCGACCGCATCCTTCTCTTCGGGCAACTGAGCTGCTTGCCTATATTGGCCGAGATCTACTGCTATACGCTGAATGTAAGGCTGGTAGTCGTTGTAAGACACGCCAATATCGATGACGCTTTTCATAGCAGCGACGGACGCAAAGATGGTTTCGGCTCGCTTTGCCGCAATCTCCTTTACTGGCGCCTCAGGAACTGCCGGCGCTGCTGGGATAGCTTGGACGGCAGGCTGCGCGTTTGCAGATGACTTGATCGCTTCTTCCAAGCACTTATTGCGATCGCTCTGACGCTTCAGTGACTGGCAAGCCTTCACGAGAGATTCTGCATTGCCGCTCGCATGACCGCTCATCGAAAAAGCAAGAAGGGCTGCAAGGCAGATCATCCGTTTCATAACGTTCCATCAAGAGTTTCAAAAAAACAATTAAACCGTAAACCCTTCCCATGGTCATCCCATATTTATGAGAGGAAACTTTAAGCAGTTTCTACGGTACCTGACAAAGGTGCTCAAGATTAACTGTTTGACTATAGTTTTTCTAAGATTGCTGGCTTACACTGTATGCACATACAGTACTTTGATGTTCCTTCTGTTCCCCACAGAGCATCGGCCCAGCCCCGCCGACCCAGAACCACAGTTCAGGAACTCGTTATTTCGGCGAAACAAACTAAGCGCTATAGCCATTGCATATGGCAATAGCTCTCGGAGGGACTATGCAGCGGCAGGAACAGAAAAAACTTCAGGAACAAGAACAAGCGGCATTGGAAGCATTGCGGAGGATGAGTGACAGTGAGCGGGAATACGCTCTTTCATTTTTACTTAATTTTGCTCCCGATCGACGCGACGCTCCCACTCTCAAGCTGGTTATTGGCGGCGTCCGTGGCAATTCCTAGCGGCCTTGCTGCATTGACCGCAGCCAAAATGCCCTTTCGTCCAGTTTCTGTCGTTTGGCAGAAAACTGTAATCACATCCGCAAGCTGCTCAGGAGAGAAGTTATAGCCTGAAGCAGGAGGCCGGGCATCGTGATCGTTATCCATCCACCCGCGCTCAAGCTTCAGCCCTTCTTCTATGTCTCTGGCTAAATCATCGCCAACGTTGCGGATCGCTCCAGCATTGGTGGTCCGACGACTGAGTATTTGGTAGAGGGTAGGGCGGCTAAGCTTCTTCCCTCTCTCCTGGACGGCCGCAACAATCTTGCTCAAGCCTTTACCTTGATCACCAGAATCCCCGGCTGCGTTCTTCACCAGCGCTACTAAGTTGTCGTAGCGAATTTCTTGCACAGTTTTCATGCGAAGCATTTTGCTACGTTTGAACGTAGCTTGGTGCTTGCAATAAACGAAGCGTGGTGCTACAGTGTGTAGCATGAAGCTATCAGAATATCTCTCAGTCGAACGCGGTCGTGGGGCAAACATAGCCTCGGTCCTCAATGTGGCGCCTCAACAGGTCTATCAATGGGCTTCGGGCAGCCGAAGCATTCCGGTGGAACGGTGCGTCGAAATCGAACATGCAACGGAAGGTGCGGTGACCCGCCGTGATCTGCGTCCTGATGATTGGCAGCGCATCTGGCCCGAACTGGCCGCAACCAACGCAGTAAAGCACGGACGCCGCAAAGGCGATAAACGAACTTCGTAATTTGCAGCTTCGCCGGTGGCTTTCGAGCTACCGGCTTTTTTTGTACCTAAGCAACGCGGCTTGAGATTTATCAAATTCCTGAAGTCAATAGATTTCATTTAAGAACCTCCCTTAGTTGCTTGTTCTTCTAGTCGATGAAACAAGAATAGTTTTCAAAAGGAAATAAGTCATGCGCAACGTATCGCACAAATCATGGATCAGCACAGTCAGTGACGCGGTGAACGCATGGCGAGTCCGCGAAAACTGGAGCCGCGAAACGGTATGTCAGGAGTTCGTCGAAGAATTCGAGCAGACCGAATCACCGAACGCCTGGAACATCGAGTTCAGCAACCATGCCGACATCAGCCAGCGCCAGAAGAACAATGCCGACAAGATCATGCGGTGGCTCGACGACAGCAGCAAGGACACGAACCTCCTTGGCTTCAACTTCTCCCGCGTGATCCTGCGCCGCCTGCCTGCGGATCTGCGCATGGCCTGCCTGAACGAGATGCTGGCGCCGATGAACTTGTCCGTTCGAGGCCTGGAAGTGCAAGAGCAGGGCGCATTGAACGCCACCAGCCACCTGGTGAAGATCGCCCGCGAGACGTCGGAAGCGCAGGGCGCAGTTGCCAACCTGATCGACGGTGCGACGCAAGACGAACTGGCAAAGGCTGATCGTGAGCTGGCCGAGGCAGAAGAGGCAGTACGCGCCGCTCGCGCCGATGTGCGTCAGCAGATGTCATTGAGGGCCGTAGCATGATTCTCCCGCGCCCAAATACCGCGCCTCGCGCAATGCTTGAAGTAATCAATGCCCGTGGTGGCATGTCCCTGGAAGAAATCATCGAGTCGCCAACCCGCTTCGGCCTCGCTTACGCATATCACGTAAAGCATGCACTAAATGGTCTTGAAGATCGCGGCTTTGTTGTGCTCAAGGATGGCATTTTCAAGGCAACGACTGAGGCACGCGAAAAGCTCGCAGACCTGACGCCGGTCGTGAAAGCAAAGCCTGCTCTCGTCGGTCCGCGTGTCGTCAATGTGTTCACCCGCCCAATTCAGGCCAAGTACATCGCCAGTGCCACCGGCACGCGTAAAGAGGCGGAATTCTGGAAGAACGTACCAAGCAAGGGAGGGGATTGATATGGCTGTCGCAGAAACCTCTATCGAACGCTACCGCCAACTCGCCGCCGATGGCGAACTCGGCCCGCAGCAACAGAAAGTATTGGCCGCAATGAAGCCGGGCGTTCAGTACACCCGCGCTGAACTATCGAAGCTTACCGGCTTTGCTATCAACGTCATCACTGGCCGCGTCAATGAGCTGATCCACGATGAAAAGCGCCTGGAAGAGTGCGACATCAAGAAATGCCCGGTGACTGGCTACAAGGCCAAGACAGTCATGCTTGCACCGGCTGAGGGTGGCTAATGAAATCCGCAGCCCTGACCCGCAAGACGCCCATGAAGCGCACCAGCTTCACGCCATCGACACACAAGGTCGACATCAAGAGCGGTGCGAAGAAATACCGCAAATGCACCATCTGCAAGGAGGCGCCAGTCGCCAATCCGATGGCTTCGGTGTGTTCGGTCGGCTGCGCGATCGTGAAGGCGAACAAGGACCGCGAGCAGCGGGACATGCAGGCACGCCGGGTGGCACGGGCAGAGGATCGGAAGCGCAAGGAAGAAATGAAGACGCGCTCCGACTGGCTGAAGGAGGCGCAGACAGCTTTCAATGCATTCATTCGTGAGCGTGACCGCCAGGCCGGCCATCTCTGCATTTCGAGCGGCAAGCCCTTGGACTGGTCAGGGAATGGTGTCGACGCAGGGCATTACCGCAGCGTAGGCAGTGCCCCGCATCTGCGCTTCGACGAGCGCAATTGCCACGCGCAGAGCAAGCAGGACAACCGCTATGGCGCCGGTCGTGCGGTCGACTATCGCATTGGACTGATCAAGCGGATCGGCCTGGAAGCCGTCGAAGCGCTGGAGTCGGAACAGGCGCCACAGAAATGGACGATCGACGCGCTCAAAGCGATCAAGGCCACCTATAAGGCCAAGCTGAAGGCGCTGAAACAGGGGGATGCGTAATGGCTAATCCATGGTTCCGCGTATGGGGCGACATGGTCAACGACCCAAAGTGGCGGACCATCGCGCGCAAGTCCGGCCAAAAGATCGGCGACGTGATTGCCGTGTACATGCACATGCTCACCTGCGCATCCAGCGCGGAAGACCGTGGACACACCGAGGGCTGGTGCGACGAAGACGTTGCAACCGCCCTTGATATTGATACAGAGCAAGTTGAGGCAATCCGTGAAGCCATGCAGGGCCGTGTTTTGGATGGTGACTATCTCACCGGCTGGGAAAAGCGCCAGCCAAAGCGTGAACGGGAGGACGACACGGCGGCAGAACGTAAGCGCCAACAACGCGCACGGGAAGCCAATCAAGATGATGTCACGCCATGTCACGCCATGTCACACCAAAAACAGCCTAGAGAAGAAGAGATAAGAGAAGAAGAGAAGAAAGAAGAAAAGTCAAAAGCAAAGGCTTCGGCTGCGCCGAGAGCCCGCAAGCCCACAAAGTTGCCATTGCCTGCTGACTTTGCGATTTCTGATGACGTTCGCCAATGGGCCACAAGCAAAGGCTACGACCGCATTGACGAACATTTCGAGTCGTTCGTCCGGAAGGCGAGGGCGAATGGATACACCTACGTCGATTGGGACCAGGCATTGCAGAACGCTATTGCCGACGATTGGGCAAAGCTTCGGACTGCGCAGCCGCGCGCCTCGCCAGTTGCAAGCCGGCCCGAGAAGTTTGACCCGACCGCTTACGTGAACCGCCCCAGGACCCAACACCATGAACGCACCATTGAAATCGACGCAACTGGCGAACCCGTTTGACCTCTGGTTCATGCCGATCCAAGGCTTGAAGGGCATCTCCATGATGGACCACCTGTACAACCGGCTCGACGGTGCTTATCCGCACAAGTGGCGCTCGAATTTCAGCACGCCGGAAGCAATTGACAACTGGAAGGTGTCATGGGCTGAAGCATTCGAGGAAGAGGGCATCACGCCGCAGGACATCAAGGCTGGCCTGAAGGCATGCCGCACCAAGTACGACTGGCCGCCAAGCTGCGCCGAGTTTATCAAGGCTTGCAAGCCATCGGTTGACCCGCTCGTTTCCTACTACGAGGCAGTTTCAGGTGTAACAGCACGCGAAAAGGGTGAGATGGGCGAGTGGTCGCATCCTGCTGTCTATTGGGCCGCGATCAAGATGGCATTTGACCTGAAAAGCCTGACCTACTCGGCCATTAAGGATCGCTGGAACAAAGCTCTTGCCGACGAGATGGCCAAGGGCGAATGGGCGGCGATTCCGGCGCCGATGGTTGCACTGCCGGCGCCAGGTAAGACCGAGTTGAGCAAGGAAAAGGCCGCGCAGATGCTGCAGGAAATAGGTGCTTCGGAGGTGCTTAAGACCGCCGACACCAAGACTGACCACAAGCTTTGGGCGAAACGCATCCTTGAGCGCCACAGGAACGGTGACAAGTCTCTGACGATGATTCAGGTCAATTTCGCCAAAGAGTCGGTTGCATCGAGGGCGATGTGATGGCGCGGTGCACGAGCTGCGGCACCACCCGGTTCATGGAGTTTGAATGCGTCGCCTGCTGTGTCAGATGGCTATCCCAGATGACGAAGCCGGAAATCCAGACGAATGCGCCGGTAATCGAAACGGTAATGGGGAGCGAACACATGGAAAAGGTACGGCAGGCATGGAAGGAGCGCGTGTGATCGACTTTGTGCAGATTGGTATCGCCGTAACCGGAACCGTGGCCGTGTTTCTGACGCAATGCGAGCGCATCGAGTGGCGCCGGTTCGCGTGCATCTTCGGGATGCTCGGGCAACCCTGCTGGCTGTATGCGGCATGGAAAGCAGACCAGACCGGCGTTCTGTTCGTCTCCGTCCTGTACGCGATGGCATGGGCAAAGGGTATTCACACACATTGGCTCAAGGGGCTGACATGGAGCAGGTAGCCAAGCCCCTCAAGCAGTCGCCTCCCTGCTGTGTCGGGTGCGGAAAGCAACAGGGAACTGGTCACTTGCAGGGATGTGCGGTGAAGGCATACGAGCTGTTGATGGAGAAACGATCAAGGGAGGCGGCATGGACAGCGAAATGACGGATGACCAGGCAGGCGTGATGGTAATGATCGGCGCAACGGCTGCATTCCTCATGGGTGTGCTGCTCGGCGGGCTGATAGCAGTATTGATTATGAAGCACCTGAACTGAGGCAAGAATGGCAAGCAATAAGAAACCACGCAAGAAGTATGTCAAGAAGCGCGACCTGATTGACCCTATTCGCAGTGCCATCATGCGCGCGACCAAACTCCGTCCATTCGAGAAGGCGATGCTGCTGGATCCGATATGGGAAAGCTTTGAGAAGCTGAAAAAGGGCGAATGGAAGAACGAGGATTTCAAGTTCATGGCTGATTGCCTGAACGTCGCCCAGGCACTTACGCTGCCGGGGATTGGCCTGCTGCCTGACCACATGGACAAGTTCGATGCTGCTCATCACGCACTGCAGCAATTGTCCGCAAGGCGCAACGCTACTGGTAAGTGGCTGGCCAAGGGTGATGAACTGCGCACGATCGAGGTCGGGATCGAATTCCACGCTATCCAGATCGACTTTGTGTCCGCCGGCGAGCTGGCGAAGGCAACGCAGAGAGTAGACGACATCCTGAAGGGTGCGGTGTCAGGCAGTCCGGGCAAGGGGCACATTCACACGGTATTGCAGGCGGATTAATTAGGGGGAACGATGAGTAAGAGAGTCACTTGGGCACTGGCCGCATTTTTTGGGGTGGTACTTGTTGGGTTGTTCATCGGGTGGTACGGCGGCGCAGATTGGACGGTTCGGAGCGCAAAGAACGCGGAGGGTTTGTGCCTCATTCTATATATAGCGGCTAGCGCAGGCGGGTTAACACTGATGTTCCCGGGTTGGAAGTACACGCGATAAGGGGAGAACAAGGATGCGGCGAGTCAGAAAAGAAGAAGTGCAGATAGATCGGTTCGTAAAGCCTGACGCGCTGGACTATTGCCTGGAGTGCTGGGCGAGGGTGATGCAGAAGGACGATCGGGATCTGAGCGCATCCCGCATGCGACTGGATGACACTGGCGACCCGCTGCTGGACGAAAGGGGCAACCCGATCAAGGTGGCCTATGAATCCGACCCCTATGAAGAACAGCGCAAACAGGACATGAAGTACGGAGAGGCCACCGGAGCAGTCATCCAAGGCATGAAGCCTGCGCATCGGTGGGCAATATACCGGCGCTGCGGTATATCTACCCTGTGGAAATTCCCATTACTTGATTTCACAGTGGTGCTTATTGAAGCCGAACAAGATTTGCGCGACAAACTGAAAAAAAACATTGCAACCGCGACATTGTTCTGACACAATATTTCCACTGGATGCGTTTTGTCGTCCAGAGAAAAGTAAAGCCGGCCTAAAAAGCTGGCTTTTTTTTCGTCCAGACAATTCAAAGATCAGCCGGACCCCGCAAAAGCTTACGGCGCCGGACGCTGTAACCGGTACGAATTCAGGAGGCCAGCATGAGCAACGAAGCGATACGCACCATTCTCGGCTGGAAGCTCCGCAATGGGAAGTGAGGCAACTCGACTTTGGTGAATAGTTGCAGTGCACCATGTTGATGTAAAACAGTTCAAGTTGGAAATAGTGACCTATTCTGAATTTATCTCCCTAGGAAGAGATAAGTTTATTTAGCCCGCAACCGGAAACGGTTCGCGGGCTTTTTTATTCAGCAGGTTCGCCAGAGCGCTCCGAGTGGCGATGTGTAGCTGTCCCATGGGCAGAAATAACGGGCGCAGTTCCCGATGAACAAAGGCCGGGTCTCCTTCATCCTTCGGGGTGCGATCTTACGGCGCAGGCGGGAACGATTCACTTCCAGGGCTATGAAACTCCAAACACTTAAACCGCGGCTGACCACGCTCAGCACGTCAAGAGTGCAGACGCTCCCGAACATCCGCACAGGAACGGTAGAGCGCAAGCGAGGAAGCGCAGGAGTAAAGGATAGAAACAACATCCGCAAGCGTGACTGTGGCTTATGCCAGGAATGCAAGCGGAAGGGCATCGTCAGCTTGGGTCAGGTAGTCGACCACATCCACCCATTGTGGGATGGAGGCTCAGACGAGGACGATAACAAAGAACTACTGTGCGTCCCTTGCCACGACGTGAAGACAGCACGCGAGGCGAAGCAAAGGGCAGGGGGCAGTCCAATCTTTGGAAGATGAAGGGCTTGGACACCACCCGGTCCCGCACGCGCAAAAAAATCCCCCTATTCAAAAGGTAATCAAATGGCCGGAGTCAAAGGACGCAGCGGCGGACGCCGTGAAGGTGCCGGCCGTAAGCCCCAAGAACCCGCAGTAACCGCCTATACGGACCCGCTGGACTTCCTGCGGGCAGTCTGGAAGGGCGAGCTTGAGGCGAACGCGACACAAGTACGTGCGGCCTCGGCTGCGCTGCCGTTCATCCACAAGAAATTGGGTGAAGGTACTGGGAAAAAGGAAGAAGCCGAAGAAAAACAAAAGTCGGCGGCCAAGGGGCGGTTTGGTACGCGCCAACAGCCCAAGCTGGCGGCTAACGGTGGGAAGCTGGTCGAGTGAAAGAGTGGTCGACGGCCTGCCCGGACTGGGAAAGCCGGATTGTCAGCCGCGAAAGCCTGATTGCTTGCCAGCCGCTCTTCCCCGAGGTTGCAACCGAGGCATGGGAAATCTGCAGTCAGTTCGTGCTGACCGACGTCATGGGTCAACCCCTGCTGGGCGAGGCGTCGCTTCCCTGGCTGCGTGAGTTCGTGATGGCAGTGTTCGGCGCGGAAGACCCGGAGACCGGGCGGCGCCATATCAACGAATTTATGCTCATGGTGAGCAAGAAGAACGCGAAAAGTACGATCGCCGCGGCAATCATGCTGTGCGCGCTGCTGATGAACTGGCGCCAGTCAGCCGAATTGCTGATTCTCTCGCCCACGAAAGAGATAGCGGACAACAGCTACAAGCCGATCCGCGACTTCATCAAAGCCGATGAAGAACTGTCAGCGATGCTTAAAGTGCAGGATTACTTCCGCACGATCACGCACCTTGAGACAGGGGCGACGCTGAAAGTAGTTGCGGCAGACAGCGATACGGTTTCTGGCAAGAAGGCGTCTTTCGTCTTTGTCGACGAGTTGCACGAGTTCGGCAAGCAGGCGAAGGCATCAAACATGCTGCTGGAGGCCACGGGCGGACTGGCATCGCGGCCAGAAGGGTTCGTAATCTACGCCACAACCCAGTCGGCAGAACCTCCGGCAGGCGTGTTCAAGGCAAAGCTGGACTATGCCCGGAAGGTGCGGGATGGGCGGGTCACAGACAGGAAATTCCTTCCGGTGATCTACGAATTCCCGCGCGCCATGTTGGAAAGCAAGGCGTATGAAGATTTAAACAATGCCTACATCACGAACCCGAACTGGGGCGCGTCGGTAGACATTGAGCGCATCACCCAGCTACACAGCCAGGCCAAAGAAAGCGGTGAGCAGGAGTTTAAGGAATTCCTCGCGAAGCACCTGAACGTTGAAATCGGACTGAATCTTCGGTCCGACCGCTGGGCAGGTGCTGACTTCTGGGAGTCGGCGGAGACTGTATTGACGCTAGATGAACTACTGCAGCGGTGTGAGGTTGCAGTCGTGGGCGGCGACGGTGGCGGTCTGGATGACTTGCTGGGGCAAGCTGTGGTCGGTCGCGAGCGCGAAACCGGGCGCTGGCTGGCATGGTTTCACGCCTGGGCGCACAAAATCGCACTTGAGCGGCGTAAAGAGATCGCGCCACGCCTGCTGGACTTCCAACGGGAGGGATTCCTCACCATCGTTGATCGTCCCGGCCAGGACGTGCAGGAATTTGCCGATAACGTCTGCCGTGTCCGCGATGCTGGGTTGCTCCCGGAACAGCGTGGAATCGGCGTTGATGCAGCCGGCATAGGTGACATCGTTGACGAACTGGCTGCGCGCGACTTCGATCCTGAGAAAGACATCGTGGCGATTTCGCAGGGCTGGCGGCTAACAGGAGCAATCAAGACGACGGAGCGGAAGCTGGCTGGAGGGGATCTGCTGGTGGCGGCGTCGTCAATGATGCGCTGGAGCGTTGGCAATGCGCGGACTGTCCAGCAGGGCAACGCTGTATCCATTACAAAGCAGGCCAGCGGCACGGCCAAGATTGACCCACTGATGGCGCTTTTTGATGCTGTCTCGTTGATGGCACTCAACCCGGAAAGCAATCAAATTACCCAAGGATTCGTGGAACTGTGATGAAGATAAAAGACCTCGCTGCCAAAATGATGTGGTGGCGGGACTCGTCACGTCCGCAGGAAGTGCAAAACGTTACCTATTCCGACAGCGTCAATGAAGCATTCGGCCTGATCCCGGCTTCGTCGGGCGCCCATGTGACGCCGCTTTCTGCCATGCGCGTGTCGGCGGTTGCCGCCTGTGTGCAAAAAATCGCCGGTACCATCTCGACGCTGCGGCTCGATGTTTATAAGTTCGACGAGAACGGCAACGAAGTGAAAATGCCGCGTGATGCACTTTGGTATCTGTTGAACGAGCAGCCGCATTCAGACTTTACGGCGACTAGCCATTGGGAAACCCGCGTCAGCGCCCAACTCCTGCGTGGCGACGGTTTCACATGGATTCGCCGCGCATTGAACGGCTCTTTTAAAGAATTCCTCCCGCTGCCGTGGGGCTGCGTGAACCCGTTCCGCATGCCGGATGGATCGGTGCGCTATTACATCAGCCTGCCGGATTACGGCATTCAAACCTGGCTGGAACCCTACGAAGTGCTGCACTTTCCCGGTCACGGCTTCGACGGCCTGAAATCGATGTCGGTGATTGCCTATGGCGCCCGGCAGGCAGTCGGCAACGCACTGGCAATGGACGAATACAGCGGCAAGTTCTTTGCCAATGGTGCGCATCCGTCGATCATTCTGGAGGCGCCGGCCAAAATGTCGCCGGATACCATCGACAAACTGCAAGCCTCATTTGCCAACAAATACGCCGGGCTGGATAACGCGCACCGCCTGCCGCTGGTACTGACTGAGGGCATCAAGGCGGAAAAGATCAGTCTGTCAGCCGACGACGCGCAACTGCTGGAAGCGCGTAAGTTCCAGGTGACTGATATTGCCCGTGCTTTTGGTGTGCCGCCGCACATGATCGGCGAGACAACCGGTTCCAGCGCGGTGGGAGCCGGTTACGAACAGCAGGCCCGCGACTTCGTCATGCACACGTTGCGGCTGCACCTGAAGCGGCTGGAGCAGGAACTGAACCGCAAGCTGTTCCCGCGTGACACCGGGCGTTTCGTGCGTTTCGACCTTGGCGACCTGATCGAAGGCGATAGCAAGGCGCAAGCCGAATACAACCGCGCCGCGCTGGGCGGACCAGGCACCGGTATGGGCTGGATGACCGTCGACGAAATCCGCCGTACCAAGGGGCTGGCGCCGATCGGCGGCGAAGCGGCCAAAATCTTTGACCCGCGCACTACGAACGGACCACAAAATGAAAATCCTGCAACTCCTGCGTGATAACGCCACCCGCCGCCCGGTCAACCTGGTGCGCAACGGCGCCGACGCAACGCTCTACATTTATGACGTCATTGACCCGTATTGGGGCGTCAGCGCTCCCGGCGTGATCGACGCCATCGCGCAGGCTGGCGACGCCGCGACCCTGCATGTTCACATCAATTCGCCGGGTGGCGATGTTTTTGAAGGCCGCGCCATCATGGCCGCGCTGGGCCGCTTTTCGGGCAAGACAATCGCGCATATCGATTCCCTGTGCGCATCGGCGGCGACCTCGATTGCCTTGGCCTGCGATGAAGTCGAAATGTCGGACGGCGCTTTCTTCATGATCCACAACGCCAGCGGCGCGGTATGGGGCGACAAAAACGCCATGCGCGAAACCGCCGACTTACTGGAAAAGATCGAAGGCGCAATCGTCAACGACTACGTGAAAAAGACCGGTCTGGACGAAGCACAAATTGTCGACTGGATGAACCAAGAATCATGGTTCAGTGCATCCGAAGCACTTTCCTACGGCTTCGTCGATCGCATCGCCGAGGCACCGAAGGGTGCCAAGAACACATGGAACCTGTCCGCATACACGAAGGCGCCTGAAAGTCTTTGTAAAACTGAACCCGAAAAATTAGAAACACCGCCGGTGGAAACGCCGCCTGAAGACAAAAAACCGGCCATGGGCGTGGCGAATGCCAACCGCCTGCGGCTCTTACAAGTTGTTTAGCGCTTCTCGCGCATAACGCCGCAGAAGGACGGATTCCTTCGCATTAGCCACCCGATGCGGTGGCTTTTTTTATGAAAGCAAGCCATGCAAAATATCCAAGCATTGCGCGAGAAGATTGCCAACCTCGCCAACCAAGCAAAGCACCTTTTGGCTGAAAAGGGCGACCAGACATGGTCGAAGGAAGACCAGGCAAAGTTCGACGGTTTCGCCAATGAAATCGAGTCGGCTACGGCGCAGATCAAGGCCATCGAAAAGATGCGCGACATCGACGCTGACAAGTTCTTCGAGAACGCAGCACCGTCCGGCAAGTCATTGTCGAACGACACTATCGATGCGGTAGCAGCCGTTGCACTGTACCTGCGCCACGGCAACAACGTAACAGCAGAGCAGGCAATCGCCATCCGCAACGCCATGTCGACCACAACACCGGCAGAAGGCGGCTACACCGTGCCTTCCGAAATCGCTGCAATGGTGGTCGATGCGATGAAAGCATTCGGCGGCATGCGTGAAGTGTCGCAGATCATCTCGACCGCAGGCGGCAATGCGCTGAACTATCCGACATCGGACGGCACATCGGAAGTGGGCGAAATCGTTGCGGAAAACGCTGCTGCTACCGGCGCCGACATCACTTTTGGCACCGTTGCAGTCAATCCGTACAAGTACAGCTCGAAGAAGATCGCACTGCCTGTCGAGCTGATCCAGGACAGCGCCATTGATGTGGTTGCCTTCGTCGTCAACCGTCTGGCCACCCGTCTGGCACGCATTACCAACCAGCATTACACCACCGGCACAGGTTCCAGCCAGCCGTTCGGCGTAATGGGCCGCGCATCGGTCGGCAAGACTGGCACAACCGGCCAGACGTTGACAGTGACCTATGACGATTTGATCGACCTCATCCACAGCGTCAACAGCGCATACCGTGGCCGTGGTGCCCGCTTCATGCTGCGCGACACATCGGTTGCGGTCATCCGCAAGCTGAAGGATTCCGCAGGCCGTCCGATCTGGAATCCGGGCGACAACGAAAGCATCAGCGGCGGCACACCGTCGACCATCTGCGGCTATCCGTACACGGTCAATGACGATGTCGCAGCGATGGCAGCCAATGCCCGTTCAATCGCGTTCGGCGACTTCTCACAGTTCGTCATCCGTGACGTTGCCGGCTCTACCAGCCTGCGCCGCTTCGATGATTCCGCCTTTGCCTTGAACGGCCAGGTCGGTTTCTGCGGCTGGACTCGCACCGGTTCCAACCTGTTGGATACCGCTGCGGTCAAGGTGTACGTCAACTCCGCGACTTAATAGCGGCAATGGAAAGGGGGGCTTCGGCCCCCTTTTTCGGAGAACAACATGGCAACGAAAAAAGATCCGAAACAGAGCGCCACTGAAGCCGCCGTGTTGCGCGACTGCCATTTCGGCAAGGTCGGCGATGTCGTCGAGGTGTCCGCCGCTGATGCTGAGATCGGCGTTGAACACGGCATGCTCGACCCGCACCCGGACGCTGTCAAAGCGGCCAAGGCAAACAAGCAATAAGGAATCATCATGCCCATTCTGACGACCGACATTCTGTACCGTCTTTCTGGCGGCGCGGCCAATTCGACGCAATCCGCATCACTGGGCGGCGCAAAGTCGAGCAATGCCGCAACGGCTGCGATTTTCGATGATGTCAGTTCGGCGGAATCGTCGGCAGGCGACATCGAATACCGCTGCATCTATGTCCACAATAACCACGGTTCCCTGTCGCTGAACAATGCGGTGCTGTGGCTTCCGGTCAATACGCCGAGCGCATCGACCGTTGTGGAAGCAGGGCTGGGAACCTCCGCCATCAACGCAACAGAACAGACCGTTGCCGACGAAAACACCGCGCCATCGGGCGTGACGTTTGCCGCCGCCGCGACGAAGGGCGCAGGCGTTGCGCTGGGCAATATCCCGGCTGGCCAGCATCGCGCCGTATGGTTGCGCCGCACGGTCACCGCAGCAGCGGCAGCAGCGTCGGACAGCTTCACCATCCGCGTCGAAGGCGACACGGCGGCTTAACATGAACGCTCAACAACTGGCGGCATTGAAAGCCGAAGTGCAAGCGGACCCGACCGGCAAAGGCTATGCCGCGTATCTTCCGGCATCGCCTGGTCGCGTCGTGGAATTGCTCAACGCTGACACCGAAAGCGGCGTCAAGTCGCGCATGGTGACAGCTCGCGCCATCCTGGCCGAATGCGGGCCGGGCGCTTCCGTCATTCTCGACAAGCTCGAAGCCGCTGCGGCAAACCTGTCCGCCGTGAAATGGGCGGTTCGCTTTCTGTCGCAGGATGCAGGCATTGATGTCGGCAATCCGGCAACGCAGGCAATGATTAATCAACTGGTTGCCGGGAATGTGCTGACTGCTGCCGAAGGCAAGGCGCTGAAGGACATGGCATTGCAGCCAGCCAGTCGCGCCGCCGTTCTTGGATTTGGCGTCGTGACAGAAGCCGACCTTCGTACCGCATTGGAGTCATAAATGGCAACCGTCAAACAAGAAGTCGGCACCCGCACCGCGCTGACCGCAACCGGCCTTTCGACGCTGGCCAGTGCTACATACGTCGCCAGCAACGTGCTGGATGTGTCGGCAAATGACCCGCTCGATGTCATCGTGGAACTGGCGATTACGCCTGGCACGGTTGCTGGCAACAAGCAGGCGGTTCTGTTTGCGCAGGCTTCGCTCGACAATACCAATTTCCAGACTGGCCCGGCAAGCGGCACGACGACCACCGATGAAGCGGTTTTGACGCTCATCGGCACACTGCCATTGCCGACGAATGCCACCTTACAGCGCAAGGCGTTTTCTGTCGCGGCGGCTTTTGGCGGTGTGTTGCCGCCGTATCTGAAATTCGTGGTCAAGAATGATTCCGGCGCAGCATTCACGACCGGCACGATTCACACGGCGGAAGTCAGCGGCACGGTGGTCTAAATGGCGGCACTGATTCTGCCGCGCCGGTTCAGCCAGCAACCGCAGCAACCGGCGCCGCTCGACCTGTCGAACCCGCTGCTGAGAGGCACAACCGGGCTATGGTCATTCCAGAACGGGCTCGACATCCGCGACTTGGTTACCGGGATTACCGGCACGTTTTCGGATGCGGCGGGGAACTATTTTTCAGCAACCGGCCCGGCTGGGCGTGGTCTTCGGTCGGCATCGAATACCAGCCGCCAGATCAATACCGGGCGGCTTGCATCTTCGCTTGGTGTCAGTGGTTCAAGCAATCGAACCATCTATGGCGTGGCGTCGATGGACCCGATGGCCGACACGGAAGCAATCTTCACGCTGGGCGTGCCGTCATCGGGGCAAGACTGGACGCTGCGCAGGAACGGCGGCACTGGTGGCTGGCGTCTGAATATTTGGGGCGTTGTATCCGTCGATTTCACCTGCGAAGTGCCTGAAAACGGTCAGGTAATTTTTATCTGTACGCAGAACGGCACCACCATAAATATCTGGATGAATGGCGCATCGCGGGCGAATAACACTGGAACGATCAATACCACGGATGCGAATTTCTGCATCGGCGGCGGTCCATTCTGGCCATCCTGGGCGCGACCGATTCAGATGGTGGGCGTGGCCAACCGCGCATGGACAGACAACGAAAAGCGCGCTTTTTCTGACAACCCGTGGCAAGTATTTAAGGCGCCAAGCCGCCGCATATGGGTGGAGCCGGTTGCGTCAAACGGCGAATCACCGGTATCCGCCGACCTCGCCGCATCGTATGCCATTACCGGCACCGTATCAACCGACCTTGCCGCATCGTATGGCGTGGTTGCCTCCGTCAGTGCAGACCTTCCCGCCAGCTATGCGATTGTGCAGTCGGTCAGCAATGACCTGGTGGCGTCCTATGCGGTCGAAGCGTCCACCACGCCGGTCAGCGCAGACCTCGCCGCCAGCTACAGCATCGCCAGCTCGGTTTCGCTGGTGTCGTCCGACCTGTCCGCCGCGTATGGCATTTTCCAGTTGGTGGCCTCCGATCTGGCTGCATCCTATGCGGTTCTCAACGGCACCGTGGCGGTCAATGTCGATCTGGCTTGCGCGTACAGCATCAGCGGCAGTGTCTACCGCGACCTGGCTGCATCGTTCGCCATCCTGTCGGTGCTGAACTATGCGCGTGCGCCAGCAGGCGGCGGATATGCGCCAGCGCGCAGGACCATCACACGGCCCGGCAGCGAATCGTCAAGCCGGGCAGCAGCACTACAAAGGAACAACCGATGACCACCCGACTGATAACACCGGCGACTGAACTGGCGGTCACGCTGGCGGACGCAAAGGCGCATTTACGCATCGACGGCGACGACCAGGATGCAATGGTGGAAGCGTGGATCCGCGGCATCACCGCCCATGCCGAGCATCAGATGGGGCGGTCGATCCTGACGCAGACATGGAGGTGCACGCTTGATGCATTCCCTGACGCCATCCGGCTGGACTTCCCGCCGATCGTGTCGGTTTCGTCGGTCAAGTACATCGACGAAGACGGTGCCGAGCAGACGCTTGACCCTGCAGACTATATCGTGGACACGGTCAGCGAACCGGGTTACATCGTGCCGGCTGACGGCGTCGAATGGCCTGCCACGATGGCGCGCATCAACGCGGTGAATGTCGAGTATGTCGCGGGCTACGGCGCCACTCAGGCAGCGGTGCCGCACGGCATCAAAATGTATCTGCTGGCCAAGCTGATGGAACAGTACCGACCGAACGCCGCGCTGAAGGACGGCATCCAGACTTCGTTCATCGAAAGCCTGCTCCATCCATTCAAGATTTGGAGCCTGTAATGGATCCGCGCAACTTCACCGAACGAATAACCATTCTGCAGCAAGGGTCAAGTGTTGATGCGATTGGCCAGCCGGCAGCTGCTGACTGGGCCGAATTTGCGAAGGTGTGGGCTGACCCTCGCGGATTGAACGGGCTGGAATCGATCAAGGCTAATGCGCCGACCTCGACGGTGAAAATCAGCAGGCGCATCCCCTACAGAACCGGCATCACCGCAGGAATGCGCGTGTTGAGCAATGGAGTGTTGTACGACATCGCAGCGGTGTTGCCGGACCTGAAGACAAGGGAATATGTCGACCTTGAATGCGTGGTGATCAATGGCTGACGCCTTCAAGATCGATTTCGACCTGTCCGGCATCAATGCTGCGCTCGACAACCTTGCCGATGGCGTCAAGGAACACGTTCGGCCCGCCGCGCAGGCTGGCGCGCAGGTGCTTTACCGCGAAGTGCTTCAGCGGGTGCCGGTGGCAAAAGAGGCGCGCACCGTCAAGGGCAAGACATACCAGCCCGGCACGCTGAAGGCGTCGATTTACCAGGCATACAGCGACGACAACAGCCGCGCAGGGCAGGCGACTTATCACATCAGCTGGAACCGCCGCAAGGCACCGCACGGCCACCTGATCGAATTCGGCACATCGCGCATGGAGGCGCAGCCATTCCTTCGTCCGGCATACGACGCCGCGCACAAGGCAGCGCTGGAAGTGGCGCGGGATCGGCTTGCCGCTGGCGTGCAACAACTCCTTCGGAAGGCAACATGACAGTCGAATCGGATATTTTCAACCTGCTGAAGGGGCTGGCCGGCAACCGCGTCTATCCGGATCGCGCACCAGCCGATACCGCTCGCCCGTACATCGTTTATCAGCAGGCGGGCGGCGAATCCATCGCCTATGTCGAGAACACGCTGCCTGACCAGGAAAACGCACGCTTCCAGATTGCTGTGTGGGCAGACACCCGCATGGCTGCAAAGGCACTTATCAAGCAGGTGGAAGCCGCGCTGGTCACCACCACGATGTTCCAGACCAAAGCGCTGGGCGCATCGGTGTCGACGATGGACGAAGAATTGTATGGTTCGCGGCAGGACTTCAGCATCTGGAGTTCCCGCTAAAAAGTAGTGAATCCGCCCGCAAGGGCATCCCCATAAAGCCGCATCGGATCGTCCGCTGCGGCTTTTTTCTTGCCCCCTAAAGGGGCTTTTTTATGCCCGTTCGGGCAAGAAAGGCGTTTCAAATGGCATCCGTACCAACCGGCACCACCTTCTTCATCGCATCGGCTTACGCTGCTGCGATCCCCACAACCATCGTTTCCAACGCAGCCGAGGCAGTCGTGACTGCAACGGCGCACGGTCTGGCCAACGGCGACATCGTTGAAGTTACCAGCGGCTGGGGTCGCCTGCACAAGCGCATCGCCCGCGTCAAGACTGCCGCAGCGAACACCTTCGTTCTCGAAGGCATGGACACATCCAGCCTGAACTTCTTCCCGGCTGGTCAGGGCATCGGTTCGGTTCGCAAGGTCAACACCTTCACGCAGATCACCGGCGTGCTGGCGACCAGCTTCAGCGGCGGCGACCCGATCAACGTCAGCTACAAGTACCTCGAATCGGATGTGCAGTCGAGCATCAACGACGGTTTCAACCCGGTCAACGGCACGCTGAACATCGATGCTGACATGATCGGCACCGCTGGCTACAACGCAGCGAAGACGCTGACCGATGTGCAGACCGACACCTGCGTGCTGATGGTTTCCCGCAATGGCTCCAAGGTCTACCGTCCATGCACCGTTGCGCTGAACGAAGAAGTCACCGTTAACGACGGCAACATCAACCAGGTGGTCCTGTCCGTCAACGGTAACAACCGTTCGACACGCTACGCGTCTTAATCCCCCGGGCTTTTAGCCCATCACCAGGCACCGACCGGGCTGCTGTCTTCCTTCGCGGGAAGCAGCGGCTCGGCACGGGCATAGTTTTATCCCGCGAAAGGTAACAACATCATGGCTAAGCCAAAACTCGTATTGACCGCCGCTCCGACCTTCAAATCCAAGGTTGCCATCCCCGTACCAGGTGGCCAGCCTGCCGTCGTCGAATTCACAATGAAGGGTCGCACCAAGGACGAATTCAAGGAATTCATCAACGCACTGGCAGGGCGCGACGACATTGACGTTCTGATGGACATCATCAGCGGCTGGGATCTGGAAGACGCATTCAACCGCGACGCCGTCGAGAAGATGGATCAGATCTACATCGGGGCCGCACGCGCCATTATCGAGCGCTACATCGCCGAACTGACCGCGGCACGGCTGGGAAACTGAAAGAGGCGGCGCGGGCGCTCTACAAGCGTCCGCCATCCGCCGAAGAAATCGCCGCCAGCGGCTTCGCACCGGAAGACTTCGAGGAAGATCCGGTCGAAGTGTGGCCGGACAATTGGGATGCGGTCATCCTGTTCCAGCGCATGGGCCGGCAATGGCGCACCGGCATGAATGGTGCGACCGGGCTGGATTTCAATGTCTTGTTCCGGATGATGGACCGCATGAACCTGACGCCGTCCCGCTACGACGAACTGGAATATGAAATCACCGTGCTGGAAGGCGCAGCGCTCGAAGCAATGCATGAAAAAGACTAGATCACCGAGGACTTATGTCTGACTTAAAAGCGCAACTAGAATTTACCGCTAACGCCGACGGCGTCGAAGCCGGTGTCAGCAAGGCGAAGCGCTCCCTGACAAGCCTCGGTGAAACTGCTGAAAAGGTAGGCAAGCAGACTGCCGACGGTCTTGAAAAGATGGGTAGCGGCGGCGAAAAGGCCGCGGCCAAGGTCGACAAGACGACGAAGAACCTGGCCGAATCGATCCAGCGCGCAACCGCTGCGATGAATGCTGGTGCAAAGGGTTCGGCGGAATACTATGCGGCACTGGCCAACACTCGCGGCGCAGATGCCAAGGTGCTGGCACCTTACCTGGCTGCACTGAAGGAAGCCGCCGACCGCACGAAGATTGCCGCCGAGGCGAACAAGAAGCTGGAGGAATCCACGCGGTTCCTCGACAACCTGCGCAACAAGTCCGACAGCATCGGCAAGACCGCGTCCGAGCTGGCCGCATTGCGCGCCGCGCAGTTGGGCGTGTCGGACGCCGCCGGCCCGATGATTGCGAAAATGCGCGCCGCCGAAGAAGCCGCCGAGCGCGCAGGCAAAGGCATGTCGCGCTTCGGTGCAGCAGCGCTGAATGCGATCGGTGCATTTGCGACTATCCAGACGGTAATCAGCGCCATGAATAAACTTGGCGCGGCGGTCGACCGGCTCGACAAGTTCGATGAACTGTCGCAAAAGCTGTCCATCAATGCGAAAACGCTGCAGGAACTCGCCTATGCGGGCAAGATGTCCGGTATCGAGCTGGATGTGATGGCGGCATCGTTCAAGAAGCTGCAGACCAATATGTTCGAGGCCACCACCGGCGGCAAGGAACAGGCTGCGGTGTTCAAAGCGATGGGTGTGGCGATCACCGATGCAGCCGGCAACCTGCGCGCCACCGAGGATGTGCTGGGCGATGTGGCTGAAGTATTTTCCGGGCTGGAAGATGGCGCGACGAAGACCGCGCTGGCTGTCAAGCTGTTCGGCAAGAGCGGCACCGACCTCATCCCGACCCTGAACGAAGGCCGGGCCGGGCTGGCAAAGCTGACTGAGGAAGCGCAGCGGCTGGGCGCGGTGATGGGCAGCGACGCCATCAAGAACGCCGCCGAGTTCAACGACAACCTCGACCGCATGCGGACGCTGGCGGCAAGCGCTGCCAACGGTCTGGCGTCGAACATGATTCCGGCGCTGAACAACGTCATCGAACGCTTCCTGGCAGCGACGAAGCATTCCGGCTCCTTCATCGAGCAGATGAAGATTGCCGCCGGCATCACTGTGCGCGGTGCGTTCGGGCAGGATTACGGCGACCAGATCCGCGCCACCGACCGGCAGATTGCCTTGCTGGAAACCCGCAAGGAACTTTCCATCTTCGGCAAGGGCGCGCTAGACGAAGACATCAAGAAGCTGCAGACCGTGCGCAAGTCGCTGCAGGAAATGCAAAGCCTGCGTGCGCTCGAAGGCAGCGACGGTTATGCCGACGCAAGCGACCGGCGCGCAGCAGGCGGGTCCACCGGCGCCAGTGCGTCGTCGATCGCCGCAGTGCTGCGCGACAGCAAGGACACCGGCGGCAAGGGTGGTGCCGCGACCATATCCGAATACGACAAGCTGGTTGCTAGCTCGACCGCATTCATCGAAAACCTGAAGTTGGAAGCCGCGCAAGTCGGGCTGACGAACAACCAGGTGAAGATGATGGCAGCGGCCAAGGCGGCAGCGCAGGCGCCGACCGAAGCGCTGCGCAAGGCGATCATGGAATCCGCGCTGGCACTGGAAATTGCCACCACGCGACGCGAAGAACTGACCGAAGCGGAAAGAGCCGCCGCCGCCATCCAGAAACGATTCGACGACAATGCCGACCGGGTGCTGGAACAGGTGCGCGCACTGGAACGCGAACTCGACACCTACGGGCTGATCGGCTCGGCGGTCACCGACCTGTCCATTGCGAAGACGCAGGCAGCGCTTCAGTCCCGCGAACTGAACGAGGGGGAAGTCCGTTCGCTGGAATTGCAATTGTCGGCATTGCAGCGGCTGAAGGATTTGCAACTTGACAAGGAAGAACGCGACGCATCGGCAAAGATTGCCGCCGATGCGCTGAAAGCGGCAGACGCCGCGGCAAAGGAATGGCAGCGCGCATCAAGTGAAATCGAGCGGTCATTGACCGACGCATTGCTGCGCGGCTTCGAGTCCGGTAAGGGGTTCGGCAAGAACCTGGTCGACTCGCTGAAGAATATGTTCAAGACGCTGGTGCTGCGTCCGGTCATCTCTGCGGTGATGAATCCGATTGCAGGCGGCATCCAGAACATGATCGGCGGCGCCATTGGTCAAGCCGCCACCGGCGCGGTCGGTCAGGTTGCCGCCAGCGCGGGCGGCAGCATGGTCGGCAGTCTGCTGGGCAATGCCGCCGGCCTGCTGTCGCCTGGCGGCACCGGGCTTGGTGGCTTGCTCGCCGGTGGTGGAGTGCTGGGTCCGCTTGCGCTGGGCATCGGCGCCATCCTTGCCATCCACA
Organism: Noviherbaspirillum sp.; assembly: GCF_035944575.1. GTDB lineage: Bacteria > Pseudomonadota > Gammaproteobacteria > Burkholderiales > Burkholderiaceae_D > Noviherbaspirillum. The sequence continues at coordinate 45,728 of NZ_DASZBA010000243.1, forward strand.
AGGCGACGAAAGGCGAAACCCGCGCAGGCGGTCAATACGGCTATTCATTCGATGGTCGCAGCGTCATCAACAACCGCCGCGGCGAAGTCCTGACAGCAGGCGGCATCGGCGCGCAATTCCTCGAAGGCCCGAGCGGCGGCGACCCGTATGCAAAGGAAGCGAAAGCCGCCATCAACGGCACCGTCGACAGCATCAATGCGGTACTGAAAGCGGTTGGTTCGCAAGCGTCGCTGGTGGGCTTCCAGGCGGCATATGAAACATCGGGCAAGGGTCGCGGGGGCGTGTTCGCGGGTGGTCGTCTGTCGACCGGCGCCATGTTCGGCGAAAGCGGCGAAGGAAGCAACTACGAAGGCACGCTGTACGAATCGACCTCGACGCAGTCGCCTGACGCGCAGACCGCCATTGCGAACTTTGCGACCGACCTAAAGCAGGCCACCATCCAAGCATTGCAGGCGGCAAACGACATCCCGAAAGCCATCGCCGATGTGGTCGCCAATATCGACGCAGAAGCATTGAGCGACGATGCTGCCGGCCAGTTGCTGACGACGATCGACAACATCACCAAGGGTGTGACGCTGCTGCGCGAAGGCATCGCATTGCTGCCGTTTGATAACCTGGCAGGGCTGAGTTTCGACGCCGCGGCGAACCTGATCAAGCTGGCAGGCGGCATTGATGCGCTGGCAGGCGGAACATCGGCATTCGTTCAGAATTTCTACACCGAAGCCGAACGGATGGCAAAGGTCGCCGAGTCGGTTGAAAAGCAGATGGCAGCGCTCGGCCAGTCCAGCGTCGACACCAAAGAAGAATTCCGCGCACTGGTCGAAGGGTTGGACCTTGCCCGGGAAGCCGATGCAAAGCTGTACGTCGAGCTGATGAAACTCGCGCCGGCCTTTGCCAGCGTGGAAGACTATGCAAAGCAGGCAGCGGAAGCGGTCGAGGAAACCGTCAAGGAAACCGTCGACGCAGCCAAGGCACTGAACGTTGCCGCAGCCGAACGGCTGGCCATGCTCGAGCGCGAGCGCGATGCCATCGAGGAAGCGAACGCCATCATCGGCGACCTGTCCGCCACGCTGGAATCGCTTGCGAAACCGGCAGCGCGGGCGGCAATGGCGTCCAACACCTACGGGCTGACGGCGCAGGAGCAGGAAAAGTTCGGCAACTTCGTCGGCTTCCTCGACCAGGCGAACGATGCGCTGGCTGACATCGTCGCGCTGGGATTCCCGGCGGCGATGGCGGCGCAACTGGCCGAGGCGCAGAACCTGATGCGCGAAGGCACCCGCATGCTGGTGGCTGGACTTGTGCCGGATCGCCTGCGCGCTGGCAACGGTGCCGGTGCGCTGGGTGCGCAGATGATGGTCGACGGACCCGACCCGAGCGGCTATTTCGCCCGCGGCGACATCTCCGGATACAACCGCGCGGCCATCCTTGCGCGTGCGCGTACCGGCTCCAACCTGGCAGGGCAGGCATCCGCCGATGCGCTCAACATTCAGAATGTTGCGCAAGTCATTCGGGATCTGATGGCACCGACCCGCGATGAAGACTTGTTCCAGATCGTTCGCAAAAGCGTGTCGGACGGTTACGGCATCGGGCAACCTGGCCGCAGCGGCGCGGGCTTGTTCGATCTGCTCAACTTCGAAACGCAGCGCAGCATCGAAGATCAGTATCTGCCGACCGGGCCGGGCATCGCTGGCGTGCAGCGGGCGCAAATCCTTGGCGCTCGCGCCGGCTCCGATGCCGGCTTGACCGAATATAACCGGGCGATTTCGCAGATCAAGCAGGCGCATCATATCGGCGCGCTGACGGCGGACGAATATGCCGAAGCGCTGGAAGTCGCCAACGAGATCGGTGAAAAGTACATCATCAGCGCGGAGGATCGCGCCTTTGCGGTCGAAGCCGCCGCACGCAATATCCAGCGTGCCGGTCTGGATTCGATTGCCTATTACTTCGATCAGATTGGCCAGTCCGTTGCCGCCATGACCGAAGCCGCAGCGGCTGCGAATGAGCCGATCGCACTGGCAACCGCTGCCATCGGTCGCCTGACCTCGACCGCTTATGTGTTCGGTGAATCGGCCAAGGCAGCGCAAGGCGGCGACTTTACCGCATCCGAAAATGCCAGCGTGCGCAATGCCGCGCTGGTGGCCGAAGCCGCGAAGATTGCCGCCGCAGCCATGACGACGCAGGACGCCGCAAGGGTGGCCGAGCAACTGAAGGGCAAGGACGCATTCAAGGGTCTCGGCAGCGATGCGGTGCGCGATGTGTCGCTGCTGCTGGACGGCGTGCGCGAATATGATTCCGCATCCTTCGAGAAGGCATTTGCGAAGATCAACAATGCGCTGGCCAATGGCACGTTGTCCGAAGGCCAGTATGCGGAACTGTTCTCGCTGGGGCTGGAACTGTTCACCGGTCCGGACAAGGAAGCCAACAAGCTGACCGATGCGTTCGCTAGCCTGCGCAAAGCGGCGGAAAGCCTCGCCGATTCGCTGCTGGTCGATGATGTGCGTTCGACCCTGAACCCGCAGCAGATGATCGCCGAGGCGCGGCGCCAGTACGAGGAAGCGGTTGCCGGTTCCCGCAACGGCGACACCGATGCGATCGCCAAACTCGACGGTGTCACGCGCAACCTGCTGGATGTGCTGCAGGCAAATGCCGCGTCCGGTCTTGAATATAAGACCTCATTTGCTGGCATCATCGCCACGCTGCGCGAGCTGGAAAAGCTCAACGGTGGCCCGGTCGGGTCGAAGTTCGCATTGCCTGGCTTTGCGGTCGGCACCAACTACCTGCCGCAGGACATGGCGCTGTACGCGCACGAAGGCGAGCGCATCGTGCCTGCCGCAGACAACCGCGCCATCATCGCAGCGCTGCGCGGCAACAGCGGCAACGACAAGGTCGAGGCACGGCTGGCGCAACTGGAAGCGGTACTGCGCGACATCAGCGCGGAAACACGGGCGAGTGCGCAGCACGGCAGCAGGCTGACAAAACTGATTGAACGGGCAATGCCGGACGGCGACGCCTTGGCGATAAGGGAAGCGACAACATGACCATGTCCGTAATTGCACCGGTGGACATTAGGACCGCCATGCTGACATCCAGCACGGTGGCCGAAAATGATTTTCCGGTATGGGTGTCGGGCACCACCTATGCGGTCGACGACAAGCGCATCCGCACCGAAACGCACCGCATCTATCAGCGGCTGACCGCCGGCGCAGGCACGACGCCACCGGAAAGTGATCCGACGAATTGGGTGGACATCGGGCCAACCAACCGCTGGGCAATGTTCGATAACGTCGTCGGCACGGTCACAACCGGCACTTCGCCGCTGACGGTGACGATTCAGCCGGGCAGCATCGGCGGGCTGGCAGCGATGGAACTGGTCGGCACATCAGCAACGATCACGATGAAGGACGCACCAGGTGGCACGACGGTCTATAGCCGCACGGTCGACCTCGATGGCTCCATGATCGATTCCATCTACGACTGGTTCTTCGCCGAGCAGGAGCAGCGCGCCGACTTCGTTTTAACTGATCTGCCGGCGGCATTTACCGGCTGCGAACTGACCATGACCATCACCGCCAGCAGCGGCAACGTGTCCTGCGGCGTGTTCAAGGTCGGGCCGATTACCGAAATCGGACGCACGCAGGCCGGCGCGCAAGTGCGAACGCTCGACTATTCACGCAAAGAAGCCGACGCGTTTGGCTATGTCGAAATCGTCGAGAGGCCATTTCGCAAAATGGCTAACTTTTCGGTTGTCACCGACGCAGCCCGCTTCAATAGTATTTATCGTTTCCTGACCTCGCGCCGCGCCAAGCCGTCGATCTTCATCGGCTCCGAAAAGACCGGGTTGGAACCGCTGTTGGTCTATGGATTTATGCGCGACTTCTCCATTGATGTCGCCTATTTTTCGCATCACCTTTGCTCCCTTGAGTTGGAAGGATTAATCTAAATGGAATTGACGCCGCTCCCATCCCTTGACCGTACCAGCGCGACGTTCAAGAACGATGTCAACACGTTCTTCGGCACCTCATTGCCGCAGTTGGTGAACGAAATAAATACCGGCATGCCGGATCTGGAAAGTGCCGCCAACCTGGTAGAGGGTGGTTTGCCGTCGATCGTCGCCGCGGCCAATTACAAGGGGCTATGGTCGACGCTGACCGGCGCGCTGGCCATTCCTGCGTCGACCTTCCACAATGGCCAGTTCTGGCAACTGCTGGAAAACGTCGCCGATGTGACCGCCGAAGTGCCGGGTGTATCGTCGAAATGGGCAGCGTACAGCACGAAGCCAACCATCCCCCTTGGCACAACGGTCGCAGCCGGTTCGCTGGTGGCCGAAGATGACAGCGGCAATTCTTTCCCGGTCACGGTGCCATCGACTTCGGTGATCGCATCAACGGCAGTCACGGATCGCCTGATTATCGAACTGGCGAACGGCAATTTGTTGGATCTGTATAGCGTATCGGCTTCGCCGTATGCCATCGTGGCAACGGTGTTGAATGCGGCAACCGGCGCGGTGGTGGCAACAAACACGATTTCGGTCGGCACGCAAACATCATCGCAGCGTCCGATCGCCTTCCCGTTGACCGCCGGCGGCTTTGTCGCCTTCTATACTGCCAGCGCTGGCGCGTCACTGATCGCGCAGCGGTACGACAACAGCGCGCAGCCGGTTGGCGCGGCACTGACGCTGACAACAACCGCATCCACGACCGGAACCTATCTGTGCGGCGGCTGCCAGATGGTCGATGGAAACGTCGCGTTTGTCTGGTGCGACACCAGCGGCGGCAACCATGTTCGGCGCGCTATCTATTCCGCCGACCTGACAACGGCGACGGTCGCGGCTGGCGCGTTTTCGGTGGCGATCTCCCATCTTGGATACGGTTCCAATCCGGTCGCATTGCCTGCGGGCGGCTTTGCGTTCTCACTGTCGGACGGCGGCACGAATCACAACCTTTACACGGTCAACGCATCAGGCGTGCGCGTGTCGACCGTTGCTATCAGTTCATTTACCAACGTGCATGATTCGACGCTAGTCGTTCCGACCACCGGCGAAGCTCTCGTTCATGTCTTCCGATCCGGCTCGACGCTTGGCCGCACCGCGTACATTCTGACTGGTCAAACGATCAGCAATACACTCGGTTCCGCTTACGCATCCGGCGGGCCAGTCGACGGCGCGACGCTCGCCGCAAACTATATTTGGGCTTGCGCTTTGGGCGATGGCACCATCGGCATGTTGTCCGTGCCATCAAATATGCCATACCTGATGTTTACGCGCACCGATGGGCGTGGAGCCGTGCTTGAGCATGGCCCGCTGATCGAAGAATCGACGATTATTTATCCAATCATCTGCAAATCTGGCATTAACGGTTTTGCGGTCGCCTATCGCGGCACCAGCCAATTCCCGCGCACGCACATTACACGGAGTGGCTATCTTGTCGGCGTATCACGCGGCGAAAGCGGCGGGCGCATCCAGTTCGACCCGTACGGCGAAGTCGATATAGGTAGTTATATGCGCGTCAACGTCGGCGGCGCAAAAGTAGGGTATGAGCGTCGCGGTCGGAAGATCCGCATTTAATCAAGGGGCAATATCATGTTCTATCTGATCGACAATGCAACCGGCACGGCACTCGCGCAAAGCAGGAAACCGGCAACCTTCAGCGCCGACCATATCGACTTTGCCGGCGAGCGCTGGCTATGCTTCACCAATGCCAACGCCAGCGTCATCGAGGCGGCAGCGGTCGACTTCGCGCCTGGCAAGTACAAGCTGGAAAATGGCGCGCTGGTGCTCAATGCCGCCTATGTGCCGCCGACACCACCGGCGCCAGTCGTGCCGGAACAGGTCGCCATGTGGCAGGCGCGTGATGCGATGATCGATGCCGACTTGCTCGACGATGTCGAGGCGGCTATGGCGGCAATTCCCGACGCCAAGGCACGCAAGAAGGCGCAGCAGAAATTCGAATATTCCAACAACATGCGGCGCGACGATCCGCTCTTGAAGATGCTGGCTCCGTCGCTGGGCCTGTCCGAGGCGCAGATTGATGCGCTGTTCATCGCTGCGGCAAAGAAAGTCTGACCATGCTGCGCGCTGCGTTCTATAAGGGAACCCGGCCCGGCATCCCCGGCATCTATAACCGCCTTGTGCGGTGGTGGACACGTTCGCCATATTCGCATTGCGAGCTGGTGTTCTTCGATGGGCGGTCGGCATCGTCTTCCTTTATGGATGGTGGCGTGCGGTTCAAGAAAATCGACTTCAATCCGGACCACTGGGATTTCGTCGACTTGCCGCTGTATCTGGAAGTGCCGGCACGCGACTGGTTCATGCAGCACATGGGGCAACCCTACGACATCCTCGGCAACATCCATTTCATCCTGTCACCGATCGGACACGACAAGCGCAAGTGGTTTTGCAGCGAAGCGATGGCCGCCGCGCTCGGGTTTGAAGATCCGCACCGATACGATCCCGGCACTTTGCATAGTGCGTTACGTGCTTTCAGACAACCGCCTTCTGGCGGTTTTTTTACGTCAACCGCTTAAAGGAAGCACATGACAAACGAGGAAATCCACGCTGAAATCGGCGCGGTCAAAGGACTCATCCAGGCAATGGCCGACCGATTCAATCGCATGGAGAAGTCCATCGATTCTGTCGTGTCGCTCGACAAAGCGGTTGGCGAACAGGCAATCCGGCACGACAACCAGCAGCGTGAGATTCGGGAACTGGCGCACGATATAAAGAACTGCCAGCAGCATCACATCTTGCAGAACACCGCTACTGCAACCCGCGTCAGCACCTTGGAGGAAAAGGCGAACAAGGTGCAGGGCGCAATCTTTGCGATGAAAGTATTTTCCGGCTTCGTGTCCATGGTGCTGGTGTTTTCCAGCAAGTGGGCATATGACCGCATCGAAACAGACCACGCCAAGATCATCGCGCTCGGGCATAGAAGCGAATTGCGCAACCTCGAAGTGGCGGACTTGCAGCGGCAGATTAACGAAATGAAGCAGACAAGGAGCGCACCATGATTCTCACTCTCATCTCCATGTTCGGCGGCGGCCTGATGCGTTTGCTGCCCGAAATTTTCAACTTCCTGAACAAGAAGACAGACAACAAGCACGAACTCGACATGCTGGATCGCCAGTTTCAGCTCGAGCAAACCCGTGCGGCTGCGCGCGTGGATGAAATGGTCGTTCAGGGCAACATCGACACGGCGCTTGAAATGCTGAAAGTGCAGGGCGCCGCGGTGAAAGCTCAGATGCAGAAAACCGGCATTACATGGGTGGATGCAGCCAATTTCGCAGTACGTCCGCTGACCACCTATTACATGCTCCTGCTGTATGGAGTGGTCAAGATCGCAATGTTCATCGTGTCGCTGCGCTCGGGCTTGTCAGGATGGGAAGCGATCCTGCACATCTACGACCATGAAGACCGGGCGATGCTGTCGGGCATTCTGGCGTTCTGGTTCGTTGGCCGTGTATTCGACAAGCACAAATGAACGACATAGTCGAACTGGCGGCAGAAGTCGTCAAGCCGTTCGAAGGGTGTCATCGCAAGGTCCGAACGTCGGACGGCTATCTGTTGAAGCCGTACCTGTGCCCGGCAAATGTCCTGACGATCGGATGGGGCGAAACCGGACCGCACATCACGCCGGAAACCCGGTGGACGCAGGAGCAGGCGGACATGACGCTCGAGCTTCGGCTGAAGCAGTACCTGCTCGGCGTCTACAAACGGTGTCCGGCGCTATACCTGCTGCCTCCCGAAATGGCCGCAGCCTGCACTTCGCTGGCATACAACATTGGCCTTGGCGCCTTTGGGGCCAGTTCGGTATGTCGGCACATCAAGCGCGGCGATCTAGCCAAGGCTGCAGACTCGATTCTGCTCTGGAATAAAGGCGGGGGAAGGGTGCTTGCCGGGCTGACGCGGCGACGCCATGCGGAGAGATTGCTATTCCTGAAGGGATTGGATCGGTGAGCGCCTATGCCATGGCGATGCTATGGGCTGGCATGTGGCAATCTTGGGCAAGCGTATGGTAAATTGTCATTTTTACCAAAATGCAACTTTGCTTAACTTGCCGTGGGGACAACGAAATGGCCAAAAATATTGCCAAGTCATTGGCAACATGGAGTGTATCCAAAGGCTTGCGCCTCCCAGAGCAGCAGCTTGATCGGGTAAATGAACTATCGTCCCTGCGGCACCTATTGCAGCAATTGGAAATTGATTGCGTATTAGATGTTGGAGCAAATCGCGGGCAGTATGCACAAGAGTTAAGGGATATTGGCTATACCGGCCATATTGTTTCGTTTGAACCAATATCCACTGAGTTTGGCATCATGAAGAAAAGCTTCATGGATGATGCCAAATGGCGGGGGTATCAAATGGCACTCGGAAGCAGAGAGGAATCGCTATTAATAAACGTACCTAAACTCACGGTAATGAGTTCTTTGCTGGAGTCCAAAACGGCGGAGAAAAATACGCGATCTGAACAAGTAGCAGTCAAAAGACTTGACGCTATGTTCCCTGCGCTTATTAGCGGGTTGGGCTGCAAAAACGTTTTTCTAAAGATGGACACCCAAGGCTACGACTTGGAGGTTTTTAAAGGCGCATCAGATTGCATCTCCAGCATCAAGGGTCTTCAATCTGAACTCTCGGTCCAGCCACTTTACAAGAACATGCCTCACTACTTAGAAGCGTTGGCCGTCTACGAGTCTGCAGGATTCGATTTGCACAATCTCTCGGTGGTAAGCCGGATAAGCAATGGTGGTCTCTTGGAGATGAACTGTTTCATGCGTCGTTCCAACTAAATTCGGACCGCAGGGCGGAAAAATGTCGGAAATATTAGACGTCGGGTATAGGGGAGGTAGCGCCACCCGCCGCTCATCAGGCATTTTAGATGCGCCGCCCATGCCGCCTTCATCATGCCATCTTTGAGGTGTAAGTTAGCCGCTCCGTTCAGAGCCGCCTGGTACTTCGGTATGAGCGCTCTTTTAACATGCGAATTCAGATTCAAAGATTGAAGAGATCCTAGGAACGTCGCATGTGACAGCAAGTATTCCTTCGACTTTGAGGCCGACAATGGATTGTCCACTGTTACGCGATACGTCATCGATGGATCAAATTTAATTGATTTGCCGTTCGACAGTAAGAGGAAGAACAGATACGTCCACTCAAAAAACTTGTATTCAATGTCCAAAAGGCTCAAGTCAACAGTACTGGCTCGGAACATCGACGCGGGAGAGGCAAACCAGTTTGACCGAAGGAAGGCAAGGGCGGGATCCTTGTTGATTTGTTCTGCTGACTCACGTACCAGTGGCGCGTCATCCGGCGTGTTGATGTAGCCATTTGTGACCACGACATCCGCATCAGGGTGCTTTACCAGAAAATCAGCCCGCGTCTTCATCGCTCCGGGCAAGAACTCGTCATCGTCGTCGAGGAAACAATAAAACGCACCTCGGGCTGCAGCCAGTCCAAAATAGCGGGCCTTCGAGACGTTGCCTTCTGCGCGTTTAATTACTTTGATTCGGTGGTCTGACTGTAACGTTGTAAAGATGCCGTCGTCGTAACGGTTGCCGTTTACAACTACGATCAGTTCAATGTCGACGCCGGTTTGAGATAAGACGCTCTGAATCGCACGCTCGATGTAGGATGCTCGCTTAAGCTCGCATGTCGTAGGAATGATCACTGAAACGGTATTGGGGGCGGCCTCAGGATACATAGTGGTCCAACAAAAGGTTGACTGCAAGTAAGTTTAGCAGAGAATGTTGGCTTACAAATCCAACCTCGACTGCTCCGCGATACACGGCTCTCCCTCCAGCTCCTTGCGCAATACGCCGATGACCATCTCCGCCCCGGAGCCTGGGGTGATGGAACGCTGCACCTGATCGGCTCGCAGGACGAGGGCACGCAGACGTTTTATCTCCCACAGGAGGGTGATGACGTCTTCGTTCTCCCGGTTGCGCTCCTGTATCTCGGTTAATTGCTCTCGGGTAAGTGGCGGCTTGAATGGCATGGCGGAGACTACGCCAACCTACGCCGAGCCGATAGCAACGGCAGCACGAACAATGGCGCGGCGGGTAGCGGCCATCCGATCGTCATTGGTTAAGTCAAAACCAATGGCGTTTACCGGACAGCTGACACGAGTTTGATTCTTGGCGCCTTCGCAGATGATATCCATATCCAGCTTTACCGCCAGACGCAGCGCATCGCCGTCATCTGTCAACGGATTCCAAAAAATCGGAGATCCCGTATTGATGCCTTCGACAGGAGGCTTGCCATAAGCCTGGTGCACTGCCGCCCATGTTCCGGTAATGTCCGCCGCTTTGGCCGCGAGTTCAAGCATTTGTCTATCAGTCATTAATGGCTTGTTGCTCATAGATCCTCCTTGTTAGATTCCGGCTAGACCGAGTAACTGCCGGGCCTGCAATAGCAGATCATCCCGCACCGGATCGGACGCATCGCCCGTTCTGAGCTTGATAAACCCGGTCAAGTCGCGCACCAGCTTGCCAAGCGCCTGCAGTTCTTCCTCGCTGATCCGTGGCGGCTTTTCTAGATCGGCAATGAGCGAGAGCACGACTTCAGGGGCGACGATGGCACAGAAATCGTTGCGCCAGTGTTCTTTGTCATCCTCGCGGGCCTCGATCGCCTCGGAGCAAACATTTTTGATTACGGGTAGGGCGTGCATGGAGTGAATTACTGCCGGAGCATCAACTTCTGCACTTCTTCGGTCGCCAATCGCTTTGCCTCTTCTTCGGTTGTAGCAGGCCAAACAGAAAGGCGCAGCATCTCCATAGTTCGACTTTGGGTATCAACTACCACTGCAGTTGCAACGTGTGTGATCGTGCCTTCATATGACTCAATCGAGCGCGCCAGCTTTCGAACGTCGATTTCTTCCAGTTTATATCTGCTCATTCTTTTCCCTCGTTATGCCCACGGCGTGAGCGAGAGAGAATAATAGCGAGTCGATTTGCAAAAAGCCATTTAGCCCTTGAAAGGACAAGGGGGCCTTTTTGGCACTATTTTTTTCTATCGACTTGGCTCAAGCGATTAATTTCTTCCTTATCCTGAGCGCGGGCTAGTTCGTAACAGTCGTTCCATCCCTGCCGATATTCCGGCGACACATGCGATGCCTGCGGATGGAATGGCAAAAACTCATTGCCCGAGTTCCACCGCTTTGGCTCCCGCTCCGCTACCGGCTGCGCTGGAACAGGGGGCGGCAAGGATTGCCTCAAGCTGCACGCTCGGCATGTCGGCCCCATTGTTATCAACCACAAAGCCAACAACCCTCTTTGAGATGTCATTTGGATGCGGCACGCTTGCCATAGGGCGCGGCTTCCAGCGCGGTTGCTGCTTGGCTGCCAGTAGAGCGGCAAAGCGCACAAGCGCATCCGGATAGAACGCAATCGACTCGCGGAACGACTTGAATCCGCCCGCTTCCTTCGCCAGCGCCAGCACTTCGTCTTTATCCATTCCCATCTCCCTTAAGCGCACAGCGGCGCAGTCAAAACAGAGCGTGAAATTTGCTCCGCAAAAAAGTACGACCCCGCGCCGTTATTAGCTTTCAGAGCGGTGTTATTTCAATTTTTGCGGAGCGGATTTGAGGCGGGAAGGCGCGGAATGACGGGGTTTCTATACTAGCTTGGGAAGCTTCTGCTCTACCATTGAGCTACACCCGCATGGGCGGCATTTTACGCGGGTTTGCGGGTCCTCTGCAAAATGGAATCAGGCCGTCGTCCGTTCCTCAAATCCACTGCAATTTTTCCGGACTTGCCACTTTGCTTCGCCCCGCGTCCTTGAGGTGGCGGATGTCCATCGTGCAGCAGCGTGGCTGGCGGTTCTTGGCCCGCTTCATCTTTTCCTCGGACACAGCGGCAGACTGCGAACTCACACCAACAGCAAGCCCGAGGCGAACGCTTCGGATGCTGATCGATGCTTTCGATGAGCGTTTGTTCGATTCTTTTCTGAATTATTCGAATTTGCTCTTTTGCTTTTTCCGTGCTCGGCTTTAATTGCCACAAACGCTTAAACAAGACCAAAAAAGTTTGTAAAACGAATGATTAAGTTCTGCATAGTGGAATATCTTTGCCTTTATGGTTTGTATGTAAGGCCTCGGATACTATTGTTCTATGTGAAAAACCGCTGTAATAACAATGGGTTGCGAAAAAGAATTGGTTAATTTGATCTGCCTGTGGAGTTTGCAAGAATGGGTCATTGTTTTGCATTGCGAACGAAATGTAATTTAGATAATATGGTGACGAAACGAACATATTTTGTTTTCGATATCTATCAATTTGGCATGTGAGATATCCCGAGATCGGAGATCGACAAGCAGGATGTGGCGTTTCAGCGCGTGGAAAAACCAACTCGAACAACCATCAGGAGACAAATCCATCATGCGAAACAAACTTGCTACCAGCCTGTGCGGCCTGGCAGGCAGCCTCATACTGGCCGCCTGCGGCGGCGGCTCATCATCGGCGCTTCCGGAGACTGCCACCAATACCAACGTCATCGCGCTGCCCTCCGTCACCGGACCGGTTGCCGTCACGCCGACCTCCTATCCGTTCGGCGCGGCTGACCGCACGCTACAGCCGGAAGACCTGAAAGCGGTCGGCTATGTGGAAGAGGAATACTTCGTGAGCGGCAAGGCGAATGTGTACGACTGGCCGGCGCCCGGCCCCGCCGTCGTTCGCACGCCCGACGTGCCGTACACGACACGGGTGCTGATCCGTCGTCCGGCGGACGGCAAAAAGTTCAGCGGCAATGTTGTGGTCGAAATTCTGAACGCATCCAACCTGTTCGACCTGAATATCGGATGGGGCCTGTCCGGCAAGCATTTCGTCAATAACGGCGATGTCTGGGTCGGTATCACCAGCAAGCCGGTCACCGCCGAGACCCTGAAACGGTTCAACCCGCAGCGCTATGCATCCCTGTCCTGGGCCAATCCCTTGCCGCTTTCCGATTCGCGGAATTGTCCCGACGCGGCAATCAGCACCATCATCGCGGGCGACAGCTCGCGCAGTACCGAGAATGGCCTGTTCTGGGATATGTACAGCCAGGTGGGCGCATGGCTCAAGAGCAATGAGAAATCCAATCCGCTGCGCAAGGAAGCGGGATTCACCGTGGAGCGTCTCTATGGATTCGGATACTCTCAGAGCGGCGGCTACCTGTACACCTACATCAACGCCATTCATCCACTGGACGTCAAGCGATATGGCGCCCCCATCTACGACGCTTACCTGGTTGCAGTAGCAGGCGGCGCCTTCGCCGGCATCAGCGCGATCAACCAGTGCGCGACGCCGCCCGCCGTGACTGATCCGCGCCGGCAGTTCAAGGATGTCGGCGTACCCATCATCCACGTGATGTCCCAGTCGGACTACCTGATCGGCATCGGTTCCCGCCGGCCGGACAGTGACGCGCCGGCGGATCGATTCCGGCACTACGAGATGGCAGGCACGGGCCATGCGACTCCGGGCGAGTTGTATTCGGCCGCGGCACCGGCGGACATCCAGGCAGCCGGACGCAGCGTACCGCCGATGGCCTGCAATGAAGGACCGCGCAGCCGCTTCCCGTCCGAAATCCACTTCAACGCCCTCTGGCAGAATCTCGATCTGTGGGTGCAGCGGGGCATCGCGCCGCCGAGCGCGCCGCCGATCCAGGTGGTCGATGGCAAGCCGGTGACCGACGCCTACGGCAATGTGGTCGGCGGACTGCGCTCGCCGTACGTGGATGTGCCGACCAGTACCTGGAACGGCAGTTCGACCGGAGCGAGCTTCTGCTTCATCGCGGGACACGAGATCCCGTTCAACAGCGCGCGCCTCGCCCAGCTGTATCCGAGCAAGGGCGATTATGTGAGCAAGGTCGTCGACAATGCGCACAAATTGGTGGCAGACCGGTTCCTGACGCCGCGTGACTCGCTGCAAGTGATCAAGGAGGCGACAAGCTTCAACTTCCCGTCGCCCTGATGACGGACGGTGCAGGCGCGGCTGCCGGCACCGTGGTTTTTCCCGGCACAAGTTGCTGATCAATGCCCGGCCGGCGCCAACCCGGTCGGGCGTATTCCTCTCAATCCATGGTGTTTTCCGGTCCGACCGGCGCACCCATCCTGTCCTGCCCGTAATCGCACAAATCCAGCACCACGCAGGCGCCGCATCGCGGCTGCTGATGGGTGCAGATCTTCTTTCCGTGTTTCATGATCACTTGGTGGTTGTCATACACCTGCTGCGCGTCCCATTCGGCCGGAAGCTGGGCTTCCAGTATGCGATGTGATGGACCCACTGCCATCCCGGAGGGGATCAGTCCGATCCGGGCCGCGACACGGAAATGATGACTATCCACCGGAAGCGCCTTGCCGCGAATCGTGCTGAAGGAGATGACGGCGGCGCTGGTTTTCGGTCCGACGCCCGGCAGGCGTTCCAGCCATTGGCGCGCCCGTTCCACCGGCCAGTCGCGGAGAAAGTCGAGCGATAGCTCGCCGTTGCAGCGCGCGGCAATTTCCCGCAGCACCGATTGCAGGCGCGGCGCTTTCTGCTCCGGCCAGGTGCAGGCGGCAATGGCATCCTGCACATCGGCGACCGGTGCGTCACGCACCGACTCCCAATTGGGGAAGCGCTCCCGCAACTGCCGGAAGGCATGGGCGGAATCCTGGTTGCGGGTGCGATGTGAGAGCATCGCCGAGATCAGTTCGCTGAGCGGGTCGATGTCATGAAAATAGCGGGCAGGGCAACCGTACTCCCGGCACAACCTCTCATGCACATCGACCACCCTGGCCGTATTGTCTGGCCCCGGCATGGGAATGCCGGCCGTGTCAGCGAGAAGGGATTGCTGGCGCATACATTCAGGGTCCACAAAAACAAACAAGTTCGACCCTGTTGTCCGGAGCAGGTTCTGGCGTCGGCGCCGGTCCTGCGAAGCGGCACGGGACCGCCACCTGAAGGCAACCGGGAAAAGCGTTAAATTTCTGTATTTCCCGGCGGAAAGTCAAAAAAATGAACCGCGTCAAGAACCACTGAGGCGATTAGATGACTAAATATTGCCGACTTTTCTACGCATAGAGGCAATGACTGAGATGTTCCCCAAAAACCGAGGTTAACAAATGTCAGAAAACACAACCGTCAATCCTGATCCTTCGGAGGAAAATCCCGCTCCAGATAGTCCGCCCGAGACCCAAACCGAACCCGGCACCGGTGTCACGAGCGCCGTCAAGAATGTACTGGACGAACACAAGGGAAAACTGGCGATCGGTGCGGCTGCGACCCTTGGACTGATGGTGTATTACAAATGGCGCGAGAAACGCCTGGCCAAGGAAGACCCGGAGGAATATGCCCGCCTCCAGAGACTGAAGGCCGTCGTGCGGGTAGACGGGCCGGACAAGCCACAGGCAGCGGAAGCACAGGATGCGATGCCGCAGGAGGACAAGCCGCAATTTCCCGACCAAAACCCATTGCCGTAACGCCGCCTCATATACCGATCGGTTCGCTTTTGCGGGCGGCGTGCCGGCGATCGAGCAGCGGCCGACTCCCTGAACGGTCGATCTTGCGCCGACGATATTGTTTGCCTGCAAGAAAAAAATGCATGGGGTTGCGGCGTTCTACCTCCGTATCTCCATAACGCCTGTTGCGGAGCCTCAGCCCTGCACCCCGCAGCCACATGACGGCGGCAACGCCTCCCGCCAATCCAATCAAAAGCGCTTTTCCGACAAGCCATGAAGTGCGTTGGTGATTCATTCTTGCGTGTTCTCCGGTGTCCAGGGGGCGTATACCCTCGCAAAGCGCTTGGGCAATCGCCTTATGACAGGCGGCCGCATCAATTCGTTCTGGCAGAGAACGGACAGGCCTGACGCATCGCTCTCCGCATTACATCGCTGTCCGGTCAAATTTCCCTATCGCCATTTTCCTATCGGAGCGTTAATATTGCGTTTTATGCAATGTTGTGAAAAGAACATGAATATGACGATGGACGATGATGTTGTCGAATACGACCCGGATCGTTTGCTGAATGCGCTGCGTGAGCAATTCAGTGTTGAAAGCGATGCTGCCTTGTGCAGGTTGCTCGGTGTCCGTCCCGCAGTATTAAGCCTGATCAGGAACAGAAAGAGGTCGATCGGTGCCTGCCTGATGGTGCGCATGCATGAATTGAGCGGCTTGAAGGTGGCCGAACTCCGGAAACTCCTGGGCGACCGGCGGCAGAAATTCCGCACTGGCAAGAATGACGCCTACCGCACCATGAAAATGATCGAAGCCAGAAAGTCGGGCCTCCCATGATTGCCGCAATCCAGCCGTACCGCGAATAATATTCTCCGCAAGTTCAGGCCGAACCGGCCTACACTCTCACGGTTCGCTCCTCAAGGTGTCCAGATCTTCATCCAGCGCAACCAACCGGCTTCTTTCCCTCATTCAGCGAGCGGTTTGCGCTACCATCACCGCTACGCTTTCAATCCACACGATGCCGTTACGGCGCGCTTTCCTGATTCACGTTTCCCGTGCTTATAAGGCCTCTGACAAATCGACTTTACCGGCCGGACTGAGCTGGAAAACCAACGAAAAAGAATGCCTATCGTCGCCATAAAAAGCCAGAAACTGACCGGCTATCTCCTCTGCGCAATCGGCAGCCTGGTGATCGCTGGCTGGATGCTGGGCAATAAAACCATGGTGACGGTAGTACCCGGCAGCGTGGCGATGAGCATCAATACCGCGCTCATGTTCCTGGCGTCCGGCTTGTCGCTGATCTGCCTGCATCGCGATACCGGAAATGCGCTCGTACGAACGATTTGTCCGCCCTTTCTGGTGATCCTGTCGACGCTGATCCTGTTCGAGCACGTCACCGATATCAACCTTTGGATCGACCTGACCAGCGTGCATGCCGCGCTGGGCGACGGGCATTCAAGGCCCGGCAGGACTGCCCCGAATGCCTGCATCGGCTTCCTGCTGACCGGACTTGTGTTCATGGCGCGCACCCGCCACAGCATACGTGACCGGATGGAGCAGGCCAGCATCGCGTTGGTTGTCGCCGTGCTCGTCATCGGCTGGAGTGCGCTGCTGGGTTATTTCCTGAATCTGCACGCGATGTACCAGCTTGCCACCTATAACCGCATGGCTGCCCTGACTGCCGTCGGTTTCTGCATACTCGGCACCGGCCTGTGGATGTTCCATCGCAACACGCGCGTCCGTCCGGCCTCCAATATCACCAACCAGGACAAGCGCGTCACTGCCATGGCGGCCGCATTGCTGACCGTGTTCGCCATTGCCGCCGGATTGAGCGGGTTCTGGGTGTTGCGGGAGGGGTTCGAAAAGAACGCCGCCGACAACATCCGCAATACGGCGAGGAACAACTCCTACATCATCTCCGATGAGCTGAATCAATCCACGCTGCTTGCGAAATCGGTCGCCATGATTCCGGTCCTGCCCGAGCATCTGCGCGATCTGGACGTCAATCCGAACGATGCCGATTCGCTGAGGGCGATCACGGAGATCGCCCAAAGCTATCTGTCGCTTGGCGCGCAAGGCATCCGGTTCGACGACCGGCAGGGAAAGACGCTGGCAACCGCCGGACGCCTGACGGCGGAATCTTCCGCCGTGTCGGTACCGTTGTCATTAATCCACGGCAAGGGTGAACTGTTCTGGAATGACGGCTTTTTCCTCCGTGCCGAAAACCCCGTGGTCGATGGTTTCCGGGTCGTGGGACGCGTCGTGATGGAGCGGCAGCTCCACTCCCTGACGACGCTGATCGAGGAAAGCCAGCGCGCCGGCACATCGACCGATCTGCTGCTGTGCGGCCGGGAGGCGAACGAAGCATTGTGCTTCCCGACGCGCTTCTATGCGGCAGGCAAGCGCATACCGCTGTTCGGCACCGACGGCAGCCGCGGTCAGCCTATCGTGCGTGCACTGAGAGGTGAAATCGGAGCGGCGACCGTCACCGACTTCCGGGGCATCGCGGTGCTCGCCGGCCATGCGCCGCTCGATCCCTACGGCCTTGGATTGGTGCACACGATCGATGTCGATGAGCTCTATGCGCCGATGCGCGACAAACTGAACCTGCTGGTGGTGTTGCTGCTGATGTTCGTGGCCGCAGGCACCATACTGGTTCGAAAGCTGCTGCAACCGCTGGTAACCGGCATCGTGGCGGAACAGCAGCGCATGGCGGTGATCCTGAAAAATTCCAACGACGCATTCATCGCGGTCGGCCAGGACGGCAGGGTCACCGACTGGAACGAGCAGGCCGCCGCCACCTTCGGCTGGACCGCCGACGAAGCGATTGGCAGCGATCTCGCGACGCTCATCATTCCGAAAGGTCAACGCCCCAGCCATAACGCCAACTTCAATGAATTCGTCCGGGCAGGACGGATCGAAAGCGACAAGGCCGCGGGCAAACGCCAGGCACTCAACCGGCGCCTTGAAATGATCGGCCTGCACAGAAGCGGCAAAGAAATTCCCCTGGAAGTGTCGCTTGCCGCCTTCCATGACGGACGCCGCTTCGTGATCACCGCGTTCCTGCGCGACATCACCGAGCGCAAGGCGGCGGAACGGCAAGCCGCCGAACATGCGCGTTCGATGGAGGAAGCGCGCGTCGCCCTGATCCAGTCGCAGAAACTGGAAGCCATCGGCAAGCTGACCGGTGGTGTCGCGCATGATTTCAATAACGTGCTGCAAGTCGTCATGGGAAGCCTGCAATTGCTGCAGGCCGAGATGCGCGGCAACGACCGCGCGGCGGCACGGGTAGAGGCCGCCATCGATGCGGTGCGCCGCGGCGCCAAGCTGTCCACCGAGTTGCTGGCATTCGCGCGAAAACAACCCCTGCAGCCGGTGCCCACCAACCTGGCCCGCGTCGTTCGCGGCATGCACGAAATGCTGCAGCGGGCATTGGGCGGGACGACCGATATCGAAACCATTGCCGCAGCCGGACTATGGAATGCATTGATCGATCCGAATCAGCTTGAGCATGTGATCCTGAACCTTGCGATCAATGCGCGCGACGCGATGCAGGGGCAGGGCAAACTGACCATCGAGATCGGCAACGCTTCGCTGGACGATGATTATGTACGCGCCGAGCCCGGCCTGGCGGCGGGGCAGTACGTCATGCTTGCGATGTCGGATACCGGCTCGGGCATGACCGCCGAAACCATCGAGCGCGCGTTCGAACCGTTCTTCACCACCAAACCGGAAGGGCAGGGAACCGGCCTCGGCCTGAGCATGGCCTACGGCTTCGTCAAGCAGAGCGGCGGACACATACGGATATACAGCGAAGTCGGAGAGGGGACGACGATCAAGTTGTACTTTCCCCGTTCATTCGAACCGGAGTCGGTGCCGGTGACGAACATCAATGGGCCGGTGACAGGTGGCAGCGAGACCATCCTCGTGGTGGAAGACGATCCGGCGGTGCAGTCCACTGTCGTGGCGATGCTGGGCAACCTTGGCTATCGGGTACTGAAGGCGGACCACGGCGAACAGGCGCTGGAGATTCTCAGGCAGCATGGTGCGGTCGATCTGTTGTTCACCGATGTCGTAATGCCTGGGTCGCTGCGCAGTCCCGACCTTGCAAGGCAGGCCAAGCTACTGTTCCCGAACATCAAGGTATTGTTCACCTCCGGATACACCCAGAACGCGATCGTGCACAGCGGACGCCTCGATCCGGGCGTGCATCTGCTCAGCAAGCCTTATCAACGCGAACAACTCGCGCGCAAGATCCGTGACCTGCTGGACGCGACAGCGTCCCGGTTTTTGAACCATGCGGCGGCGGCGACGAAGGATGTTCCAGGTCTCCAGCCGGCGGAACAAGCAGAACGACAGCCAGCCGCCCGGCACGGCGATGAACCGCCGTCGACGGGCGGCGACGGCCTCGACATCCTGGTGGTGGAGGACAACGAGGATTTTCGATACCTTGTCGGCGAGATGCTCGCCATGCTCGGGCATCGCGCCCATCACGCCGCAAGCGGCGAAGCGGCGCTGGAGCAACTGGAGCAGAGAAGCTTCGATGTGCTTCTCTCGGATATCGGCCTGCCGGGAATGTCGGGCGTCGATCTCGCCAACATCGCGGTGCGGCGCGCCGACGGCATGAAGGTCATATTTGCGTCGGGCTTCGGCGGACTGCCGGGCAATTCTCTGCCGGACTATGACTTCATCATGCTATCCAAGCCGTACAGCATGACGAAGCTGCGCGACGCCATCGACGGTTGCACGGCCGGCACGGATCAGGAGCAGCCGTACAAATAGGATGACGCCGGCGCGCATTGCATCCCTACACGGCACTGTCCGGCAAGCGCGCCGGTTTGTCCGCTACCTTTGCGGCAGCCGCTTCCAGCCGCACCATGTGCAGGATGGTTTGCCGCATGTCCGGCGGCAGTACGAATCGGGCTTCGCCGGATGCGGTTTCGAGCGACTCGCCGAAATGCAATTTGCCATCCGCGCCGAGTTCGGCTCTTCCGCTGCGGGTAAGCGTGTCTATGAAGATGCGGAAGATCGCCTTGTCGAAAAACTCCGGCGCATTGAATTCGCGCAGCAGGGACAGGCGCTGTGCCTGCAAGTGACAAAGCGCTTCCAGTTCGGCCGGCGTCATGATGCCCGAGCCACGGCGGCTCAGCATGGCCAGCGTGATGAAGTAGCGGATCAGCGTCGGGCGCACCGCCTGGCCGAGCAGTTCGAGCTGCGCGAATTCGTCGCTGTTGACGTCCGGCGCGGCGTACACATCGTTGCGCACCGTATGGCCCAGCCATCCCATTCCAGTCAGGGCGGCCAGATAACGATCGAGTGCGATGTCGAGTTCCTCGTCGGTCCAGCGCAGGAACAGCTCGGCGCGCAGGAAGGGATAGACGGTGTGCACCAGTCCCAGCAATTGGGCGCGGCTGAGCGTGACGTTCTGCGCCAGCAGGCAGGCGATCAGCGCGGGCAACGCATACAAATGAAGAATGTTGTTGCGCGCATAGGTCGATAGCACCGCCTCGTCCGGCGTAAAGAACAGCACATCACCCAGGGCGTGCGGCTGGCGACGGATCAGGCGCAAGCGCTCGCAATAGGCGACCATCGCCGCGCCGTCCAGTGCAGTCACCTGCATCCGCTGCGCATACGGCGCGGCGAGCGCGAGCTGCCGGTAACCGTCAAGCTGCTTTGCGAGCTGCCGCGCATCGAGCGCGTGACGCGGCGTCGCCAGCAGGGCGAGGCTGGTGAGATTGACAGGGCCGGCCACCGCCGCGCTGTTGATGCCGTCGGCGATGCGGCGCATCAGGCGTTCGATCCCGGACGACAGCCACGTCGGGCGCGTATCGTCGGCGATCACCTCGTCCTGCCAGCCTGGATGTTCGGCGGCGAGCACTTCCGTCAGGTGAATCGGTTCGCCGAAGTTAACATGGACCTTGCCGAAGTTCTTCTTCAGTTCGCGCAGCGTCAGCAGCAGGTCGAACAGCGACTCTTTCTTCTTCGGTTGCCCCATCAGCTCGCCGACATAGGTACGGCCCTCGAACAGCTTTTCATAGCCGATATACACCGGCACGAACACGATCGGCCGCGACGAATCGCGCAGGAAACTCTGCACCGTCATCGCCAGCATGCCCGCCATCGGCTGCAGCATGCGGCCGGTGCGGCTGCGCCCGCCTTCGACGAAATATTCAATCGGATACCCCTTGGCGATCATCATGTGCAGGTATTCGTTGAACACCGCCGCATACAGCTTGTTGCCCTTGAACGAGCGCCGCAGGAAGAAGGCCCCGCCACGACGCAGTATGCCGCCGAGCAGCGGCAGGTTAAGGTTCGCGCCGGCGGCGACATGCGGCACCATCAGGCCGTGATTGAACACCACATACGACAACAGCAGATAATCGATATGGCTGCGGTGACAGGGTACGTAGATGATCTCGTGATCGGGCGCGACGCCGGTGACGGTATCCAGGTTGCCGATCTCCACGCCGTCGTAGAGGCGCGTCCACAACCAGGTCAGAAACCGCCGCGCGATCAGGATCAGCGGATACGAGTAGTCGGAAGCAATTTCCCATGCATAGCTGCGCGCCGTCGCTTCCGCACGTTCAATGGCGGCCGGGGTGGCGCCGCCGGCTTCCGCTTCGGTGGCAATCGCCGCCCTGACACGTGGTGCGTCAAGCAGTTCGTCGAGCTGGGTACGGCGGTGCGATAGGTCGGGACCGATCGTGATCTCTCTCTGGCGCCGGAAGTGGCCGCGCAGAACACGCGCAATCTTGCGCAGCGTCAGTTCCTGATCCAGCCCTTCATCGGCGAACCGGCGCAGCGACAGCGGTGCGTTGAACCGCACCAGCGTGTTCTTCCCGTGCAACAGGACGGTGAACAGCCGCTTGAATGAACCGTGCTTGCCCCAGGTGTCGGCGAACAGCAGCTTCCAAACCGAATGCTCCTTGTCGGGCGAGCGGCCCCAAAGGATAGACACCGGCACCAGTTGCACCTCGAAGGCGGGATCATTGCGCGCAGCTTCCACCAGGCTTATAAGGAATTCGGAATAGGGCGGCTTCTTCGACTTGATCCACGGCTCGGGGCGCGACAGGAAAAAGAAGGCACGGGACGCATGCAAGCCGCCGGCATTCAGCGGCGCGAGCGCCGGCGGCAATCCGGCAAGCACGGTCTCCTGCGACAGCACCAGCAGATTGGAAAGAAAGCGGCGCTGCAGGACATACACCACGGGTTTGGTCGGGTCGAGACCCAGCGAGGCGGGATCCTGCGGCAGCACCTGGGTGCGGACCCATGCATAAAGCAGCTTGCGGGCGATACGGAGCAGGGGGCGGTCGAACGTGAAGGGATTGAACATTCCGAAAGGGAAAGTTGCGGAAAAAACATTCTAGCTTAAAGTTAGCCGCCGCCTGCCCCTTTGAAACTATGTTGTACGCTGGTTATCTACTGTCTATCACCCGGCAAAATTTCACACTCGCAACACCATGCGACGCAGGCTACGGCCAACCCGTACCGCCATGCCAGGTTATCATCTCAAACACAAAATAGAGTAATTATGTCAGCCGTCCTTTCCATCGTCCGTCATACCAGTGACATCGTTCTCGCCTGGTTCAGAAAAGAGGGAACAACACGTGATGAGGTTGAGAGTGCGCGACAGCGTGCGGAAGCCGCGCTGCGCGAAGCGGAAGCACGGTTACACCAGGCCGACCGGCAACACGAAGAATTTCTGGCCGTGCTCGCGCACGAACTGCGGAATCTGCTGACACCAATCAGCACCGCGGCGCAACTGTTGAAATACACCGATCAGGACCCGGCGCGCATCCGCGCAACCAGCGACATCATCGGCCGGCAGGTCAGTCATATCACCAGACTTTTCGACGATCTTCTCGATGTATCGCACATGCAGGATGGCCGGCTCCAGCTCGACCTGTCGCCGCAGGATATCAAGACGGTCCTGAGCGAAGCGATCGAGCAGGTACGTTCGACGCTCGCTGAACGGCATCAGCAACTGGAACTGGAACTCGATGACGACGATATCGTTGTGATAGGCGAGTATGCACGGCTGGTGCAGGTGTTCGTGACTCTGTTAAGCAATGCCGCCCGGCACACGCCGCCCGGCGGACAAGTCGTGCTGTCGGCGCATGCGGCAGGGCAATCGGCCGAGATGTGCGTGCGCGGCAACGGCGCCGGCATTGTGCCGGACGCCTTGCCGCACGTATTCGATCCGATCACGCAGGTCGGGCCTGCAAAAGCGCAGCGTGGTGAATCGGGACTGGGGCTGATGCTGGCGAAGAAGCTGGTGCAGCTGCATGGCGGCACGGTGACCTCATACAGCAAGGGCCCCGGCACTGGCAGTTGTTATACGGTACTGCTGCCGCAGATCGAAACCGGCGGCAATGACGGCCATGCAAATTCCGGCTGAGGATCGGCAACGGCGATTCCGGCACCCGTTATCACTGCCATACCATCCAGTCTCCACGCGCCTTGTCCGGCAATTCAGCATACGGCGCATCGTGTTTATCCATGCCTACTTGCGCACACGCTTTCCCTCGGATCGGACCAAGAATACGCCGCTGGTAATGATGATTGCCGCGCCGGCCAGCGTGTAGCTGTCGGGGAACGCCTGCCAGATCAGCCAGTCCATGCCGGCCGCCCAGGCCAGGGCCGTGTATTCAAACGGAGCGACTGCCGAGCCTTCGCTATTGCGGAATGCTTCGGTCACAAGCACCTGGCCAAGGAACCCGGTGACCGCAAGCGTGCCCACCAGCGGTAAATGGGCACTGTCCAGCGCGACCCAGCCCGGGGCCGCAAGCACCCCAGCGCCGATGGCAAGCGCAAGTGTGAGCCAGAACACCATGCTTTCGCCGGAATCGGTAGGACTCAGGACGCGCACCGTGATCGCCAGCATCGCATAGCAGGATGCTGACGCAAGAACCGCCAGCGCCGCCAGGCTGAGCAGTCCATCGCCACCCGGACGCAGCACGACCAGCACGCCAAGCATGCCGCCGGCAATGGCCCACCAGCGCGCGGGGGCGATCTTCTCCTTCAGGATCAGCGCCGACATGGCCGTTATCAACAACGGCGAAATGAAGAAGATGGTATATGCCTCGGCCAGCGGCAGGCTGCGCAACGCGAACACAAAGAGCGACAACATCAATATGGCAAGCACGCCGCGCAACACATGCAGCGGCCAGCGCACTCTCCATAGCGAAGGCAACGCGCTGCGCCAGGTGACCCAGGCACACACCAGCGGCAGCGCCGCAAGGCCGCGCAGGGCAGCTACTTGTAATGGAGGATAGTGAGCGGCGAGCAGTTTCATCACGCTGTCCATTAGTGCGAACAGCACAACTGCCGTGAGCATCGCGGCAATGCCGCGCAGGTTGTTGATTGGCGGAGACAAAGGAAAGTTCGATGCGAAAAAGAGGCATTCTCGCATTGTTTTCTATTGTGGATATGCGCTGTCTATAGACCGCCCTGTTTGCATGCTGACCGCAGTCAATCGAGGGGCGGCCTGCCGGTATGTTTGAACGCCGATGTTTAACGCGAACAATATCGAGCATACATCCGTGCGTCATCATTGATCGGCACGCTAGGCATCACACCTTTCCCTGGGCATAATGATAAAACTCGGTGGCTTGGGCAGTGCTGTTGAACCATGCTTTCGGCACGACTTCAAAAAGCGCGTCTGTGGTGTACAGGAGAAACAGCTCATTGTTCTCCCTTACTTTAACGAGCGATTCCCAGTTCCGATCGCCGTTTCCCCGGTCTGAATGTACCGAGAACCTCTTCGAATCCCAACGATAGGTAATCGGTGCATCGATTCCCTTGTATTGCGAATACAGCTTGCGGACCTTTCGCGGCAGGTATAGATACGACTGGATTGCCTCGCCGATCAATCCGCCGATACCGCCAAACGCCAGCACGATACCCCACGGCTTTACGCCAAGCACGGTGAGCACAAACCCAAGCATTGCAACCAATCCTGCGGTCCAGTTGACGGCAATTGCAACAGGACGACGATGAAGGCGATAGGCATCCAGGTAATTTTTCTCTGAAACGACTCCGGTAATCATTTGTGGAATTGAACGCTCGACATGATCGGTATAACCCGGCTTGCCGGGGCATATACTTCAATAATTCCTTGTGCAATGTGAGCAATTGACGGCTTGTGTTGGGCTTCCCGAACACGTCGCGCTCCCACTGCGTTCCCATAAGTACTCCATGCCTCTATCTTTGGCAATGCATGTCCGGGATGACTCTCGCCGAAGGTGTTGGTGTTCATCGTGATGTTAGCCATAAGTTCGAACATTGAACCCCTCGTTCTCGCCCGGCGGAACGAACAACGAGGTTATATATTCGAACTGCTCCACCGTCATTTCCATCGAGCCTGCCGGTTTCTCGCGATTGCGTTTCTGCAGTTGTTCGATGCAACGCTCATTCGGTGTATTGACGAAGTGCAGGACATGCCTGGCATTGCCGGCTTCGAAGATGCTTCGCATCCAGGCCCTGGCCGCTGGGACGTTGGCAGGAAAATCGAGTACGACCGAGACGCCTTGCAGGAGCAGTTCTGTGACATGCGGTGCAACTATCATCTTTAATCGTTTCGAATATTTCAGGTAGTCGTCAAAGCTGGTAATTTCAGTCGGAAATAGCTGTTGGAGCCATATGTCTTCACAAATGAGAATGGCGTTATGCTGTTCCGCCAGTTGGCGGGACAGGGTGGTTTTACCCGCTGCCATTTTCCCGCATAAGAAATGAAGGGTTGGTTCCAAAGCGACTCCAAACTATAGTTCAGAAAATAGTGCAATGCCGAGCCTAATCGGTGTGCAACGCTATTCGGCTGAGCGACCTGTCAGTCCGTCTATTCAACGGACATATTAGTATCAATCGGTGCTCTATTTCATTGAGGCGACACCAGTAACTGTAACTATCACCTCGGTATTTCCTCGTGCAGCAGGAATAGCCGATGTTGATGCGGGGACTACTGTGCCGTAATTCACAATGTGACGAAACTCGCCTGGGCGATTAAGGGTAATTTGCTTTATCTGGTAATTTTTAAAGCCGAATGCATTTGCTGCTTCGGCGGCCTTTCGCTTGAAGTTTGCTGCTGCTTGGGGCAGAAGCGCACTTTCTTCCATTCTTCTTGCATTCTCGGATAGACGGAAACTCACGCCGGATATCTGATGATCCCGACCAAGCCTTCCTGCGAGCTGACCAAGCGCTTTCATATCGTTTGAATCAAGCACAACGTCTCCACGCACGACCCATCCATCCTGAGCGTTGTTGACGTAATTTGGGTTGGTAGAGATATGGCCGAGTTTGGAATTAACAGCTGGAACAGCTTTTGCCTCCGAAATAATTGACCTCATTGCACCGATCACCGCTTCATTCAGCGCGCCGATATCAGCACCTTTTCTTTCGACTGCAAGGTTAACCAGCATCTCGTCATTGGGGACTTCCGATCGAGCATACGCATCAAAGTTAAGCATTGTCTGAGCGTACGATACCAATGGCAGTAGCAGGAGTCCGGATAGAATTGTCTTCATAGTCTTTTGCTGTATATCTTGTGGCGTCTAATGCCTTGATGACGGCCGTGGCGTCTACCCGACCCAGTCCATTGCGGTGTTACATTCCACAACGGCTCTCGACTTCCAGTGCTGGCCATGTTTCCAACCAGCGCTTGCTCTTTACGCGGTCCATGAAGACCGAATTCACGTATCCTGCCTTTGGGTTCGGCGTAATCGATAAATTCCAATTGTGCGCGAGTCCGAACGGAGCCGCCACCTCCACTTCACTCGCTGCACTCAGCCTTACACCGACGCAAGTGGCTTGCTCCGGATAGTAGCTTATTGCATCGGCGGTATCCCGATATGGGGCATGTCCATTCCGCAGGTGCATGCGTGCCTGGTTGCGCACTTGCCAGTTCACCTTGGGTCGCTTACTGCGCAGGATTGACTCGATATCCTGTTCCATTGCGGGAGTAAGGTCCGAAGGGTCGAAGATCGCGACGTCCACGTCATTGAGCGGGGTTGGGATCGTCTTGCCATGCAGATGATCCCATATCAGGTTGCGGACAAATCCGGCGACAACAAGCCAGTCCGGAAGACCGGCCGTCTTAACGACCGCAAGACAATCCATGCGCCATTTGTCGGCGCGTATCAAAGCCTCAGTCATCGCGGTATCTGTCATTGGAAAAATTTAATATTTTGGTGCAGCGGCGGCGCATGAGCGCCGTCCGCTGCAATCGGTTGTTAGGCAGCGCACCTCACGTCTTATGGCCGGGATTGACGCCCATGGCTTTCAGTGTTTCCTCGTCATACTGAGACGCATACTCCGCCGAAGGCGGTATGACCTTGATTACGTCGATGAGCACGCCGTTTGGATCGGATGTGATGAAGTGCCGCTGGCCAAAGTCCTCCGAGCGCAGCGGCAGATGCATTGG
>NZ_DASZBA010000244.1:0-21866 GCF_035944575.1 Noviherbaspirillum sp.
TTGGATGGCGCGTTCCGTACAGCCGTTGATTGCGCGTCATGCAGGATCGGGTACGGCAGGAATGGGCGCTGCACGAACACGAGCGAAAGCATGCGCTCGAACTCCGCTTCGTCGCGGGCGATCAGCGGCGCGCTTCCCGCATCGATCAGGCGATCCATCTCGCTCGGAGCCGGCGAGCGGATGCCGTGCGGTGCGCCGATGAATGCCACGGTCGCCACGCGGTCCGGATAGCGGATGGCAAACAGCGCCGCGATGGTGCCGCCCATCGAATTGCCGGCCAGGTGGGCACGCGCAATGCCGAGCGCATCGAGCAGATCTTTCAGCCGTTCGACCTGCGTGGCGTAGCCGTAGTCTTCGCTGTCGAGCCGGCCGCTTTCGCCGAAGCCCGGCAGGTCGGGCGCCACGACCCTGTAGCGGCCGGTCAGCGGCCGCGCGAAATCGACCCAATGATCCTTTTCGGCGAAGATGCCGTGCAACAGTACGACCGGCTCGCCGTTGCCGCCTTCCAGGTAATGCACATCGTGGGTGCCGACGCGGACGGTTTTTTCGGACAGGCCGGCAGATGCGCGGTTCAGTCCTGCCAGCGGTTCCTTGAAAAGATGCGGAAGACGGTAATATGCTGCTGCAATCACGGCCAATGCCAGGAAGATGGCGGCCAGGGCAATACGTTTCAATGCGTTCTCCTCGGATCTGCGGTCCACATGATGACGGACTGCGAGGCTACCGGAGACATCACGAAGATACTTGCACGTTTGGGCTATGCGCAAAGCCAATACCCTCAAGGCCGGTATGGACCGGTCCCTGTATATCGGAGAACTGCCTGCCACAGGCTGGCACCGCCATGCATCGCCGGTACTGCTGATCGGCTTGTCAGGGCGCTTTGCGATCCACCTGCCGGACGGACGTATCGAAACCTGCCGTAGCGCGCTGATCGACACCGGCGTGGAACATGTATTCGATCCACGCGGCGAACGGGTGGCGCTGATGTACCTGGAACCGGATTCCATCGAAGCACGCAGCCTGCGTGCCCGCGTCCTGCGCGATGGGCCGGTGATCTTCGATCCGGCCATGCTGCCGGTGTCGCGCAGCCACTATGAAAGCCGGCTCGATGCCTTTGACCTGTCATCGCTGCTGCGCTGTTTCGATGCGAAGGAAGCGCCGCCGCTCGATGCGCGGGTCGCGCGCAGCCTGCTGTCCCTTCGCATGCCGCGCGATGAGCCGCTCGCACGCGATGACGCGGCCTCTGTCGCACACCTGTCGGCATCCCGGTTCAATCATCTGTTTCGCGATGAGATGGGCATCAGCTTCCGCGACTACCGCATCTGGACGCAGATCCGGTCCGCCATCATCGGCTTTCGTCCCGACGGCAGCCTGACGGACGCGGCGATGAGCGGCGCGTTTTCAGATGCTGCTCACTTCAGCCGCATTTTCAGGCAGACTTTCGGCATGACGCCGTCAAGCGTACTGAAGCCTCTGAAGAACATCACGATTCTTCGGTGATGAGGCAGCAGCGCTTCATCGCCCGTCGAGTGCGAGCATGGCAAAGCTTGCGAGCCAATGCGTACCGACATAGTCGCCCCCCGTTGCGTGAGGCAATGACGCCGCCAGATGCGCATCGATTGCTCTTGCGACCGGCTCGCGCAGATGCGCCGGCAATTCCGGTTCCAGCATCGTCCAGCACCATGCACGCGACAGGTTCAGGCCGTCGAGATGGGATAGCTTCGCGTCGGTGCGGTCACTGACCTCGACCGGCAGCAGCCATGCCTGCAGGTCCTGCTTTGCGGGACAGAACACCTGCCACCAGTCGGCGTAACTGCATCCATCGACCACCCGCAGCATCAGTGCCGCCTCCATCAATCCGCCGGAGAGAAAGTCGTCGGCGCCGGGTTCGTAGGACGCCGGATAGCGCCGGTCCTGGCCGAACCATGCATGCGCCTTCGCCGTGATCAGCTTGCGCAGCGCGATATGCTGCGTCGCCTCGGCATAGTCGAGCGCGAACAGCAGCCCGAATGCGCTGTTGGCATGGGTACCGGCGCGGATGGGATAGGCCGCCAAGGGAAGGAAGTGAATGTAGCGCTCGACAAATGCATCGGCCAGCGGCTGCAGCGCGCCGCGCCATGCTCTTGCGCCGCTGTCGCCGGCAGCCAACCCGATCAGCTCCGCCTGCAGCTTCAGCAGCCATGCCCAGCCATAGGTGCGTTCGAAGGTATGCCGGGAAGGCTGCCGCAGGTACGCCAGTTCGGCCGCCACATTGGCCGGCGTGAAATGCGCGTCGAACGCGGCGCGGATGGCCGGCGCCTGTTCCGCGTCGGGAAAGGCGCGCAATATGCGCATCAGCAGCCAGTGCATATGCACCGACGAATGCCAATCGTAGCTGCCATAGAAGACCGGGTGGAGTTCGCGCGGGGTGCGCGCATCCGATGCATCGTTCAGCACATGATCGAGTTTGTTGGGATATTCACGGACGATGTTTTCAAGCCCGATACGGGCGAACGCCGATGCGAAAGGAGCAGCCGCGTTCATACCGGCTTCCCGTTCCGGTCGAGGAAGAGTCCCGGTCCCGGGTGCGGCATGACGCTTAGGTAGGTTGCCATGGCAAAGTCTCGTGGCGATTGCGATTCGCCATGTTAACCCGGTATGCCTTATCAGGCTTGCCGCATCAGGCGGCTTTCGGCTTCTGCAGCAAGGCTTTCAGATTCGCCAGCCGGTTCTGCGGCGTAATCGCTTCCTCTTCGGTCGGCACCGCATCGCCCTCGTCGAGTTTCATTTCCTTGATGAAGCGCGAAATGTCGCAATTGACGCTTTCGCGCGCCCGCTTGCGTTTCTTGCACCAGGTGATGTGCAGGCTGCGCTGGGCGCGGGTGATGCCGACATACATCAGGCGGCGTTCTTCCTCGATGCGGGCTGCCAGTGTATCGACCGGCGCGTCCGGATCGCCCTTGTGCGGGAGAATGCCCTCTTCCACGCCGACCAGGAAGACATGCGGAAATTCCAGGCCTTTGGACGCATGCAGCGTCGACATGCGTACCGCATCCGGCTCCTGGTCGCGGCCTTCAAGCATGGTCATCAGCGCGACCATCTGCGTCAGCTCCAGCAGGCTTTTTTCTTCCGCGCTGCCATCCTTGCCGCCGGTGCCCTTCTCTTTCAGCCAGGTGGTGAAATCGATCACGTTCTGCCATTTGGACTGAGCCTGGCGATCGTCGAAGGCATCGTACAGATAGGCCTCGTAGTTGATCTCCTTCATCATTTCGTCGAGCAACGCGGCAGCATTCTCGCCGCGCTTGGAGGCGCGCGCTTCGAGGCCGTTGATGAAGTTGCAGAATTCGCGAAGCGGATTGAGCTGGCGGTCGGCCAGCTTCGACTCGATGCCGCCCTTGAATACCGCCTCGAACAGCGAGCATTGCCATTGGCCGGCGAAGGCGCCGAGGGCTTCCAGCGTCGACTGGCCGACGCCGCGGCGTGGCGTGGTGACGGCGCGGATGAAGGCGGGATCGTCGTCGGCGTTGGCGACCAGCCGCAGGTAGCTGACGATGTCCTTGATCTCGGCGCGGTCGAAGAAACTCTGGCCACCGGAGATGGTGTACGGGATGCGTTCCTTGCGCAGCGCCTGCTCGATCACGCGCGCCTGGTGGTTGCCGCGATACAGCACCGCGTAATCGGAAAACTTCGCGCGGCGCTCGAACTTATGCGCCGAAATCATGATGGCAACCTGCTCGGCTTCCTGTTCATCGTCCTGCATCGCCAGCACCTTCACCGGATCGCCAAAGCCATGCTCCGACCAGAGCTGTTTGTCGAACAGCTTGGGGTTGTTGGAGATCACGGCGTTGGCCGCCTGCAGGATGCGGGTGGTGGAACGGTAATTCTGTTCCAGCTTGATGACCTTCAGATCCGGGAAGTCGACCTGCAGCTGCTTGAGGTTTTCGATGGTCGCGCCACGCCATGCATAGATGGCCTGGTCGTCATCGCCCACCGCGGTGAACAAGGGCTTCTTGCCGATGCCGGTGACGAGCAGCTTGACCAGTTCATACTGGCAGGTGTTGGTGTCCTGGTATTCATCGACGAGCAGATAGCGCAGCTTGCGCTGCCATTTGTCGCGCACCGCTTCATTGGTGCGGAACAGTTCCACCGGCAGCCGGATCAGGTCGTCGAAATCGACCGCCTGGTAGGCGGACAGCGTGGCGACGTAATTGCGGTAAATGCGCGCGGCTTGCGCCTCGTCTTCGGTGACGGCCTGCCTGATTGCGGCTTCCGGATCGACCAGGCCGTTCTTCCATAGCGACATCGCGTTCTGTATGCGACGGACCACCTGCTTGTCGGTCGTGCAGGCGAGATCCTGCACGATGGAAAAGCAGTCGTCGCTGTCCATGATGGAAAAGCGGTCCTTGAGGCCGAGTTCCTTCGCTTCGCGGCGCAGAATCTGCACGCCGAGCGAGTGAAAGGTACAGACGGTGAGATTCTTCGCTTCCTTCGGTTGCTTGAGCAGCTTGGCGATGCGCTCCTGCATTTCCAGCGCCGCCTTGTTGGTGAATGTGACAGCCGCGATATTCTTCGCGTCATAGCCGCAATCTTCGATCAGGTGTGCGATTTTCTGGGTGATGACACGCGTCTTGCCGGAACCCGCGCCGGCCAGCACGAGGCATGGTCCATCGAGGTACTTCACGGCTTCGCGTTGCGGCGCGTTCATGCCGGACTGCGGGGGATTTGACATGCGAGGCAGACGATAAAACGGAGCAAAAGGAGCGCGTCATTGTATCAGCGGGCGATGCGCGCCTGCCTCGAAATTGTCAATTCGACTGCATCAAATTCCGCGCTGTTTCGACACGCGAAGCGTGCTACTCCAGGCCGAACATCGATAAGCCGTTGCGGTACGCGATGCGTTCGGCCACATCCCGCGGCAGGCCGCCCAGCATGCGCCGGTAGAACGCCGCCAGTTCCTCCACCTGCCCCCATCGCGGGGTGATCCATGCATCGGTCCCGACGACGAAACGGTTTGGATATTTCGTCATCATCGCGCGCCAGCGCGGATTCAATGCGCCGTCCTGCTCCACGTCCATGCGATAGGAAAGTTCGCCGACGATGTTCGGGTATTGCGCGAACATTTGCTCCACCTTGTCGAGCGGCGTCGACATGCCGGTATGCGCCCAGATCAGCTTGACGCCGGGTGCATGGCGCAGGATGCGCTCCACCGCATCTTCGTCGGCATGCGCATGCAGCCACAGGTCGCGTGCTTTCGCCAGCCGCGCGATTTTTGCAACGAACGGCGCATCGGCATCCTTGCCGAAAATGTGGAATTCGCCGATGCCGCGATAGATACCGCGCTGCAACTCCTTCTCCACGAAGGTTTCGATCTCTGCATTGGAGAACCAGTCATGCCGGTCAGGCTGCACCCGGTAAGGACGCAGGAAAGGAACGATGGTGATGTCCGGCGCCTTCTGGGCAATCAGGTCGAGTGTGCCGTCATTGGGGCGGCTGGTGGCAAGCACGGCGCGGATGCCGGTCTTGCGCCACAGGTCGATGACCTGCTGCGGCGAGAGTATCGAGCGTGCCTCGACGTTGTAATGCATGTGGGCGTCGAACAGCGGCAGTTGCTGTGCGTATGCCGGCACGGTCATTGCGGAAAATGCCAGCGCGCCGGCAAGAAGCATCAATAATTTCCGGCCCGCCATGCCGGCCTTGGTGGAAGAGTGCATCGTGTCCTCCTTGAGAATGGAAGCCTATTGTGGCGCATCCCGGAGCGATTTGCATTTCGTCAACCACACTGCCGGCGCCGATATGCGGTGATATTCAAACGATCGCGCTACACTGGCAGCTTTTATCCTGTTTTTGCTTTTGTCCGATGAAATTTACCCATCTGGTGGAAATCAATGATCCGCTCAATCCTCTTATCGATTCACTGACCCGCGACCAGTTATGGCGCGGCCTGGTGTTACGGGCGGAAAAGCCGCTCGCCTTCGTGCCGTATTTGGATAAGTGCAATATTCTCGATCGCTCCACGCTGTCGATTTCCCGCGAGCTGCATTACGGCGAACTGGTGGTGCATGACCGCGTGACCTTCCTGCCCCAGGAACAGGTTCGTTACCATGTGCCGCAGCAAAAGGACATCCCTGCGTCGAGTCTGACCATGACCATCGAAGAGCCGGAAGTCGACGTGTTTTATGTACGCTTCGAATATGACGACGGCGCAACGGAAGAAGCGGATACGGCCGATGCGTTCTACAACGAGTTCCGGCGCTCCGCATACCAGGAGTCGGATATCGACACCATCCGTACCATCCGGCAGATGGCGGGGGAAGGCAGGCTGGACGGACCGGCTGCGTGCGGTGACTAAGCTAGATGCTGCCTGCGGGAAGCACAAATGAAAACTGCCGCGGCCGGGCGATATGCAGGCCCGGTCGCGGCAGGATTTGCCGGACGGCCGCCCAAGGCGGCCTGACGCAGCTTAGTGATTGCGGTGCTGGTTGCCGCTTACCCGCTGCGCGCCGTAACGCACTGCATCCTTCACCTTGTCCCAGGCGCTGCCGGGATTGTTGGATTCCCACTCGGAACGCACCTGCGGCTCGACCTCGTTCCAGCGGTCGGCCTGGAAGCGATCGCGGCTCGACAGCGATGAGCCATAGCGATAGGCGGCGTCATAGTCTTCATAACGGCCGCCCTGCTGGCCATATGCCGTCTGCCAGTGAGTACGGAAGTCCGTATCGTCGGTCAGACCGGCAGTGCTGGTAGTGCCGGCGCCGAGCTGCTCGATTTCGACATCGGTGCGGCGCACGGTGTCCTGGATCTGCTCGGTACGCTGGGTGACTTCCTTGCCGACCACGACCTCCTCGACCACGCGTGCCGACTTGCCAACCACGGCTTCCTCGTCGGTTTCTCGCAGTTCGATCGCACCTTCCTTGAATGCGGCCAGATCGGCCGGGCTTGCCGGCTGGTCGACCTTGTGGCGCTCGACGTGGATGGTTTCCTCGCGCAGTTGCACCGATTCGGTTACCGGCGTTTCCCTGACGCGCTGGTAAACGCGCACACCGCCGCGCTGCACTTCCCGCTTGCCGACGGCCAGCTCTTCCTGGATCACGGGGATTGTCTGCGAACCTTCGGTGCGAGTCGTGTCGGTCAGGTTGGCGGCAGTACCGGTTCCGATGCCAGTGGTGGTGGCTCCGGTGGTTGTCCCCATGCCGGCGGTGGCTGCACCAATACCTGCGCCTGCGGCAGTGGAACCGGTGGTATAACGGCTGCGGTCCTGGACGATTTCATCGTCGGTCATGCGTGGTGCGGATGCGTCATAACCAGTCCATCCGCTATTGCGCCAGTGGCTGGCGCGCTCGTCGATGTCCACCGGGTCGTAACGGTTCATGATATCGATCGCACGGTCGCGCTGCTCGTCGTTGTCCGCATTGACGGTCAATATGCAGCTGCCGCGCCGCACCGCTTCGGCATAAGTATCGCGCTCCCCGACCTGGTCGTCCATGCCGAACAGGGAACGGAAGAAGCCACCGATGCCGCCCGAATCACTGGTGTTGTCCGTTGTGGTCCGGGTGGAAGCAGAAGTTTCCTGGTCCGGGTTCAGTTGTACATCAGTCCGTGAAAAACCGGAAGCGATCAGTTCGTTCATGGCGCTTTGCGCTTGTGCATAGCTGTCGTATACACCGACTACTGTGTTATCCATGATCTATCTCCTATTAAACATCGTCGTCCGGCAATTCAGCCGGTCCTGTTTGCAGCTTGAGAACGGGGTTTAACGCATAACTCATGCCTGCCCCGGTTTGCCTTCATCGAAGCGCTCGACATTGATTTGTTCCGAGCGCAGCGTGACAGTCTGCGGAGCATGTGTTTCGCGGCGGAGACGTGTAATCCGCACCTCTTCCTTCAGCCGCAATTTCTTTTGCACGACCAGGACTTCCTCAAGCACGGGGACGATCAATGTGCTTCCCTCATACCGGGTTTCCGGCATGACGGCGTCCGAGATGATTTCGTCCATGGGGATACGTTCGACCGCCAGCTCATCGTCGAACAGTGCCTCGTCGATCACATGCTGTCGCTCCGCGACGGTCTTGTGGATGCGTACGCCGGTGCCGGTGTCGACGGTGCGCTTGCCCACCCGGAGCTGTTCTTCAATGACGGGAATAGTGAGCTGCACATTGTCTAGGTCACCGACAGCATCAAAAGCCAACGGCAGGCGGTAACTACCGTCCTGCTGCAGTTCGAGAAGGCTGACGGGTATTTGTATCTGCGGTCCGTCGGCAACCTGTACCCAGGCCAGCGTATCTGACGTACCGGGTGTCCCCTGGTCCAGCGACACGATGGATGCCTGCCTGCCGCCGGCATCGACGATACGTGCGTTTGTGAATGCGGCGGCTTGCGCGTTGCCTGGCTGGAAGGTGCTGCCGCGATCGAATGTGTGTGCCATTGCAGCTTCTTTCCATGTTGATTGGGGACGGAAGGGTATGCAATTAGCGGGCCGGGCGATTTCCGACGCAACGGCTTTGAAAGATGCCATTCATCATGCCGGGAGGGCCAATTTTTACCTCGTGTGGAGAAAAAATTACATGCCGTTTGTCTCAGACGCATTGCAAGAACTAATCGGTTTGCTAAAGCTCTTACAAGAAACATGCTGAAAGGAGTCAACCATGTCCACGATTATTGCAGGCCGCTTCGAACTACAAACCCAGGCCGAAGAAGTGATGATGGAATTGATGCGCATCGGTTTCCCTCGCGAACATCTTGCGTCGTTTTTCGTTAATCCGGCAGGCCAGCACGGCGCTTATCCAATCGGTGGCGACCGTGCGATGTCGCCCGGTGCAAAAGAGTCGGACAAGAGCGTCGCAACGGGCGCGGCGGTCGGCGCGGCGGTTGGCGTGGCGGCAACCCCGGTGCTCGGCCCGGTCGGCGCAGTGACCGGCGGCTTGCTGGGCGCGCATCTCGGCGGCCTGGTCGGCGGCCTGTCGGGAATGAAGGAAAAAGGCGATCAGGGAAATGAACACGATATGGAAAACGTCTTGCCGCAACGTAAAGCCGGCATGCTGGTCGCCGTCCGCGTGGATGACGATGATCACATGAACGACGTCATCAACCTCTTTCAATCCATGGGTGTGGAAGATCTGGAGCGCGCCGAGGGTACGCTTGAGAATGGCGACTGGACGGATTTCGATCCCATCGCGCCGGTGGCACTGATACGGAGCGGCAACGAGCGCAGGGTCAGATGACGAACGATGAAGAGCCCGGCTTGTGCGGGCTCTCCGGTATCCCGTCTCCGAACAGGTTCATATATCCACAGGGTCGACTTCAAGCGACCATTTCACCCTTGCCTTGATGTCCCGAAGCGCGGCGATCCAGCGCTTCAGGAAGCTCTGCAGCGCCGGCCGCGATACCGATTCCACCAATAGCTGCGCCCGGTCGACGTTGGCCACGCGCGTCATCGTCATCGGAATCGGGTCGTTGATGGTGATGCCGGGGTGGTCGACGCATCGGCTGGCCTCGTGCAGGAAGTCGAGCGCCGTCGCCAGTTCCTTTGCCTCGGCGCGCAGCAGCGCCTGAAAGATGAACGGCGGCAAGGCGGCGTGGTGGCGTTCCTCGAGAAGCGCCGTGGCGAAGCTATCGTAGTCATGGCTCATCACCGCCGAATACAGCGGGTGCTGCGGATACCGCGTCTGTATCAGCACCTCGGCGGCATTGCCGCCCTCCTTCTTCGCAATCCGCCCGGCCCGCCCCGCGACCTGCATCAATTGCGCGAACAGCCGCTCGCTCGCCCGGTAATCATGCGAAAACAAGGCGGTATCCGGGTTCAGTACGCCCACCAGCGTAAGGTGGCGGAAGTCATGCCCCTTCGCCACCATCTGCGTGCCGATCAGGATGTCGACGTCGCCCCGGTGCACGCTGTCGAACGCTGCCTGTGCACTGCCCTTGCGGCGGGTGGAGTCGGCATCGATGCGCATCAGGCGCGCAGCCGGAAAGATATGCTGCAGCCCTTCCTCGACGCGCTGGGTGCCCCGCCCCAGGGGTTGCAAATCGACATTGCCGCAGGTCGGGCAGTACTTCGGTATGCGCTGTTCCAGACTGCAATGGTGGCAGCGCAGCCGATGGTCCGGCTTGTGCAGCACCATGAAGGCGGTGCAGCGGGTGCAATTGCTGATCCAGCCGCATGCATCGCAGGAAATCACAGGCGCATAGCCGCGCCGGTTTAGAAACAGCAGTGATTGTTCGCCGCGCTCCAGCCGCAGCCTCAGCGCGCGCAGCAGCGTCGGCGTGATGCCTTCGACCGGCTTGTCCTTTTCCATGTCGATCAGGCCGACTTTCGGCAGTACCGCATCCCTCACCGCCCTGTCGCGCAGTTCCAGCCTGCGATAACGGCCCGACTGCGCGCGCTGCCATGTTTCCAGCGACGGCGTGGCGGAACCAAGCACCAGCGGAATCCCGAGCTGCCGGGCGCGCCATACCGCGAGGTCGCGCGCCGAGTAGCGCAGGCCTTCCTGCTGCTTGTACGACGGGTCATGCTCCTCGTCGACGATGATCAGCTTGAGGTGCGGCATCGAAGCCAGGATGGCAAGCCGGGTGCCGAGAACGATGCGTGCCCTGCCGAGATGTGCCGACAGCCATTGGGTCAGGCGTTCGCCCTCCGCCAATCCGCTGTGCAGCGTGGCGACCGTCACGCCCGGAAAGCGCGTGCGGATATTTTGTTCAAGCTGGGGCGTGAGGTTGATCTCGGGTACCAGTATCAGCACCTGTGCCGGATTGCCCTGTTGCTCGCCGCGCTCCAGGATCTGGGCGGTCGCCTGCAGATAGACCTCGGTTTTGCCGCTGCCGGTCACGCCGTACAGCAGCGTCGGCGCGAAGCCTTCAGCTGCAGCAATAGCGTCGGCTGCCTGGCGCTGCGCGTCGTTGAGCAAGGGCATCGCCGCCGGCTCGACCTGCTGGACCGGTGCGTCCTTGCCCATTTTCTTGAGAGCCCGGTCGATGGACACGCTTTTGAGTGCACGAAGATTCTTCGGCAGGCCGGGGATCGCGACCTCCCCCAGCGGACGCTGATAGTAATCCGCCGCAAACTCGCACAATGCCAGCCACTGTGGCGACAGGGGTGCAAGCTGGCTGCGGATCGCAATGACCTCCTTCAACTTGTCCTCTGGCACATCGGTCTTGTCCACAATTCCGATAATGATGCCGGCGACGTCCCTTCGCCCGAACGGTACGATTACAAGCTGACCGGGAAGCGCAGGCGTTTCCCCTTCTGCAACCGGAAAGCGATAGTCGAAGCACCTGTCAAGTGGGGTATCTAGAGCGATGCGGAGTATTTGGTGTTTCACGTACTTGATGTAATGGTTGAGGAAGCGACCTAACTGCCCGATTCATAAAGGGTTTTTTTGCTATCCACAACTGCTGTGGATAACTTTGTGGACAATAGATACTTGACAGCCGGAAAGCCAAGCAGCCATGCGGTTTTCGTGGCAATGCCTGTTTGAACGGCAAAATTTTTCTTGTTTTAAATCAAGGACTTGAAAATTCTCAAATCTTCGGTTTGAAAATTTTTGATAAATCTCTTGCTGCTTTGCACAAGGATTTGAATCACATAAATATGTGAATAAGTTGCCGTGCGGCGCGCTGACTTGTCATTGCCGTCTCCCCTTTAAATGTATTTATATCAGGAAATTTTTTGCGGTTTGGCGTTTTTTGGTGTCATTTCGTCAAACCCATATTTTTACCGAAGTCAAGTATTGACTATCGGCATTTTTTGTTAAAAGTGCTGTACACACTTAATGTAAATTTTCACAATGCAACCTAACTATCGGTTTCATAAAGGGTTTTTCACCTATCCACAAAGTCTGTGGATAACTTTGTGGAAAACGAGCTCTTGACCCCTCTTCAGCCCTGATTTTATGCGGGTTCCGATAGAATGCCGAAATGTAATGCAAAAATATAGTCGTTTAAAATCAATGACTTAAAAAATGAAATGAATGCACTAGAATAATTTAAAAAATTTTTCTGGTGCTTTGCACACAACGGCAATTATGTGAATAAGCCCGTCATGACGGGCTTGGAAATCACATCAAAGCCTGCTCTACAGGACGTTATTTAAACGTATTTCGCGGCTTACTTTTTGCACGGTATCCACAAGGACCGATACTGCCTCCGGCGGTGTGAACTGCGATATGCCATGACCGAGATTGAATACATGTCCACTCCCGGCGTCGGGCTTGCCGAAGGAATGAAGCACTCTTGTTACTTCAGCCTCGATTTTTTCAGCGCCAGCGAAGAGGACAACCGGATCAAGGTTGCCTTGCAAAGCCACTTTATGGCCAACCCGTTTGCGGGCCTCGCCGAGATTTACCGTCCAGTCGAGGCCGACAGCATCGGCACCGATATCAGCGATCTGCTCAAGCCACAAACCGCCACCTTTTGTAAAGACGATGGCCGGAATGTGAACGCCTTCATGCTCGCGTTTCAATTGGCTGACGACCTTGCTCATGTAGTCCAGCGAAAATTGCTGATACGCCCCGTCGGCAAGCGCGCCGCCCCAGGTATCGAAGATCATTACCGCCTGCGCGCCGGCGTCGATCTGCGCATTCAGGTATTCCGCAACGGCCGCTGCATTGATCGCTAGAATGTGATGCATCAGGTCGGGACGGTTGTACAGCATGGTCTTGACCGTGCGGAAATCGTCCGAGCCGCCGCCCTCCACCATGTAACAGGCGAGCGTCCATGGACTGCCGGAGAAGCCGATCAGCGGCACGCGGCCGTTCAGCGCGGTACGAATCTGCGTGACGGCGTCGAAGACGTATTGGAGGCTACCCGGTTCCGGATGCCGCAAGGCCTTGACGGCGGCCTCATCGCGCAGCGGATGTTGAAATTTCGGCCCCTCACCTTCGGCGAAATACAGACCGAGCCCCATGGCATCCGGCACGGTGAGGATGTCGGAAAAAAGGATGGCGGCGTCGAGCGCGTAGCGGTCGAGTGGTTGCAGGGTTACTTCGGTGGCGTAATCCGGATTCTTGGCAAGCCCGAGGAACGACCCGGCCCGTTTGCGGGTGGCATTGTACTCGGGCAGATATCGGCCGGCCTGGCGCATGAGCCACATCGGCGTGTATTCGGTCGGTTGGCGCATCAGGGCGCGGAGGAAGGTATCGTTCTTCAGGGGGGCGAAGTGTGTGGACATGGCAGGCTTGCTTTCAGTAAGAGCGCCATTATCGCCTAATCCCCTCCGTGAAGTGGATTGCAGTCAGGCTGCCGTTTCGGCTATCCGTGACATTTCCTTGTCTGCGATGTTGCGGATATAGGCCGCGAAATCCGGATCTTCGCCCCTCAGGAGTTGCGGCAGAAGATTGTTGAAGTCCTTGCGGCGGCACCACTCGTGCATATAGTCGTTCCACGAGTTCCAGCGCCGCAATGCCACGCCTTTCAGGTCGGGCTCGTATGCGACGATGTAGGCCCGTTCAAAAAGGGCAACCAGCATCTCAAAAATGATCAGCTTGCGTTCCCGCTGTTCATCGGTCAGGTCAAGACTCACGTTGGCGCTTCGCAACTGCAAATCCGGATTGTCGAGCACGATTTTCAGGAAATCGTTGTACGCATCCTGCAATAGCTGGTACGCCTCCTCATCTTCCGAATCGCGCTCCCGTCGCTGTTCATAAAGAAACAGAAAAATCGCAAATGGAAAGCCGAATACGGTGACTACGAAGCTGGCCACTTCCCAGAAATTCGGATTCAGCAACTGTTGCATCATGCTTCCCCGATGTGTTGCGACCTGCTGTTGACATCTCTTATGTAGGCTTCGGCAATGAGGCCGGCCCATACGCCGCATCCGCTTGCAGAGGCATGATATCCATCGGATGCCATCACGCTTTTGTCGGCGGGATCGATTGCCATCGGTACGTGCAGGACCCTTGCCTGCAATTGTGGCAATGTGTTGCTGATGTCGCGCAGCGCAGCATCCAGTACCCCTGCCTTCAGTCCCATCACCCACCGCAGGGGCTGGGGCAACGCCGGGAAGTGCGCCATCGGCGGCACACCGGACAACAGGATCATGCCTGGCGTGCACGTCTTGTCGATGGCCGCCAGCAGCCTCCCCATGTCGTCGCGCCACTGCCGGACAGGGCGAAATGCTGTCGTATCATTGACACCGAATGCGACGAAGACGATGTCGATTGGCTGTTGCGGCACTTCTGGCAGCAACAGCGCGTGTGCTTCTCTCGCCGTCACGCCGTTACGCCCTATTGCCCGCCACTGCACGGCTTGCCTCATATGCTGTGCCAGTTTTTCGGCAAGCTGAGCGGTGATGGCCTCCTGTTGCGTCGCAACGCCGACACCTGCCACCGGCGACTCGCCGATGGCAATGAGCGTCAGGGCTCTTGTGCCATGCTGTGTTCCGGCGTTGCCGTCTCGTGAACCAGCCGCTTCGGGCAGGCGTGGCGTGATCCGGCGTGTTCGTCGTCCTTGCAAAATCAATAAGGGCAGGAGTGGCGTCGCTACGATTTCGGGAAACCATCGGCGCGCGAAATGCATTACATCTCCCTTCCAGTCTCTGTTCAGGTAATTTTTATATTCGCCAACGCGGGATTTTCAGGGGGATAGGACAATTGCATGTCCTGCATCGTGTGCAGTACGACGGATGCTATTGCAAGATTACGGTGTGTTTTCGAGTCGGCGGGTATGACATACCAAGGCGCATGATCGGTGCTGGTCTCATTGATGGCCTGTTGGTAGAGCCGTTGGTAGACGTCCCAGCTCTTGCGCTCTTCAATATCCTGCATATCGAATTTCCAATGTTTCTGCGGGTCGGCCAAACGGGCTTCCAAGCGCTTTTTTTGCTCATCCTTCGAGATGTGCAGGAAGAACTTCAGTACGACGGTCCCTGTTTCGACAAGCATGCGTTCGAAGTCGCGGATATGCGCATACCGCCTTATACACTCTGCGTCGTCGATCCAGTCGTGAACACGTGTAATCACCACATCTTCATAATGACTGCGGTTGAAGATGACGATTTCGCCTTTGCCCGGTGTACGGGAATGAATACGCCATAGAAAATCGTGGTCTTTCTCGTGCTGCGTCGGTGCCTTGAAAGCAACCGTTTGAATGCCGAGCGGATCGATCTTGCCGAATACGCCTTTGACCGTGCCGTCCTTGCCGGAGGTATCCATCCCCTGAAGTATGACGAGCAGCTTGCGCTTATGCTCCGCATACAACAGGTTTTGCAGCTCCGCAATCTGCGACGCCAATTGCTCCACCTGCTTTTTGTCAGCCGCGCCGTCGCCTCTGGAGAGCGGCTTGCGGCCTGCATCGCTGTCGGCAAGCGTCAGGCTTTTCCCGACGCGAAATTCTTCATGCGCTTTCATTGTGTCTCCTCCGGCATTGTCCGTTAGCTTAATCTTTTGTGTTCGATCATCAGGCATTTATCCATTACTACGTAAAGGCCGCCCTTCTCGGCGGCGGCAGCGGCGACAGGCTCGATGATCCCGCGTTGCATCCAGACGCAACGTGCGCGCACCGCAATTGCTTCCTGGACGATCGCAGCCATGTGCTCGGGGCGTCGGAAGCAATCAACGATGTCGATCGTCACGCCTTCTTCAGACAAGACTTTCGCTGCCGTGGTCAACGTGGGATAGCAATGCTCCGAAAGAATGATGGTGCCCGCATACGTCGGATTGACGGGAATGATGCGGTAGCCCTTGCTTTGCAGATATGCGGCGACTTCATGGCTTGGGCGGTTGGTTTGCGCGGACAAGCCGACGACTGCAATGGTGCGGGTTTCAGTCAGCAATGCCGGTATCGTTGTTGATGTCATGCAAACCTCCGGGAACACGTTTCGCCGATTCCGCTTTCGGAATCGGTAAACACGCGGACA
This sequence comes from Noviherbaspirillum sp., assembly GCF_035944575.1. Classification (GTDB taxonomy): domain Bacteria; phylum Pseudomonadota; class Gammaproteobacteria; order Burkholderiales; family Burkholderiaceae_D; genus Noviherbaspirillum. The sequence continues at coordinate 15,824 of NZ_DASZBA010000244.1, forward strand.
ACAAAAAAGGCAGCCGTAGCTGCCTTTCATTGTAACGCCTGACTTCTTTACCGCTTTTGACGCAGCTTCTGGATTGCCTGCAATTGCGCAATCGCTGCTGCCAGTTCGGCTTGTGCCTTGGCATAATCGATCGCGGAATCCTTGTTCGACAATGCCTGCTCCGCCAGCTTTTTGGCTTCAGCAGCTTTGGCTTCATCCAGGTCGGCACCACGGATAGCAGTGTCGGCCAGTACCGTCACGCCATTCGGCTGCACTTCCAGAATGCCGCCGGCGACGAAAACGAATTCGTCTTCGCTCTGTCCCGGCACCTTGATGCGCACCGCGCCCGGGCGGATGCGGGTAATCAGCGGGGTGTGCATCGGGTAGATGCCCAACTCGCCGGCTTCACCCGGCAACGCGACGAACTCGGCCTCGCCGGCGAAGATTTCCTCTTCGGCGGAGACGACGTCTACGTGAATAGTGTTTGCCATGTTGGAACCTTATGTGTTCGTCTGAAGACCAGACCGTCCGTCGTCCCCGCCCCGCGGCGGGAAACGACAACCCGATTACTGAATCTTCTTGGCTTTTTCGATCGCTTCTTCGATCGTGCCGACCATGTAGAACGCCTGTTCCGGCAGGTGATCGAGTTCGCCGGATGCGATCATCTTGAAGCCCTTGATCGTGTCCTTCAGCGAAACGTACTTGCCTGGGGAACCGGTAAACACTTCAGCGACGTGGAACGGCTGCGACAGGAAACGCTGCATCTTACGTGCGCGTGCCACGACCAGCTTGTCTTCCGGTGCCAGCTCGTCCATGCCCAGAATCGCGATAATGTCGCGCAATTCCTTGTAGCGCTGCAGCGTGCCCTGAACGGCGCGTGCGGTCTCGTAGTGATCCTGGCCGACGACGTTCGGGTCGAGCTGACGCGAAGTCGAATCGAGCGGGTCCACGGCCGGATAGATACCGAGCGCGGCGATGTCACGCGACAACACAACGGTGGAGTCGAGGTGAGCAAACGTTGTTGCTGGAGACGGGTCGGTCAAGTCGTCCGCAGGGACGTACACGGCCTGGATCGATGTGATCGAACCGGTCTTGGTGGAGGTGATGCGCTCCTGCAGACGGCCCATTTCTTCGGCCAGCGTCGGCTGGTAACCCACCGCGGATGGCATACGGCCCAGCAGCGCGGACACTTCGGTACCGGCCAGTGTGTAACGGTAGATGTTGTCGACGAAGAACAGAACGTCCTTACCTTCATCCCGGAAGCCTTCGGCGATCGTCAGGCCGGTCAACGCCACGCGCAGACGGTTGCCCGGCGGTTCATTCATCTGTCCGTACACCATCGCCACCTTGGAGTTTTCCGGATTGTCCAGATCAACCACCTTGGCATCGGCCATCTCGTGGTAGAAGTCGTTACCTTCACGAGTACGCTCACCCACGCCAGCGAACACGGACAGACCCGAGTGCGCCTTCGCGATGTTGTTGATGAGTTCCATCATGTTCACGGTCTTGCCCACGCCGGCGCCGCCGAACAGGCCGACCTTACCGCCTTTGGCGAACGGGCAGACCAGGTCGATCACCTTGATGCCGGTTTCCAGCAGTTCCTGCGACGGTGACAATTCGTCGTAAGCAGGTGCGCGGCGGTGGATCGGCGCAGTCTGCGCGCTGCTCACCGGTCCGCATTCATCGATCGGGTTGCCCAGCACGTCCATGATGCGACCCAGTGTGGCTTTACCGATAGGCACCGAAATCGGTGCGCCGGTGCTCTGGATAATCATGCCGCGGCGCAGACCTTCGGAGGAGCCCAGCGCAATGGTACGGACGACGCCGTCGCCCAGCTGCTGCTGCACTTCCAGGGTCAGCTCGGAGCCTTCCATTTTCAAGGCATCGTATACCTTGGGCATCGCGTTGCGCGGGAACTCAACGTCCACCACGGCGCCGATACACTGAACGATTTTGCCATCAGCCATCTTCGTTCCTTCAATAGTTAATTTAAATTCTTTGCCGCTGCCCGACTTCTTCGTCAAAAATAAGCCGGTGCAAGGACGGGTCATGCATCTATCTCGACCCGTCCCTGATCGGCTTCCGTCCTTGAAGAGGAGGAATCAGGCAGCGTATTAATGGTTAAACCGCAGCCGCTCCGGCAACGATCTCGGAAAGTTCTTTGGTAATCGCAGCCTGACGCGTCTTGTTGTAGACCAGCTTCAGTTCGCCGATCACATTGCCCGCGTTGTCGCTTGCCGCCTTCATCGCCACCATGCGTGCCGATTGCTCGGATGCCATGTTTTCGGCAACCGCCTGGTAGATCAGCGCTTCAACATAACGCACCAGCAGTTCATCGATCACGGTCTGGGCATCCGGCTCATAGATGTAATCCCATGCGAGATTGCCCTTGTCCGCCTGCATGCGCTCGGACGACAACGGCAGCAACTGCTCCATCATCGGTTCCTGGCGCATCGTGTTGATGAACTTGGTGTAGCAGATGTAGACCGCGTCCAGCCGGCCTTCCTGGTAGGCGTCCAGCAGCACCTTGACCGGGCCGATCAGCTTTTCCAGGTGCGGCGTGTCGCCGAGCTGGATGGCATGCGACACGACCTTGGCGCCAATGCGATTCAGAAAGCCGAAACCTTTGTTGCCAATGGCGACGGCTTCTACCTTGTTTCCTTGACCTTCGAGTTCGCGCACCTTGGTGGTGACGGAACGCAGCACGTTGGTATTCATGCCGCCGCACAGACCCTTGTCCGTGGTGACGACGATGATGCCCACCGTTTTTGCCGCGTCCTGCTTCACCAGAAACGGATGCGTGTATTCCGGATTGGCTTGCGACAAGTTGGCGGCGATATTACGAATCTTGTCACTGTAGGGACGGGCGGACCGCATCCGGTCCTGCGCCTTGCGCATCTTGGATGCGGCGACCATTTCCATCGCCTTCGTGATCTTCTTCGTGTTCTCTACGCTCTTGATCTTGCCGCGTATCTCTTTACCTGCAGCCATGAGTAATTACTCCTTGTGCGCCGGCAAAGCTCAGAATGTTTTCTTGAAGTCGGCAATCGCGGCGGCCAGTGCTGCTTCGCCGTCTTTATCGAGTTGCTTGGTGTCTTCAATCTTCTGCAGCAATGCACCGTGGCTGGTCTTCATGAAGTTGTGCAGGCCTGTTTCGAATGCCAGCACTTGCTTGACGTCGATGCTGTCGAAGTAGCCCTTGTTCACTGCGAACAGCGACACGGCCATCAACGAGATCGGCAGCGGCGAGTACTGCGGCTGCTTCAGCAATTCGGTCACGCGCGCACCACGGTCGAGCTGCTTGCGGGTCGCTTCATCGAGGTCGGATGCGAACTGCGCAAACGCTGCCAGTTCACGGTACTGCGCGAGGTCGGTACGGATACCGCCGGACAGGTTTTTGATGACCTTGGTCTGTGCAGCGCCACCGACGCGGGACACCGAGATACCGGCGTTGATCGCGGGACGGATACCGGCGTTGAACAGCGATGTTTCAAGGAAGATCTGACCGTCGGTAATGGAAATCACGTTGGTCGGAACGAACGCGGAAACGTCGCCGGCCTGTGTTTCGATGATCGGCAATGCAGTCAGCGAACCGGTCTTGCCCTGCACTTCGCCCTTGGTGAATGCGGCGACGTAATCGGGGTTGACGCGAGCGGCACGCTCGAGCAGACGGCTGTGCAGATAGAACACGTCGCCTGGGTATGCCTCACGGCCCGGCGGACGGCGCAGCAGCAATGACACCTGACGGTATGCAACAGCCTGCTTGGACAGGTCGTCGTAGACGATCAGCGCGTCCTGACCGCGGTCGCGGAAGTATTCGCCCATTGCGCAGCCGGAGTAAGCCGAGATGTACTGCATCGCGGCGGATTCGGAAGCGGAAGCGGCAACCACGATGGTGTATTCCAGCGCGCCGTGCTGCTCGAGAGCGCGCACGATGTTCTTGATGGTCGATGCCTTCTGGCCGATCGCGACATAGACGCATGTCATGTCCTGGCCTTTTTGATTGATGATCGCATCCACCGCCACCGCCGACTTGCCGGTCTGGCGGTCGCCGATGATCAGTTCGCGCTGACCGCGGCCGATAGGGACCATCGAATCGATCGCCTTGAGGCCGGTTTGCATCGGCTGCGACACGGATTGACGCGCGATAACGCCCGGTGCGATCTTTTCGATCGGTGCGGACAGCTTCGCATTGACCGGGCCCTTGCCGTCGATCGGCTGACCGAGCGCGTTGACTACACGGCCGCGCAGTTCGGGACCGATAGGCACTTCCAGCACGCGGCCGGTTGTCTTGACGGTATCGCCTTCGGAGATGTGTTCGTACTCGCCCAGGATAACGGCGCCGACGGAGTCGCGCTCGAGGTTCAGCGCGAGGCCGAAGGTGTTGCCCGGGAATTCCAGCATTTCGCCTTGCATCGCGTCGGACAGACCGTGAATGCGGACGATGCCGTCGGTCACGGAAATGACCGTGCCCTGATTGCGAATCTCAGCGGTGTCGCCAAGGCCCTGGATGCGGCTCTTGATCAGTTCGCTGATTTCAGACGGGTTGAGTTGCATGTTAACTCCTAAAATTTTTCACTCTGCTTCACGTTGCTTGGATGCGGTCAGGCGAAAGACGCCGATCACGCGGTCAAGGCTGTGTGCATCTTTTGCAGTTTGGCGCGTACCGAGGTGTCCAGCACTTCGTCACCGACAATCACGCGAACGCCACCGATCAGCGATTGATCGACCGTTACCGACGGATTGAGCTTGCGGCCGAATTTCTTTTCCAGTGTTGCGATCAGTTCGCCCACCTGTGCGTCGGACAGCTCGAACGCACTGATGATTTCCGCATCGGCTGCACCTTCCTGCGCATTCCTCAGCGCATGGAATTGCTGGGCGATTTCCGGCAACAGCGTCAGCCGGCCGTTTTCCACCAGCATGACGATGAAGTTATTCGCCTCGGCGGGTACAGCCGTTTTCAGCAGCGACAGAAAAGTATCGATGACTTCGCGATCCGAGATCTTCGGATTGCCGGCATATGCCCGGACATCGGGATTACCGGCGACCTGGGCCATTTCGGTGACCAGGCCGGACCACTGCGCAAGGTTGCCGGATTGGGCGACGCGAAACAGTGCTTCTGCGTAAGGACGGGCAATGGTTGCGAGTTCTGCCATGATTACAGCTCGGTCTTCAGTTGGTTCAGCAGGTCGGCGTGGGCCGCTGCATTTACCTCACGCTTCAGAATCTGCTCAGCGCCTTTGACCGCGATGGTCGCGACCTGGTTGCGCAGTTCTTCACGTGCATGAGTGACTTGCTGTTCCGCATCGGCGCGGGCCTGCGCGATGATGCGCGCGGCTTCTTCCGAAGCGGTTCTCTTGGCTTCTTCGATGATTGCCTGAGCACGCTTTTCAGCGTCGTTGATACGCTTCTGGCCTTCGTCGCGTGCGCTGGCCAGTTCAGCCTGCGCACGCTTTTCAGCGGCTGCCATTTCGGCTTTGCCGCGATCGGCCGCAGCCAGACCGTTCGCGATCTTCTCAGCGCGCTCGTCGAGCACTTTCATCAGTGGCGGCCACACGAATTTCATCGTGAAGAGCGCCAGGATGAAGAAGACCACGAACTGCGCAAACAAGGTTGCATTTAAGTTCACGGTGTTTTCCTTCTCAGAATAACGAGTGCCGAACGCGTGCGTCCGGCAGCTTGAGAATCAGCGATACGCCGGATTAGCCGGCGACGAACGGATTTGCGAAAGCAAACAACATCGCGATACCGACACCGATCAGGAACGCAGCGTCGATCAGACCAGCCAGAACGAACATCTTGGCTTGCAGGGTGTTCATCAGTTCAGGCTGACGTGCCGATGCTTCGAGGTACTTACCGCCCATGATTGCGATACCGATACAAGCGCCGATAGCGCCCAGGCCGATGATCAAACCGCAAGCCAAAGCAACAAAAGAGATGTCAGTCATTTGAATTCCTTCAAAAAGTTAAAGTTAAAAATTAAAAAATAAAATACCCAAAACCAAACTTCGTTACGTACCGCGTATCTTTCGATTCTTTACTGTCAGTGCCTTAGTGACCTTCG
>NZ_DASZBA010000245.1:0-31801 GCF_035944575.1 Noviherbaspirillum sp.
GGCGAGCAGGCATCGCTGCTGGCGCTGCTGTCGGATGGCGCGGCGTGGTCGACGTCCGCCCTGTCGCTGGCGCTTGGAGAGAGTCAGCGTAACGTCCAGCGCGCGCTCGCCGGACTTGAAGCAGACGGCCGGGTGCGGTCGATCGGACGGGCGCGGACGCGTCGCTGGCTGTCGCCGCCGCTGACGGGATTCACGACGATCTTGTTACTCCCCGCCGCGCTGCCGATTGGGTAGAGTTCTCCTGCCGCGCCACTCCGGGCGCACTACAAGGAGCCAGCAATGACCAGCAATACCATCGAGAAGAAACCGCAGGCAACCGCGCGACCGGCCGACATCGTACGCGAGTACGGCCCTTTCGAAGGAGCCGAACGCATTCACGGCATCACCCACGACGGCCGGCAGGTCTGGGCTGCCACCGGGACCAGGCTGATCGCCTTCGACCCCGGCAGCGGCGAAACGGTGCGCACCCTCGACTGCGCCTGCGATGCCGGGACCGCCTTCGACGGCACGCACCTGTACCAGATCGCCGAAGCACGCATCGACAAGATCGACCCCGCCACCGGCAAGGTGGTGGCATCGATCCCCGCCCCCGGCCACGGCGTCGACTCCGGACTGGCCTGGGCGGAAGGCAGCCTGTGGGTAGGTCAGTACCGCGACCGCAGGATCCACCAGATCGATCCGCAGACCGGCACGATCAAACGCACCATCGAGTCCAACCGCTTCGTCACCGGCGTCACCTGGGTTGACGGCGAACTGTGGCACGGCACCTGGGAAGGCGACGACAGTGACATCCGACGCATCGACCCGCAGAGCGGCGCCGTGCTCGAACAGCTGCGGATGCCGGCGGGAACAGGGGTCAGCGGACTCGAATCCGATGGCGCAAACCTGTTTTATTGCGGCGGCGGACCTAGCGGAAAAATTCGTGCGATACGGCGTCCGAAGGCCGCCGACTGACCGTCCCCGGCATGGAAGGAGAAACGCCGCCACGATCGGCATGAGCCGGCCCCGGCTGCCGGCTTGTGCTCTCGTGCGGGAATGTCATCAACCCTGTCTCTCGCCCTCGCAGGAAGGTAGCGTGAAGAAGAACCGGCTCCCGCTGCCGGGCGTGCTCTCGGCCCAGATGCGCCCGCCGTGCTTCTCGACGATGGTCTTCGCAATGGCCAGTCCCAATCCGGTACCTTGCTGCCGTGCGTGCTCTTCCTGGTAGAACCGATCGAAGATTTTCGTCAGGTGGCCGGGTGCGATGCCGATCCCGGTATCCGATACGCAAAACACCAGCATCTCCCCGTCCGGTTGGACGGACACCGTAATGTCGCCGCCGGCCGGAGTGAATTTCAGGGCATTGCCGATCAGGTTGCCGAACACGCGCTCGATCCGGGCCCGTTCGCACAGCACACAGGCATGCGGCGCTTCGAGCCGGACATGAAGCTGCACCGTCTTCTTTCCGGCCAGCGGTTGCGCCATGTCGACCGCTTCCTGCACCAGTTGCTCCGCCTTCTCCGCCCTGGGCTTGAGGATCCAGGTGTCCGCATCGGATTTCGCCATGTCCAGCACATCACTGGCCAGCCGCTCGATCGCTTCGGTCGCACGCAGGCTGCGATGCAGGAGCGCCTCGCTGATCGCCGGATCGCCGTCCGCGGCATGCTGCATCAGCTCCAGGCTCATGCGCACGACGGCAAGCGGCGTGCGCAGATCATGCGTGACAATGTGCACCATGTTTTCCATCTCGCGGCTCATGCGTTCAGCGTTCGCCCGCGCCAGCCGTTCCTTCCTGAACTCGCGTTGCAGGTCCAGCGCAAGGATACAAGCGCGAAGCTCCGCAACCGCCTCGACCTCGACTTTCCTCCATTGCACGGCAACGCCTTCGACGACCTCCTGCCACGACCGGAACGATGCCCGCGGATGCAGCCGCACCTGCCCTCCTTCCTGCACCACCGCCTTTTCCGGATTGCCTGCCCAGGTCACCGTCGTGGCGACTTCCGGCCTGAACCAGAGGATATAGTTGCGTTCGCTCTTCGGTATCGAGATGGCCAGGAGGCCGCTGGCCACATCCTTGTACGCTTTCGCCGGCGGAAAATGACTTCCGAGCCGGTTCGTGCAAAACAGGCTCTGGCCGGCATGATGGGAAGACAGCCAGGTCACCAGTTCCTCGATCTGAGCGACAGAAGGCGTCCTGCCGATGATCGTCCACTTGTTGTCGTGATAAACCGCCGCCGCGGCGCCATCGGCCGCGGCCAGATCCAGCATGTTGGGCGTGTAATTCACCAGCCCCCGAACCAGATCCTCTTCCTGCTCCATGTAGGACAGCAGCCGCTGGTGTACTTGGCGCAATCGGGCCCGGTAATGCAGGTCTTCCAGCGATTGCTTGAGCTGCAGCTGCGCCGATACGAGCTGCCCGATCATCTTCGCGCCAAGACGGCTGTCGGAGTCGAGCAGACGCGGTGTCGCGTGGTGGCATGCGATCAGCCCCCATAGCTTGCCGTCGTCGATCAGGGAAACGGTGAGCGTGGCGCCGACGTGCATGTTGCGCAGGTATTCGATGTGGATGGGCGACACGCTGCGCAGCATCGACTTGCCGAGATCGAGCGGCGCGCCGGTATGCGGATCGGTACCGGGATACAAACCGGCGGGCGTATAGTCCACGTCCGGGATGGTGCGCAACCAATTCTGCAGAAAGACCGCGCGCGCCTGCGCCGGTATGTCGGAAGCGGGAAAGTGATGGCCGAGAAAGGAATCCATGTGCGGCGCGCGGACTTCCGCGATCACCATTCCATGCCAGTCCTCCGTAAACTGATACAGCATCACGCGATCGAAGCCGGTGATTTCCTGCACACGCCTGACCGCCTCATCGCACATCTGCTGCACCGTTCCTGTCGCCTGCAGCGCCTGCACCGACTCGCGGATCTTGCGATGAAATACGAGCGCATCGACACCGGTTTCCTTATACGGCTCCAGCTCGATGATCAGGCAATCGTGATGCGTGTGCGCCATCAGCTCGCAATGCTGGAAACCACCCGGGGCAGGCGTTTCGAGACGGACGAGAAAAGGCGTCCGATCGCGCACATTGTCCTGTGCGAGGTACTGCTGCAGATCCTGCAGCTGGGCGGCATCGATGAATTCGGCGAAGGATCGCCCGACAAGCCCGGCGGCCGGGATGCCGAACCACGCCTGGCAGTTGACGCTCGCATTGCGGATGATCCAGTGAAGCGGTTCAACATTGAGCAGCACCCCGAACGGCTGGATGGCGCCGGGGATATGGATCGGTTCCTTCTCACAGGTCTGGAATAGGTTGGAAGGGTGTTGATTTGTCTCCATCGGCATATTTCGTTCGTTGCTTGCTACACGATGCGGTTGAAACGTGGATGAATCATTGCTGGCAGCGGATGACAAAAGAACCGGCGCGATATTCAGCAGGGCAAGATCATGTTGCTTCCGGCTGCCGTCGTTTTGATTTAAGCGAATCGTCTCCATCGGTCTCCAGCTGAGACAATCTAATGGACCATGGGCTTGTTACCGAGTTGCATTTTCCATTTGCAAATTCAGCGCGGTACATCATGCCGTCGGCAATCTCTTCCGCATGCCTGCTGCCATATATCCAATAGAGAACGTCTGTGTTCATCTCTGTCTAAGTCAAACATCCCGCCATATCACCCATTGTTGAAAGGCAACACGCCATGCCGACGCTGGATGGACATCATGAAAGGAAAATGTCATGAGCAAAAACACAGACGATGATGCGCCGAACGATGCAAGGCAGACGATTGCAGCGTTCAGGGAGGCGGTGAACATGACGCCTGCCCAGCTGGAAAAATGGCTCGACAGCGATGAGTCGAAGCGCGTGGGACAGAAACAGGGTGATGGCGAATCGGTAGGGCATCAATCCGGCCGGCGCATCATCGAACTGCTGCAGCGGCGTGCAGCGGATATAGATGAAGATGATCTCGCGCATATGCGCAAAGTCGTCGGCTACATCCATCGCCATTCCGCGCAGGGGCCGAGCAAAAGCGATCCGGCAACAAGCGACTGGCGGTACTCGCTGATGAACTGGGGCCACGATCCGCAGAAATCGTGATGCACCGGTTCTGCCTGTCGGCAAGGTCACCCGGATACCGCTGGCTTGGCAGGCATCTCTGAGAAGAATGATTGAACCCGGCCGATTTGCCTGCCCGCCATGTCATGCCGCAATCCCGGTCCACTTGCAGCAGCCCATGTCCATGCGCGTTGCCCTGATCGATGCAGCGCAACTGGCCCGAAGCGATATCCGGAGCGTGCTATCGCACCAGGATGCGAGGAAGCCGCGCATGCATATCGGCAAGCCTGGTTTGTCACTTTTGAACTTATGCGGTAAAGAAGGGTCTTCCTTTTAGCGCATCATGCTGCATTGCATGGAGCGCCCCCGCCTTTTCTGACGTGCCGTTTGACAATCCGTCTCGCGCGCGCCTCTCTAAAGACCAGCTATCTGGTCGAAGCCCATCAATGATCACCTGTTGATCATTCTTATGTTTCTTCCGTGAATACGATAAGCAACATAAGGAAGCATCATGTCTGCCACGCTCACCGAGGCACGCCGTTGCCAGAACCGTCTGCTGGCGAAACTTTCGGATGACGAACTTCAGCCGTTGCTGCCGCTGTTTAGCATGGTGGAAACCAAACTCAAGGATGTGCTGTACCGGCAGCACGAACCGATCGAGTATGTCTATTTCCCCTGCACTTCCGCCCATTCCTGCACACTGATCATGGAAGACGGCTTCATGGTGGAAGTCGGCACCACCGGCAATGAGAGCTTTACCGGTGTCGAATTGCTGCTGGATGCCACCCTCGCCACGGAAACAGCGATATGCCAGGTCCCCGGCACGAGCATGCGCATGAAGGTGACGGACTTCAGAAAGGCGCTAGCCCAGTCCAAGGCATTGCGCAAGCTTCTGAAGTGTGCCGGTCAGGCATACCTTGCACAGGTTTCGCAGGGCGTGGCCTGCAACCGGCTGCATAGCCTGGAAGCACGTTTTGCCCGCTGGCTGCTGATTACCCACGACCGCGTTCAGGGCAAGGAATTTCATCTTACCCAGGAGTTCCTCGCCGCCATGCTGGGAGTGCACCGGCCCAGCGTCAGCCTCACTGCGGGAACGTTCCAGCAGGCCGGCATCATCAGGTACACCCGTGGTCATATGACGATAGTGGACCGGAAGAAGCTGGAAGAAATATCCTGCGAATGCTATGCGGTGGTCCGCGGCCAGTTCGAGCGCCTGCTCGGCGTTCCGCACGGCTAAGCAAGCAACCCTTCCGATACAGGCAGCCGGCCTGAATCTTACGAGTCTCTCCCGCCGGCAGCCACATCCTTCAGCAGTTCCGTCGGCAGAGCATGTGTTTCCTTGATCGCCTGCAAGACGATATTGGAACGGATGTCCTGCACGCCCGGGATCTTGTGCAATTTCTCGAGCACGAAAGCGGAGTAATGCTTGAGGTCACGCGCCTTCACCCGCAGCAGGTAACTGGCGTTGCCGGTAATGATGTAGCACCCCACCACTTCCGGAAAGCCTGAAATCGTCTCGACGAAGTCCTCGTGCCAGCTCATGTCTTCCCGCCGCATCGTCACTTCGACGAATACATCCACTTCCAGTCCGAGCCTGTCGGTATCCAGCACGGCGCTGTAGCGGCGGATGATGCCGGCCTCCTCCAGCAGGCGCACCCGCCGCAGGCAGGCGGACGGCGAGAGGAACACCTTTTCGGAAAGTTCGAGATTGCTGATGCGGCCCTCGTCCTGCAGGGTCGCCAGAATATGTAGATCAATGGCATCAAGTTGCATATTGAATATAGTTCGATCATTTGCGTAATTTACGCAATTTTATTCGAATAGCGTCCGCCGTAACGCCTCACATTCGCACAATTCACCGGGAGGATTCACATAAAATGAACTGATCCGAACCTCGCGTGGAGAATGCCATCGATACCGTCAAAACCCTCTGGGACATCAGTCCGCTGCTGGGTCCGGACATACCGGTCTGGCCCGGCGATTCCCGCTTTACCGCCGAGGCGACCTGGACGATGAGCGACAGTTGTCCCGTGCATGTCAGCCGTATCGCCATGTCGACCCATACCGGCGCGCACTGCGACGCGCCTTCGCACTACGATCCGGCCGGCATGCCGATCGATGAAGTGCCGCTCGACGCCTACCTTGGCCCCTGCCGGGTGATGGATTGCATCGGCACGGACCTGGTGCGGCCGGAGCAGGTGACGCCGTTCCTTGACCGGGTGCCGGCGCGGGTCCTGCTGCGCACCTACCGGTCCGCCCCCACCCGGGCTTGGGATGAAGGCTTCGCCGCGGTAGCGCCGGAAACCATCGCGCTGCTGGCGGAGGCCGGTGTGCGGCTGGTCGGCATCGACACGCCCTCGCTCGACCCGCAACACTCCAAGACCATGGATGCGCATCATGCGGTACGCCTGCACGGCATGGCGATCCTCGAAGGCATCGTCCTCGACGAGGTGGCCGCAGGCGACTATGAACTGATCGCCCTGCCCCTGCGCCTGAAAGGCATGGATGCCAGCCCGGTGCGCGCCATCCTGCGCAGCCTGCAAAACGATACGGACCGACCATGAACGACACCACAATGACACGACAGCACTGCGTCGCGCTGGACGCCGCGGACCCGCTGGCGCCGCTGCGCGACCAATTCGCCCTGCCGCCCGGCGTGATCTACCTCGACGGCAATTCTCTCGGCGCGCGGCCCAGGGCGGCGCTGGCGCGCGGCATGCAGGTGATCGAGGCGGAATGGGGCAATGATCTGATCCGCAGCTGGAACAAGGCCGGCTGGTTCGACCTGCCCGCCCGTCTGGGCAACAAGCTGGCCCCGCTGATCGGCGCGCAGGACGACGAGGTGGTGATCACCGACTCGACCTCCATCAATCTGTTCAAGCTGCTCGCCGGTGCATTGGACCTGCAGGCCGCCTCGCCGGACGGCGCACGGCGCAAGGTGATCCTGACGGAGCGCGACAATTTTCCGACCGACCTTTACATGGCCCAGGGCCTGGCCGGGTGGCTGGACCGCGGCTACCAGGTGCGCATGGCCGATGCGCCGGAGGACATTACCGGCGCCGTCGACGGCGAGACGGCGGTCGTCATGCTCACGCATGTGAACTACCGCACCGGCCACCTGCACGACATGCGCGCGGTGACGGCGGCGGCACGGGAAAAGGGAGCGCTGGTATTGTGGGACCTTGCCCATTCCGCCGGCGCCGTGCCGGTCGACCTGAACGGCTGCAACGCCGATTTCGCCATCGGCTGCACCTACAAATACCTCAACGGCGGACCCGGTGCGCCGGCATTTGCCTGGATCGCGCCGCGCCACCATGCCCGTTTCCGCCAGCCCTTGTCCGGATGGTGGAGCCACGCGACGCCGTTTGCCATGCAGCCGGAGTTCCGGCCGGGCGAAGGCATACGGCGGGCCATGTGCGGCACGCAGCCGATCCTCTCGCTCGCGATGGTGGAATGCGGACTGGATATTTTTGCGCAAGCGGGCATGGAGGCGATACGGGCCAAATCGCTGGCGCTGACCGATCTGTTCATCTCGCTGGTCGAAAGCCGTTGCGCCGGCCATGAGCTGGCCCTGATCACGCCGCGGGAGCACCACCGGCGCGGCAGCCATGTCAGCTTCACCCATCGTCACGGCTATGCGGTGATGCAGGCGCTGATCGCCCGCGGCGTCATCGGCGATTACCGCGAGCCGCATGTCATGCGCTTCGGTTTCACGCCGCTGTACACCAGCCATGCCGATGTGTGGGATGCGGTCGAACAGTTGCGGGACATCCTCGATACCCGCGACTACCGGCTCGATGCCCGCCAGAACGCGGTGACCTGACGATGCACGCAATGAAGGATGAAGGAGACACAAATGGAATGCCCCTTTAGCGGAAAACCGGCATCCTGGCACGGCGCCAGGATGGACTTCAAGGATGCGATGAGTTACGGGGACTATCTGCAACTCCAGACTTTGCTGTCGGCTCAGCATCCGCTCTCGCCCAATCACAATGAAATGCTGTTCATCATCCAGCACCAGACCAGCGAACTGTGGATGAAGCTGATGCTGCATGAGCTGCATGCGGTGCGCCGGCAGATGCAGGCCGGCGACCTGCCGCCCGCATTCAAGATGATGGCGCGGGTGGCGCGCATCATGGATCAGCTGGTGCATGCGTGGGATGTGCTGGCGACGATGACGCCCCCCGAGTACACCGCCATCCGCCCCTACCTCGGCAACTCGTCCGGATTCCAGTCCTACCAATACCGCGAGATCGAGTTCCTGCTCGGGAACAAGAACGCCGCGCTGGTGCAGGTCCATGCGCATGCCGAAGAAGCGCACGACCGGCTGCGCGCCGCCCTGGAACAGCCATCGATCTATGATGAAGCAGTCCGCCTGATGGCCGAGGCCGGGCTGCCTGTCAACCCTGATCGCCTCAAGGTGGACTGGACGCAGCCGACCGCCGCCGATGCCTCCGTCGAGTCCGCGTGGCTGAAGGTGTACGCAGAACCGGACAAGTATTGGGAACTCTACGAACTGGGCGAAAAGCTGGTCGACCTCGAAACATCTTTCCGCTATTGGCGTTTCCGCCACCTCACCACGGTGGAGCGGGTGATCGGCTTCAAGAAAGGCACCGGCGGCACCCCCGGGGCAAGTTATCTGAAGAAGATGCTGGAGGTGGAACTGTTTCCGGAACTGTTTTCCCTCAGGACCTCGCTTTGAACCGTCAGGGCGGCAGCGTCGGCGATCGTCCGGTGAAGGTGTTGCCGACGATGTAAAGTTGAGCGGCATGCTGTCGGACCGCAGCATGACCGTTGCCGGAAGCGCGCAACGCGTTTGTTGTTAGAATGCGCCGTCCATAGCACCCCGCCCTTCCGATGAAACTCTCTTCCAAACTTCCCATCTGGTCAGTGGCCTCGCCCGGTATCGCATGGTTTCTGCTCGCGGTCTCACTCCTGGGTGCAGGAGATGCGCTGGGTCTCTTCTTCACCGCCCTGCTCGTGGCCGGCCTGTTCGCGGGCGTGCTCGCCGCCGTCTTCCATGCCGAGGTGGTCGCGCATCGCGTTGGCGAACCGTACGGCACGCTGGTGCTGGCCGTGGCGGTGACGGCGATCGAGGTCGCGCTGATCGTGTCGCTCATGATCGCGGGCGGCGAGGAAACAACCGGGCTGGCGCGCGATACGGTCTTCGCCGCCGTGATGATCATTCTCAACGGCATGGTCGGCATTTGCCTGCTGGCCGGAGCACGCCGGCACGGGGAACAGACATTCGGGCTGTACGGCGTGTCGGCGGCCCTGGCTACCCTGGCTGCCATCTCCGTGCTGACGATGGTGTTGCCGAACTATACGACGACGGCACTGGGTCCGGTGTATAGCAATAGTCAGCTGGCCTTTATCGCCATCGTTTCACTCGTTCTCTACGGCACCTTCGTACTTGTCCAGACCGTGCGTCACCGTGATTATTTCCTCCCGGCCGTTGCGGTGGCCGACGAAGAAGTGCATGCCTCGCCGCCATCGGCGAGGATGGCAGCGGTCAGTGCAGCGTTGTTGCTTGCGTGCCTCGCAAGCGTGGTACTGCTTGCCAAGTCGTTGTCGCCTACGCTGGAGGCGGCGGTAAGCGCCGTCGGCGCGCCCAAGGCGGTGGTCGGCATCATCATTGCCGCCGTGGTTCTCCTGCCGGAAAGCATCGCCGCTTACCAGGCGGCACGGGCCAATCGCTTGCAGACCAGCCTCAATCTCGCCCTCGGTTCGGCATTGGCGAGCATCGGGCTCACCATCCCCGCCGTCGCCATCGTTTCATTGATGACCGGCTGGACGCTCTCGCTGGGGATCGACGTCAAATCCACGGTCCTGCTGTTGCTGTCGCTGATTGTCGCCACGCTGTCGCTGGGCACGGGCCGCACCACCGTCATGCAGGGAACGGTCCACCTGGTCATCTTCGCCGTCTATCTCTTCACGACGATCGTCCCCTGAACGGAAGGCCAGGATTGCCGCCGGAAGGCAACTGCAACGGCAACCGCATGCCCCTGATGCATGGCGCCTTTTACTGCCTTTTGCCGTTTCACGGATTTTTACGCCTGCATTAATGTCATCTTCAGACGAGCCGTCGGGTCGTTTCGCTTTCCCAAGGAAATCATTGCCCGGGTTGCACAACATGGAAGCGACCCAGTCAATCTGATGGGAGCGCCTCCCGATTTCCTGGAAACCGTCCGAAAATGATCTTCGTCTCCTTTGGTTCGCTTCTCTGCCTCATCCTCCTTCATATCTTTGCAGACAAATTCAAGTTCCTGGAAGGAATTCCCCGAAGCCGGTGGTTGTCGATTGCCGGCGGCGTTTCGATCGCCTACGTGTTCCTGCATTTATTGCCGGAGGTGACCGCAGCGGATCGTACGATCAAGGAGGCATCCGGCAGCCTGCTGCAGTGGATAGACCATCACGGTTTCCTGGTCGCGCTCGTCGGTGTCACCGTGTTCTATGGCCTGGAACGCGCCGTACGCCGTTCAAAGTATGGAGATGACTGGGAGGGAAGCGAGAAAAAAGCAAGCAGGAAGGTGTTCTGGCTTCACCTGGCCTCTTTTTCGTTTTATAACGTCGTGGTCGGCTATCTGATGATCCATCACAACACGATGGGCCCGCTTTCCTTCGGATTTTTCACGGTTGCCATGGCGCTGCATTTCGTCGTGGTGGACTTCGGCATGAGGGACGACTTCAAGGAGGATTACGGCCGTATCGGACGCTGGGTGATTTCGCTCTCTCTCGCTCTCGGCTGGCTGCTCGGATATTCGCACGCCCTGTCGGAACATATCGTCAGCATATTCATTGCCTTCCTCGGCGGCGGCATCGTGCTGAATGCCATCAAGGAAGAGCTTCCGGATGAACGGCAATCCGATTTTCTTGCCTTCGTCGGGGGTGTCGGAGGGTATGCGGCCCTGCTGCTGGCATTGTAGACATCAGGGTTCCGCGCTGTGGCAAGCGACGCACAGCTTGTTTCCGTCCGGGTCGCGAAAGTACGCACCGTAATAATGCTCATGGTACTCGGGCCGCAAGCCCGGCTTTCCTTCATCCGATCCGCCATGATCCAATGCCACCTGAAACGCCCTGTCGACGATCGATCGGGTGGATGCCAGAAGCGCGACCATCTGGCCGTTGCCGTTCGCATGCGGTTCGCCGTTGTAGGGCGCGCCGATCAGGAACAGCGGCTGCGGCCCGGGATGCGATTGCCAGCCCGCCCACGGCCGCTCCCGGTCACAAAACCGCGGTTCGATGCCCAGCGTGGCCATCAGCGGCGCATAGAATGCGAGCGCGCGATCGAAGTCGCTGACGCCGACGAAGATGTGCGAGAACATCTGCTCTCCTTGTTTGATGCATCGGGATTGAAATAGGGAACGATTCAGTACGGCGTCCCATCCTTGTGAAAAAACGTCCATTTGCCGTTTACCAGGCGCGCCATGATGTCGTCATCCGGATACACGGCTTCGTCGCCCGGCGTCCGGTCTCCAACCTCCAGGTAGACCACATCCTCGTCCGTATCATTGATCAATCGGTGCGCGTTTCCCGTTCCGGCCTTGAAACCCGCGCACATGCCGGCACGCAAGCGTGTCTTTCCCTCATCGGTGCACAAGGCCGGTTCGCCGGATATGATGTAGATCCATTCATCCTGCCTGGTATGCGCATGGCGCAACGCGGATACGGCGCCGGGACACAAGGTGGTGAGATTGACGCCGAAGCGGGTCAGTCCGAACGGGTCGCCCAGCGCACGTTTGACGCGCCCGGCCATCCGGGATGCGTAGGGCTCGGGATAGTTCGATGGTCTTGTGCGAGGCGGCACATCCATCGCAACCAGTGCAGGAACCGCATCCGCGCGGCTTTCCGCAGCGGGACGCGGTGATGTGTGTTCGTCTTTCATATCCGCCCATTCCTCCATACGCTCCCGCTTATCGACCAGCACAGCCAGCCGGGAGGGAGCCGCGGCACCCGGCGCTTTACAGGCATGATACAAAAAATCGCATCATGTCGATGGTCCGGCCGGGTTCCAGCAAGGTGAGGAAAGCCCATCCGCCGATCAGCACATGCGCGACGAGTACCAGCAGTTCCGCCGTACCGATCGGTTTTTTCATCTTCGATCCTCAGTGCCTTTTTTCAAGCGAATTCTCAAGCGAATTCTCAATCGGATTCTCAAGCGGATTGCAGACGCGAGAGCTGCCGGTCGTCAATCGGAAAATGAAGCGCGGCAGCAACCAGTCCGAGCAAAACTGCTCCCGTCCATACGAGGTCATATGACCCGGTCGCGTCGAATACCGCGCCGCCCAGCCACGCACCCAGGAATCCGCCGAGCTGGTGACCGACAAACACGAACCCGAACAGGGTCGTCAGGTACTTGACGCCGAATACCTGCGACACCAATCCGTTGGTCAATGGCGCCGTCCCAAGCCACAGCAGACCCATGATGACCGAGAAGCCGTACAAGCTCCATTCGGTCAACGGCAAGGTCACGAATGCGGCGATCACGACGGAACGGATCAGGTAGTTATAGGCCAGCAGATGCTTGCGCCGGTACTTCATCCCCAGGACGCCCGAATAGTAGGTGCCTGCAATGTTCGCCAAGGCAATCAGCGACAGCGCTATGACCGCATGACGACCGTTCATGCCCTTATCCATCAGGTAGGCCGGCAGGTGCCCGGCGATGAAGGCAAGCTGGAAACCGCAGGCCAGGAATCCCAGGTTCAGCAACCAGAATCCCTTATGTGAAAACGCCTCGCCCAGCGCCTCGCGCAGGGATTGCTCCCTTTGCCCGGTGCGCGGCGATGCGGATGGCTCCGCAAGCGCATTCGACAAGGGGGACGCAGCCAGCATCACGCATGCCAGGATCACCAGCGCAATCAGCCAGCCAAAGCCGGAGATGAAAATCTGCGCGGCCGGCACCATGGCGAACTGCCCCAGACCTCCCACGGCACCCGCCAACCCGAGCGCCCAGCCGCGACGTTCGGGCGGCATCAGCCGGCTCAACGCACCATACACGGTGCCGAACGACGTAGCCGCCAGGGCTGCGCCGATCATGACGCCGCAGGTCAACAGCAACTCGACACTGCTTGCCGAATGCGCCATCAGGTACAGTCCCGCGGCATACATCAGGCAGCCTGCCAGCAGCACCTTTGCGGAGCCGAACTTGTCGGCGATCATGCCCGCGAACGGCATCAGCAGGCCCCACACCAGGTTTTGCAAGGCAAGCGCCAATGCGAAATCCTCGCGCGTCCAGCCGCGGTCACCGGTCATCGGCAGCATGAATAATCCCTGCACATGGCGCACCCCGAGCGACAGGCCCATGATGACGCCCCCGCATACGACAATCGCAAGCGGTGTTTTCCAGGATGGGTTGATTGACATGGTAGCTCCACTTGGCCGGATCAGGCACGCCTGCCCGGGCTGCGCGCAAAAGAGGTTCGATGTAACGCAGTCTAGCGGCCGCACAGATCGACGCAACCGCAATTTATGCATGGAATCCATGAGCGGAACGCATGGATGACCAGGCCATCGATTTGCCGGTCACATGCAGTACACGCATGTATGACGTGCAGGATTTGCGGTTGTACATCTGGCCCGCCTCGATACACTTCCATCGCATGTCCGGCCGCTTCCATTCCTGGGCAAGCGGCCATGCGATGAAAGGTGATCATGGACAAGACAGTCTTCAAAAGCAGCGTGGTCGGCGAACTGGGTTACTTGTCGACGCCCCGCGAACGCGCTTTCCAGTACATGTACGAGCCGCCGGAAGGAGCTGCACAAACGAACTGTGGATACGATATGCGCAGCTGCCGTATCGCGAACGCGCGCCTGGTCACCTCATCGCTTTCCCTCGATGCGACCGGTTTCGAGTTGTCGGACGCGCCGTCGGCGGTGACCGATTTTCGGGACCAGGAGCAGATTACCCGCGTGTATTACCGTGAAGCGGAAGAAATCGCGAAGAACATGACCGGGGGAGTGAGAGCCATCGCCTTCGACCACCTGCTGCGCCAGCGCGACGCCGGGCGACCAGGATTGGATATGGGACGCCACGGGGATGGATCGAAACCGTCTGCAGTCGGCCGCGTACACAACGATTACTCAGAAAGCTCGGGGAAACGGCGGCTGCACGTGGTTTCCCCTCCGGCCGAATTCGACTTTCCCTTCATCATCCTCAACCTCTGGCGGCCGGTGCTGTATCCGGCGATCGATGCGCCGTTGGCCGTATGCGATGCGCGCAGCTTCGCCCGGAGGGACTGGCTGGAGTGCGACATCATCTACCCGGACCGAAGCGGGGAAATCTATCTCGGCACCTATTCGGACGACCATCGCTGGTACTACTACCCTGAAATGCTTCCCAGGGAAGTGCTGGCATTCAAAACCTATGATTCGCGTTACGACGTTCCCGCCAGGATGGCGCCGCATTGCGCCTTTGTTGATCCAACCGCATCGTCCGATGCGCCGCCCCGGCGCAGTATCGAAGTCCGGTGTCTCGTCCTGCTGGAGTAAGCATCGGCCGGCATTGCGAGGCCTGGTTTGGTCGGATGCCGTTTCGTCGGGGCGACCGGTATCGCCTGCATTTCATTGCGTCGATACGTAGTCCGCAATACCCTCCGCGAGAGCCGCGAACGTGACGGTGCATCGCTGGCTGTCGCGCAAATCCCTGTGCATCGCAATCCAGGTATCCAATGTCCAGGAGACCGAATCTTCCAGAACACGAACAAGATTCCTGTCTTTCGCGGCCAGGGCGGACTGGCATATCCCGATGCCGAACCCGGCCCGTATCGCAGCAAGCTGGGCGAGATCGCTGTCTGCACGGAATGCGAATTTCGATCGGTCGAATTCACCCGACTTCGGCTTGAACCGGCTAATGAAATCGGTTTCCCTGTCGAAGCCGATCAGGGCATGCGCGCCAAGCTCTACGGTCGTCCGTGGCGTACCGCAGCGTTTCAGGTAGCCGCGATGCGCATGCAGCCCCAGTTCGATGCCGCCGACCCGGCGGGCGATCAGTACATCCTGCACCGGCCGGAACATGCGTACCGCGATGTCCGCCTCGCGGTTGAGCAGGTCGTCGGAGCGGTTGGATAACACCAGTTCGATCTCCAGTTCGGGATGCTTGCGGCGAAGCCCCGCGAGAATGGGCGGCAATACCTCGACGCCCACCACATCGCTTGCGGTGATACGCACCGTGCCGCGTATGCCATCGCCATGACTCGAAGCGATCCGCCGCAGACTTGCCGCGGTGGACGCCAGATTCCTGGCATAGGGACGCAGTGCATCGGCGGCCTCCGTCGCGGCATATCCTTCCTGCGAACGGGTGAACAGCTTCACGCCGAGGGCTGCCTCCAAGGCATCGATATGCCGCCCTACCGTCGGCTGCGTCAGTCCCAGCTCGCGGGCTGCGGCGGACAACGACCCTTCGTCAAGCACGCTAAGGAAAGTGCGATACCACTCCCAGTTCGGTTCCATGTCGGCCATTCATATTTGTATAGACGGTATGCAATTTTATACAATTTTCTTTTACCCGCCTTCGCCGCACAATCAAGGTTCCTACTTCATGAAGGACGGCAAAATGACCACACAAGGTAATGCACTCATACTCGGCGCCACGGGCGGCATCGGCGGCGAACTTGCCCGCCAACTGAGTCAACGCGGGTGGCGGATCAACGCCTTGCACAGGGCGGCGGCATCGCAACGGGCACGCGATCCCCGTTTCAACTGGATCCAGGGCGACGCGATGAATCCGTCGGACGTGATCCGCGCGGCGGAAGGTGCCTCGCTGATCGTGCATGCGGTGAATCCGCCGGGCTATCGCGACTGGGACAAGCTGGTCCTGCCCATGATCGACAACACGATTGCCGCGGCACGTCAGTCCGGCGCCCGGATCGTTTTGCCCGGCACAATTTACAACTATGGTCCAGACGCTTTTCCGGTGATCACGGAGTCGTCGCCGCAAAATCCATTCACCCGCAAAGGCGCCATCCGAAAGGAGATGGAACGACGGCTTGCCTCTGCCGCCGAAGCCGGCGTGCGCAGCCTTATCGTTCGGGCAGGTGATTTTTTCGGTCCGCAGGCCGGCAACAACTGGTTTTCACAGGGATTGGTCAAACCCGGCAAACCGGTGACGGCCATCATGAATCCGGGAGCGCGGGGGATAGGCCACCAATGGGCCTATCTGCCGGATGTAGCCGAAACGATCTGCCGGCTGGTGGCAATGGATGCATCACTTGATGCCTTCGCGATGTTTCACATGAAAGGCCACCGGGACGAGGACGGCACCCGGATGGTTGATGCGATACGCCGCATCGCAGAAGAGGAAACCGGCAGTAGCGCGGTCCGGATCAGGGCAATGCCGTGGTGGGCACTGATGGCGATCTCCCCCTTTGTGCCGACGCTGCGCGAAATGAAGGAAATGCGCTACCTCTGGCAGCAACCGGTCTTTCTCGATAACCGTAAGCTGCTCGGTGTACTGGGAGAGGAGCCGCATACGCCGCTGGAGGACGCCGTGCGGGCGACGTTGACGGGTTTGCGATGTATCGGAACCGCCGCCATCGGTGACGGCGTCACCGTCACTGCAGAGTAGGCGCGTTCTGAAACGGCCTTGCATCAATGGGTATGTCAATGGAAAAGGTGGTGCCTCTCTCCGCTGTGCTATCGACATCGATGCTGCCGCCGTGACTTTCCGCCACACTGCGCACATAGGGCAACCCGATCCCCCACCCCTGCTGGTCGCCTTCCCTGGCTGCCTTGGCCCGCCGGAAGACCTGAAATACGGTCTCGACCTGATCTGCCTTGGCCCGCCGGAAGACCTGAAATACGGTCTCGACCTGATCGGGCGGGATCGGTTCTCCGTGGTTGTGCACCGACAGAAGAACCCGTTCATGGTATTCCCTTGACGCAATGCGGATCGTGGTGCTCCGCGCGCCATACTTGACCGCATTGCTGATCAGGTTTTCCAGCGCCCGCTTGATCGCATCGCGCCCCCACCAACCTCGTACCGATGTGCCCTCCATCTCGAAGCGCGGACCATAGACCGCAACGGCCTGTTCGCAGACTTCGCCGATCACGTCCATGATGTCGAAGTTGGTCGGATGCAGGGACAGCCTTTCTCCTCGATGGAACATCACGGTATCCAGCAGGTCCTTGATCATCTGATCGATACGGCTGAGGTTTTCGTCGACCTTGGCGGCAAGACCGTTGATCCTGTCGAAGTCCCTGACGTGCGGAATCATCTGGTTTGCCATGCTGGCAGCGGCCAGCGGGCTTCGCAGATCATGTGCGATGGTGGCGACGAACTGCTCCCGAAAGGCGGATTGCGCAAGAGTAAATGCGGTTACGGACTCCCTTATCGCCGAATCGAATGATGAGCTGATGATCTGCATTTCAGCATCGCTGATGGGCACATCGTGCTGCTTCAATACATCGACAATGGTCGTTCTGAGAATCTGGTATTCACAGATAACCGCATGTGCTTCATACCGGGTCAGCCGGGCGCGCTCACCGCCATGCTCCGCCGCAACAGAGGGAGTGGTAACGCCCGCGCTGGTTCTTGAATAGTCCGGCGTCAGTGCTTCGGCCAGGTTGTCGTACATGCTCGGCAGCGTATTGACCAGGATGGGATGCAGCAAGCCGCTCGCTCCCTTGACGGAGGCGCATACCCGCTTTTCCCACTCTGAAAAAACCGTCTCCCGCAGCTCCAGCATTCTTCGACTGATCAGGGACAGATTTTTTTCATTGATATTCTGGTCACTTGCAAGGCTCATGCTGTCTTCCTTTGCGATCAAGGGACTATAGCTGGCTAGACAAGCGGGATCAGCAACTGTTCATTAACTAAAATTAAATCACGTTCCGTTTTCTGCTGCATCTCGTCTTACATCGGCGCGTGCCCAGCCTTTTTCAACATGGAAACGGCCCTCCGGAATACACCGGCTGATTCATGCTGCGGCCGCGATCAAGCGGTATGCCACGTAGGCGAACAATCACGCCAAACCCAATGTTTGATTCCATACATAGCCAGGCGTACATACGACAAGCAGTGCATCCCTCCAAGAAACTGAAGTTGCAATGCAACAACCGGCTGCCCGGTCTTCTTCCCGAGGAGGAAATGCAGCAGATTGCTTCTTCCATTCATGTCGTCAATCTGGAATTCGGGCAGGCCATTACCAGGTGAAATGAACGGGTCACCCACGTCTACTTTCCATGCGACTGCATCGGCTCCATCGTCACGGAACTGCGATCCGGGCAGGCGGCGGAGATCGGTGCGGGAGGCAATGAAGGAATGGCGAGCGTGGTCGCATCTCCTGGTAGTCCGACCTCGATCGACAGCATGGTCTGACAGATTCCCGGCACGGCCGCCCGCATGACCATCGATGCCTTCCGGGCCGCCACCCATGAAGGCGGTGTGTTTTGCGACGTATGCGGAAAGTATGCACAGGTAAATCTCGGCACCGCTTGCCGGTCGATGGCCTGCAACCGGATTCATTCGACCGAACAGCGCCTGGCGCGCTGGCTTCTGATGAGCCATAAGCGCGCGGGAAGGGATGATTTCATCCATGACGCGTCAGGCATGCAGCATCCGCGGCGCCGTCGGCGCCATGCCCTCAAACCTGGACCCGCGAGCCTGGCGCCTTTTCGACGATGCTTCGGATGCTGCCAGCAAGTTCGGCTGGTTCAAACGGCTTGGAAATGTACAGATCGAAGCCTGCCGCCAGCGCCTGCTCCCGGTCTGCAAGGCGGGTGAATGCAGACAGTGCGATTGCCGGCACCCGGTTTCCGGTGCCTCGCTCGAACGCGCGCACCTTGCGCATGAAACCGAAGCCGTCCTCGCCGGGCATGCCGATGTCGCTGATGATGACATCCGGACGATGCCGGCCGAGATGCCGAAGCGCTTCCTCCGCCGATGCGGCACGGATGACTTCGGCACCGCATTCGCTTAACAGGCTATCAACGAGGCCGAGCGCATCCAGATCGTCGTCAACCACCAGTGCCGTGATGCCGGACAAGTCGAATGGCTGGACCGCTTCCATGTGCAATACATCCGCATCGCGGTGCTCTCCCGGCTTGACCGTAGTGGATCGGCCGGGCTGTGCGACCGGAAGCCGCATGATGAAGCTGGCGCCCTTGCCTTCCCCGCCACTTTCGGCGCGGATCGTCCCGCCGTGCAGCTCAACCAATTGCCTGACGATGGCAAGCCCGAGCCCCAGTCCGCCATACCGCCGCGTCGTCGATGAATCGGCTTGGCGAAAACGGTCGAACACGAATGGCAAAAACTCCGGGCTGATGCCGATTCCCGAATCGGTCACGGTCACGACCACATGGTCGTCCACCTTCCTGGAAATGACCTGGACTTTTCCACCTGCACCGCTGAACTTGACGGCATTCGACAGCAGATTCCACATCACTTGCTGCAACCGGTCCGCATCGCCGGCAATGACGCCGGCTTCCGGATCGCTGTGTGATTCGAGCACGATGTTCTTTGCCTGTGCTGTCGGCATGATGGTCGCCACCGCGGAATCGACGACCGTTTGCAGGGTGATCGGCCGCATTTCCATCCTCACCTTGCCTGAGATGATGCGGCTCATGTCGAGCAGGTCGGCAATCAGCTGGGCCTGGGCGCGGGCATTGCGCTCGATCGTTTCCAGTCCCTTTTCGATCGTCGCGGCGTCATGGGTCTTGAGGCGCAGCAATTGCGTCCAGCCGAGGATGGAATTGAGCGGGGTGCGCAGTTCATGCGACAGCGTTGCGAGAAATTCATCCTTCATCGCACTTACTTTTTCAGCCTCCGCGCGCGCCTCCCGTTCACGCGCGAGCAGCACATGGCGCTCTTCCGAAATCGCCTGCGACAGTACGAGCGTCTGTGTGCGCGCCGTCAGCTTGGAATCGTATATGGACGTCAACAGCGCGACGACCAGCACGGACACCGTCGCGATGATGGTGCTGATCGCCAGGCCATCGGTGCCGAAGCCGTTGCTGGCCGCCATGCAGATGCTGTTCTCCGGGAACGCCGCGGCCGCCATGCCGGTGTAGTGCATGCCGGCGATGGCAATCCCCATGACCACCGCGCCGATGCCCCTGGCGATCCAGACATGCGGACCGCCATCCCTGAGGCGAAACGCGATCCATAGCGCCGCTCCCGAAGCCAGGATGGCGATCGCCACCGACAGGATGAACAAGGTGACATCGTATTCGATGCCGGGCTGCATGCGCATGGCCGCCATACCGGTGTAATGCATGGCATTGATGCCGATCCCCATGAGTACCGCCGCGGAAACCAGACTGCGGAATGCCATGTTGGGTTGACTGATTTGCCAGAGCGCGAGCCAGGATGCGCCAAATGCGAGCAGCCACGACATGGTCGTGATCCATGGGTCGTATCCGACCGGGATGGGAAGTCGGAACGCCAGCATGCCGATGAAATGCATGGACCAGATGCCGATACTCATTGCGAAGGCGCCGCCGGCGATCCATGACCTCTCGGATGCGCCGGTGTTGCTTGCCACTCGCCCGGCCATGCTGAGCGCGGTGAAGGAGGCCAGAATGGCAACGAGTACGGATACCAGAACCAGCGGACGGTCGAAATATCCGATAAGCATATAGTTATGAAATGATGAGCGGATGAAGCGAATGAATCGTTCCGCCTATTATCACGCATCGCCATGAAGTGCGTACAGTGTCGCGCAGCTAACCCGTGCGGTAGTTGGTTACTCGTCATTCACATCGGATTGCTGACATGGCAATCCGGTATCTCGATGCCGAGCGGCGAGTCGCGGACAGCGGCGATGCGTGCGAGCGCAGCCTGTATGGCGCGGCATCGGCTGCAGCCGCCCCGTTGAGCAGGATCGGCTGCATTTCAATCAATGAGTGTCCGGGATGCTTTTCAAGCCTGCATCAGGCCTGCACTATGCGGCCCGACGATGCGGAATCTGTCCGGGCTCTTTCCTTTGCAAACCAAGTCGTTTGTTCCGGGCCGCGGACTGTTCAGGCGACGCTGTTTCCGTCACGGCTCTCAAAGCCGCAACCTGCATCTTGTCGGTTTCGTGAACCTGAAAGAAGCTGACCACGTCGGCGAGTTTCACCGCCCGGTCCATCATGACCTGGGCTGCGGAAGCGGCTTCCTCGACCAGGGCTGCGTTTTGCTGCGTGACCTGGTCCATCTGGCCGATAGCCTGGTTGATCTGATCGATGCCGGAAGCCTGCTCCTGCGTCGCGGCGGAGATGTCGTTCATCAGGTCAGCGACATTGACGACGGCACCGACGATTTCCTTCATGGTTTCGCCGGCATGATCGACCAGCCTGGCTCCGGCGCCGACCTGCTCCACCGATTCATGGATCAGGGTCTTGATCTCTTTCGCCGCGGTCGCCGAACGCTGAGCCAGAGAGCGGACTTCCGACGCGACGACGGCGAAGCCGCGTCCCTGTTCACCGGCCCTGGCGGCTTCCACTGCGGCATTGAGTGCAAGAATGTTGGTCTGAAATGCGATACCGTCGATCACGCCGATGATGTCGGCGATGCGCTTTGCGGAGCTGTCGATGGCGCCCATTGTGCTGATCACCTGTGTCACGACATCGCCCCCTTTACGGGCAATTTCGGAGGCGTTCTGCGTCAACCGATGGGCCTGAACCGCATTGTCGGCGTTGCGGCGAATGGTCGCCGCCAACTCCTCCATCGTCGATGCGGTTTCTTCAAGCGCCCCGGCTTGCTGCTCGGTGCGGGCCGACAGGTCCAGATTTCCGGCCGCAATCTGCTGCGAGGCTGCGGCGATGCTTGCCGTCCCTGTGCGCACCTCGCCGACAATGGCGGACAGGCTGGAATTCATGTGCTGCATGGCGGCCATCAGCCGGCCCGTCTCATCCGAGGAAGCGACTTTGATTTCGCTCGTCAGATCGCCGGACGCCACCGTTTCCGTGATGCGCAATGCCTTGCTGATGGGCTTGCTGACCTGGCGCTGGATCATCACGTACAGTAATGCGGTGACAAAGGCGACAATGAACACCGCAACCAGCGCATTGCTGTTGCGCTGTTGCACGGCGCTTTCCGTGATTTCGTCCAGGTAGGCGTCGCCCGCGACAACCATCTGCCAGTCCTTGATATGGGAGAAGGCGACGATACGGTCGCGCGGCGCGTTGCCGTTCTTGCCGGCTTCGGTATAGGAAAGCGTGCCCTGCTTCTTGTCGAGGATGGTTTTGATATACGCATTGCCGGCGTCATCCTTTTCCTCGATCAGGTTCTGGTCTTCTTTATTCCGATGAATGAGGAATTTGCCGAAGTCCTTGCCCGGCCTGGCACTGAGCGCGTAGAACTCGCCTGTCCTGCCCAGCTTCATGGCTTTCAGGCCATCGCCGAGCGCCTTCATCGAATCGGTGAAATTGATCCCGACGTAGAGGATGCCGATCACCTCGCCCTGGGCGTTCTTGATCGGGTCGTATTCGGTCATGTACTGGCCGCCGAAAAGACTGGCAGCGCCGGCGTACATGTCGCCTTTCAGCACGGCGTTGTAGCCGGGATGGGAGCGGTCGAGCAGCGTTCCTATCGCGCGTTCGCCGTTCTCCTTCTTGTGTGAGGTCGTGATGCGGATGAAATCATCGCCGCTGCGGACGAAAATGGTGGCATAGGCGCCGGTCAATTCAGTGAAGCGGTCGGGAATCGAAAAATTCAGGTTGATTTCCGTGTCGCCATTCATGAGCACCGGGGCGGACTTCCCGCCAATCTCCCGGCTCCGTCCTTGCTCGATACGGAATTTTTCCGGAAAGCTGGCTGAGAACACTTTCGCGTAGGTTTTCACCTCCGCACGCAGATTCCGGTCGACGATGCTGACCGTATCGGCAATCAGGCTCGTCTTGTCGCTGACCTCGCGTATCGCTTCGCTCTCTGCCTGCCGCGCGCTTTTATAGCCGCCGATGATGATGAACAACATGAACATGCCGCCGACGAGAGCAAACGTGCTCAACGAAAGCTTCAGACCAATATTCCAGTTCGGTATAAGTTTCGAGCGCTTCAAAATTACCTCCTCTTTTCACTTTGGTCGGCGGACTAGGCTGCGGCCTGCTATGTTTAACGCATTAAATATGACGAATTTGATGAATGAGACGAATTTGACGATTTCCGCAGTGTAACCGAATATTTCCTCACGTCAACTCTTATCGTCAAATTTTGTTGTAAAACGCATATCCGTCGAATTCGTCATATTTGCAACGGGCAGGTGTAGACTTGCGGGAAGAAAAAGCAATTGAGGTAAGCAACATGAAACAGACCCCGGTAACCGGTCAGAAAGACGATCCCATCCTGACCACCCGTGAAACAGCGCGCCTTCTCGGTGTCGCGGTTAGTACCGCTCAGCTATGGATCGAAAGCGGTGCGCTTGCCTCCTGGAAGACACCCGGCGGCCATCGGCGGGTCAGGCTGAGCTCGGTGATGGATTTGCTGCAACAGCAGGGGGGCAAGAAGCAATCCGGCGCAACGGAGGCGCCTGATGCGGAAGCCCTGGACCCGGAATATTCTCCATTGCCGCAAGCGGCTTATCCCATGCCGGCGGATGAAGATGAACGATTGCGTGCGCTTGCCGCATCGCGCCTGATTGATACGCCGGAGGAACCGGCTTTCGACAGGCTGACGCGGCTTGCGTGCCAGTTTGCGGAAACACCGATGGCACTGGTCTCCTTATTGACGTCGCGCCGGCAATGGTTCAAGTCACGTGTTGGACTGGACGCATGCGAGACGCCCCGCGAATGGGCTTTTTGCAGTCACGCGATCATGCATCGCACACCACTGGTCGTTGAAGATGCCCATCAGGACGAGCGCTTCAAGAATAATCCGCTTGTCACCGGCGAGCCGTTCATCCGGTTTTACGCCGGATTTCCGCTCCTGAGCAAGCAAAGCCTCCGCCTCGGCACGCTATGCGTTCTTGATACGAAGCCGCGTCAGCTCACGCCCGAACAAATACGTGCCCTCGGCGAGCTTGCCTGCATTGCAAGTGAAGAGATACAGCGCCGTGAATGACGGCGGCACTTCGATACATCGCATAGGCCGCTTGTTCATCTGGCGAAATTAGGTAAACCGCGTGGCTTACATCGTTCCGGCAGCGCCCTGAAAAGCACCCTGCCCGCTGTATCTGGATAAAGAAATCAGACTTTTTGCAAATGGAAGTACCTTGACTAAGTACGGAGGATCAAACAATCTGTCTTTATCAAGATGCAAACAACAAGGAATGGCAGCCAAATGAAGGATTTCACGCTGAACGGCAGCATCGGCCGCTAATCGGGATGCTTTCTCCACGCAAGGCGTGGTGCCGCAACAAGCTGCAGCATTCCTGTTTCAATGCCGCATATAAAAGGATGATGTGCATCTGCGCAATGACCGCATGGTTTTTGCGTGCAAGCAAAATACGCGTTATGCAATAGCAGCCTGTTTTCGCAATCCCGGTCAGTTTCGTGTAGGAAATACACACCATCGACAATGCCATCATGGACTCATCCAGCCAGTTGGAGCGGCAGCTGCTTTGGATTCTGGTTGTAGTATTCCTTGGCTTTCTTACCGCAGCCGGCATCAGTGCCTGGACCGCCGGCCGGTATGCAAACGCCGAGTCCCTGCGGATCGAGGCATATGCCGAGCTGCAGAGTCTCGACGCCATCCTCCTTGCTTTCGACGATGCGGAAACCGGACAGCGCGGCTTTCTGCTGACAGGCAATACCACGTATCTGATGCCTTACCACGAAGGCCTGGGCCGGATCGATGCGGAACTGGATCAGTTGAGCCGACTGGTGGACGACGATGCTTCAAAAGCAGCCGTCGATCGTATCCGTCAGTTGATACAACTCAAATTCGATGAACTCGAAAAAACCATCAACGTGCGCCAGCAGCAGGGCCTGGAGCAGGCATTGGAACTGGTCAATTCGAATGCAGGCAAATCCTATATGGACGAGCTTCGAGACGTCGTGGCCGGGCTGAAGGCGCAGCAGAAGGAAAAGCTGGAAGACTTGCAGGACAGGACAGTCATCCATATGAAGATCTATCAGTACAGCGCGACGTTCTTTGTCCTGTTTCTGATGCTTGCCATCTTGTCGGTGTGGACGATGATCAGGCGCGACATGGAATCCAAACGCCAGCTTCTCGAGCGCCTGGATCACGAAGCCAGCCATGATGCCTTGACCGGACTGCCGAACCGCAATCTGTTCGTCTCGATCCTCGACTACAGCATTCCCATTGCGAGCCGCTACCAGCGTACGCTTGGGGTCATGTTCATCGACCTAGACGGCTTCAAGGCAATCAACGACACATTCGGGCATGCCGCGGGTGACGCCGTATTGAAAGAAGCGGCGCGCCGCCTGAAGGAAGGCTCGCGGCAATCCGATGTCGTGGCGCGGATCGGCGGCGACGAATTCCTGATCCTGATTCCCAACATCAATCAGCGATCAGACCTTGAGGTGCTCGCATCTCATCTGCTGGCCGGCTTCGATACACCGATCGTGCCGTCGATCGGACCTGCGAAGATAGGCGCAAGTATCGGCATAGCCGTGTTTCCCGATGACGGTATCCGCTCGACGGAGTTGATCAAGGCGGCGGACGTGGCGATGTACCGTGCGAAAGGCGGCGGAAAACATCGATTCGTGTTTCATTCGGCTGAAGATCCGCTGCTCAGCTGACACGTCTTGAAGCAATGGCCAGGAGGCGGGAGTCCGGTCAGACCCGACGCCGGGACGAATGCGCTACCCCATCGGCATGCAGGTAACGGCGAATTCCAGTGATCCGACGCCGGAAATTGATTGGTACGAGCAAATATCAATGCCCGCAGTGAACCTGTTTAATTTGGGTTAGTATCCCGGGAAGATGAAAAATACTGAATCTTTGGAATTCACGTGTGTCACATTCCTGACGGATATCGAAACTGAGTTTTTTGCATCATGAAAGCCATCTTTCTCGCGCTTCTGCTTTTTGTCTTCGCAGCCCAGGGGTGCGTTGTGGCTGTTGGCGCGAATCTGATGGAGGCAGGCAACCCGGCATCAACTGAAGCGCAGCCCGGAAAGCCTGCGCAAGTCGTTGATGGCGCCGCGAAACAAGGCATTCTGGACCTCGCCGCCACAGATGTCCTGCCCTCTATCGAAGAGATGTCGGATTACGTGTCCATTCAGGTTGCGGACAACGGCGGCAAGGAAAGTGTCATACCGCCGGTCGCCGTGATCCTGACGTACGCCTCGATCGTTCTCCCCAAGTTCTTCCCCCCTCCCCGCGCATAGCGCTTCCGCTGTCCCTTGCTTTGCCTGCAGGTGCTGAACGCACAGACTGCGGCACATTTCCGTCGCCTTAACGCTCGCCACACAATAAGGCAGCTTGGTCAAGGCGAATCGATTCCGTGTATGCCAGGAGGGAAACCCCATGTTCAAATCAATACTGATGCCAGTAGATGGCTCAACGTTGTCCTACAAGCCCATGCAAGTGGCAACCGACCTTGCCAAACTTTCGTCAGGCAAGCTGATCGTGATGTCAGTGGCTGAACCACGCTTGTTCAATGGGTCGGATGCAGACTCGCTGCAAACCGGCCAGACCGTGGAAGAAATGCGTCTTCACGCCGCAAAGGTGAACGTACAGAAGGTGCTCGACTATGCGGAAGAGGCAAATGTCGATTGCGAAGCCGTCGTATCCATGTCCCGTCTCCCTGACGAGGAAATCCTCGAAGCGGCGAAGCAGTATCATTGCGACGTCATCGTCATGGCCACACGCGGAAAGACGGGCGTGATCGATATGATGTTCAATGAAAGCCTGACCCAGGAAGTCCTGCGCAAGTCCATGGTCCCGGTGCTGGTCTTTCCGTAGACGGACGGGCTTTGCCTTTCATTGTTCGAAATCTCCCATGGAGCAACCGCCGGACGGGCCTGCACTTCGCTGCAAGCCCGTTCGGTCAATGCCATTCATGGCAGACACTGCATTGCTTCGGCAATTACAGGCACCAGCATGATCGCCCGCCGGCGAACGGGCTCGGTCTCACTCAAATCCACTTCGGGAACACCGGTTATCTATGCACCATAATGTCAGCCTGATCGCCACTCTTGCCGCCGCATTCGGTCTTGCGCTCATCCTCGGCTTTATTGCGGCCCGCCTCAAACTCCCTGCCCTCGTCGGATATTTGCTTGCAGGGATAGTGCTCGGTCCATTTACTCCCGGCTTCATTGCCGACGTCGATCTGGCAAACCAGCTCGCTGAAATCGGCGTAATGCTGCTGATGTTTGGCGTCGGACTGCACTTTTCGCTTGATGACTTGATGGAGGTGAAAGGCATTGCGCTTCCCGGTGCCATATTGCAGATCAGCGCTGCGACTTTGCTTGGCCTCGGGGTGGCAACGTTCATGGGTTGGACATTCGGTGCAGGACTGGTCTTCGGGCTTGCACTTTCCGTGGCAAGCACGGTTGTCCTGTTGCGCGCTTTGGAGGAACGAGGTGAACTGGATTCGCTGAATGGCCGCATTGCCGTGGGATGGCTGGTGGTGGAGGATCTCGTCATGGTCCTGGTGCTGGTGATGCTGCCTGCCCTGTCGGGATGGCTTGGCGGCAAGTCACCGGACGGCGGCGGATCTTTATGGACGACCCTCGTCGTTACCCTTGGCCAGGTCGGCATTTTCATTGCCCTGATGCTGGTCGTCGGCCGGAAAGTTTTTCCCTGGCTGCTCTGGCAGGTTGCCAGAACGAATTCCCGCGAGCTTTTCACGCTTTGCGTCATCGCCGCAGCGATCGGCATCGCTTACGGCTCGGCGAAGCTTTTCGGGGTGTCGTTTGCCCTCGGCGCATTCTTTGCGGGAATGGTGTTGCGCGAGTCCGAATTGAGCCATCGCGCGGCGGAAGATTCACTGCCGCTCCAGGATGCGTTTTCGGTGCTGTTTTTTGTTTCTGTCGGCATGTTGTTCGACCCGGCCATCCTGTCGGAACAGCCTCTGCAGGTGCTCGCGGTCGTACTCATCATCATGCTGGGTAAATCAGTAGCGGCGTTCCTGCTGGTGCTTTGGCTACGCTATCCGCTCAATACGGCACTGACGGTTTCCGCAAGCCTTGCACAAATCGGCGAGTTTTCGTTCATCCTGATGGCGCTCGGCCTTTCCCTGGGTTTGCTGCCGCCCGAAGCGCAAAGTCTCGTACTGGCCGGCGCCATTCTTTCCATCGCGCTCAATCCATTTACCTTCAAGGCGATCGCTCCGCTGCAGAAGTGGCTGCATTCCCATTCATACCTCGCCAGGAAATTTGACTGGCCGGCAGACCCCCTTGCGGAATTGCCGGTCGAAGTGCCGCAGGAGAAACTGACCAGGCAGGTCGTGCTGGTCGGGTTTGGACGTGTCGGCAAACGGATCGCCGAAAAGCTGACCCTGGCAAACATCAGCTATGTCGTTGTCGAAAGCAACCGGGAGATCGTCCAGAATCTGCGCCGCAATAACATTCCCGCTGTTGCCGGCAACGCAGCCGAGCCCGCCATCCTCATTCAGGCGCACATTGCCAAGGCCAGCTTCCTGGTGATTGCAACGCCCGATACCTTTCATGTGCGCTCGATGATCGAAATCGCACGAGCGCTGAATCCCGATATACAGACGATCGTCCGCACGCACAGTGAAGAAGAGGCGGCGTTGCTCCGAAGAGAAAATGCGGGCCATATATTGATGGGCGAGCATGAGTTGGCGAAGGGCATGGCGGCCCATGTGATTGCCAGACTAGAACATCATGATTTGCAGTCCAGCGTCGCGTCGTTCGAACGTGCGCTGCGATAGAGCGGTAACCGGAGGAAGGTGCCCGGGGAAAAGACGAATTTTTGCCTGTTTGAATTCGCTGTATTTGCTGCTTCGAAGACATCATCTCCTCGGACTGCGGTTGCGGCTTGTTTGACATTCATCAAATCCACAGCCGCAGCTCATGTTGTGGTGGTTCGTACTCCGGCCTATAACGATCTTGATCTCATGTGCAACTGACATCCCGATGAGAAGGAGGCATATCATGGATCGCAAATTCATCGACTGCCGGGAAATTCCGAGCGACACGCATTGCACCATCGCCATTGCCGCCGATACGGAAGAAGAACTGCTGGACGCAGCGGTGCAGCACGCTGTTTCAGTTCATCAGCATAAAGATACGCCTGAATTGCGAGATCTTCTGCGTCAATCGTTCAAGGTCGGGACACCGCCGATCGAAGCACCCATGAGCCATGCATAGCAGGAAGAAGGGACTGGTGTAGTCATCCCCGGTGTCGCTGAGGACACCGGGGATGGACGCCAGATGTCACCGGTCTTCAGGATATCAACACAAGAAGTTTGCCGGCGTCGACAGGCTTTGCCAGGTGATGGTGGAAGCCTGCCGCCAGGGCTTTCTCGCGGTCCTGTTCCTGCGCGTGGCCGGTCAGCGCAACCAATACGGCGTTGGCCGTTCCCGGTTCCGCCCTGAGGCGGCGGGCCAGCTCATTGCCATCCAACTCCGGCAAGCCGATGTCCAGTATGCATATGTCCGGCAATTCCATCCCGGCGCGCTCCCATCCGCGCCTGGAAGTGTGCTCGACGAATACCTCATGCCCTGCGACTGCGAGATACATCGCCAGCATCTGCGCATCTTTCACCCGCTTGTCGGTTTCGGCGTCTTCTACGACGCAGGGTTTGGCGAGATGACTCAGCCGCACAAACCCTGCGCCGAAAGCCGTGGTTTCATATTGTCCTGCAATGCCGGATACGCCATTGGTGTAATTTCCGGTGACGTTGAACGTATCCGTATGCGGGTTGACCTAGGCATAGGCGCATCGGTTCACATCAAGGTACTGACCGAGAATGGTTGCAGCGGTATGTGTGATTTCGTCGGAATCAATCAAAGGGCGAATTGCATCGTCCAATCTGGCAAGGAACCTGTACTGTTCCGGTTCAAGCAGGACCGGCTGCGCCTCAGCTCCATCGGAGCGATGTGTTTAGACATTGAATCTGCTGTTATCAGTTAGCCTGGAAGACGCCGATTTAGTCCGGTTCAATTGGCTTGTCGATGTAGCGAGCGCCAGATACCCCACGGACGAGCCCGGCGCATTCCCCCGGTCTGCAGCAGGGAGCGCATACGCCATCGGTGAAGCGCCTTGCTCAACGAGACACTCTACCCGGCATCGCGTCATCGGTGTGATCTCACGCCGGGTGGCGCTCGGCGATTGCCCTGTCAAGCTCAACCAGCTGGACCGGCTTGACCAGGTGTACGTCGAATCCCTCGGCAAGTGACTTCTCCGCATCCTTTGCCTGACCGTACCCTGTCAAGGCGATAAGGCGCATCCCGCGTGTCTCGGCACGTTTGCGCAGCTCGCCGGCAAGCGCATAGCCGTCCATCACGGGAAGACCGATGTCGAGCACGGCCACTTCGGGATGAAAATCGGCGGCGATGGAAAGTGCCTCGATCGGATCGCCTGTTGCGCGCACGTCGTGGCCTCGATAGGACAAGTACTGGCTTATACTGTTCAGGGCGTCGGCGTTATCATCGACAAGCAGAATCCTGGCCGCGCGCGTGCCGGATCCGGCTTCATGCCCCGGCCCGGTGCTGATCGGGGCTTGAGGCTGCCGGTCGTTGCTCAGCACAGGCAGGATTACGGTGAATTCCGAGCCCTTGCCCACGCCGTCGCTTGCGACCGTTACGCTTCCGCCGTGCAGTTCCACGAAATTCTTCACGAGCGCCAGCCCGATGCCGAGGCCGCCCTTGCTGCGCTCTATCGTGGCGCTTCCCTGTTCGAAGGAATTGAACAGCCTGGGCAGCAGATCCGGGCTGATTCCGCTCCCGTTGTCCTGTACCGACACACGTGAGACCAGGCCGCCGGCTTGCAGGCGCACCTTCACGTGCCCTCCCGGGTCAGTGTATTTGGCGGCGTTGGTGAGCAGATTGGAGAATACCTGGGCAAGCCGGACCGCGTCCCCATATACCCATACCGATTCTTCAGGAAGCTCCACGTCGAGCGCGTGCTGCTGTTCCACGAAGAGCAGGCCTGTATCCTCCAGGGCGCGAGCCAGCACCAATTTGAGGTCCACCACCTCGCGCCGGAGTTCGATCTTGCCCCGGGTGATCCGCGTCACGTCGAGCAGGTCGTCCACCAGCCTGGAGAGATGCCTGGCCTGCCTTTCGATGATGTGATATTCACGCGGCAGACCTCCGCTCTCGCGCAGCTTAAGCAATTCAAGTGCGGTGGTGATCGGCGCCAGCGGGTTGCGCAGTTCATGACCGAGCATCGCCAGGAACTCGTCCTTGGCCCGGCTTGCCTGCTCACGCTCGTAGTTCGCCCTTGCTGCCTGCAGCCCGGTGGCCGCGAGCGATGACGCCGCCCTCAGGAACGCTAACTGGGTGAAGCCGGGAAAGCCGGGGTCGAAGGAGCCGAACCAGATCTTTCCGCCATAGGTGCCGTACCCCATGCTGATGCGAATCACGCGCAACTGGCCAAGCGGCGTGTCGCACAGTGTCGGACGGCCGTCCGGAAGAGATGAGGTTCCCCAGCCGGCGGCGAGCGATCGCCATGCATGAATGTCAGGTTCACCGACATACCGCCCCTGGACGCGGAGCATCTCCAGCAGGGGTTTGTCGGTATGGAGGTAGGTCTGGGCAAATGCAAAGCCGAGCGGCACGATGCGCTCGGCTGCCTCGATCATCACCTGCAATACGGTCAGGCCGTCGCGCCCCGCCCACAAGGTGGGCAGAGCGAGCAGGCCCGTGAGGTCCCGGATCGCCTGTTCCAGGATAACTTTTTCTGAAGGCTCCAAGGAGGGAGATGAATCCCTATCATTAGACATCACGCTTCCCGTTCAGGCAGGAAGGCGGAGTCGG
>NZ_DASZBA010000246.1:0-19347 GCF_035944575.1 Noviherbaspirillum sp.
CATGCGCTGGGCCGTTTCTTCAACGTGCCCTATGAGCCGTTCAAGCCGAATCGCGTCAAGCCTGCCGAGCTGCTTCGCAATCTGCGGCGCGAGTTCATCGAGGAGAATCAGTGGCTGCCGATCGAGGAAGGCAAGGAGACGATCACGATCCTCTCCACCGATCCGGAGCAGGCCAAGAGCGCGCGGATGATCAGCAGCATCTTTCCGAAGGCGAAGCTGAATTATTGCGTTACCACCATCGGCGAATTTAGAAAGACGGTCGACCAGTTCTACGGCGCGGCGCACGACACCGGCTCCGTCAATGAACTGCTGTCGGGCATGGAGGACAGCGACGACGATGGTGTCGAACTCTCCGATGCCGATATCTCCGCCGCCGCCGAGAATGAACTGGTCAAGCTGGTCAACAAGATCATCATGGATGCCCATCGCCAGGGCGCGTCCGATATCCATATCGAGCCGCGGCCGGGCAAGGAAAAGACGGTCATCCGCTTCCGCAAGGACGGCACCCTGGAGCCGTATATCGAGATACCCGCCAGCTACCGCACCGCGCTGTCGGCCCGGATCAAGATCATGTGCGAACTGGACATCTCGGAGCGGCGCAAACCGCAGGACGGCAAGATCAAGTTCAAGAAATATGGCCCGCTGGATATCGAGTTGCGGGTAGCAACGATTCCTTCAGCCGGCGGCGTCGAAGACATCGTGATGCGCATCCTGTCGGCCGGCGAACCGATCCCGCTTGAGAAGCTGGGCGTGCTGCCGCACAACCTGGAGCGATTGAAAGGCGCGATCAGCAAGCCGTATGGCCTGTTCTTCGTCTGCGGTCCGACCGGATCCGGAAAAACCACCACGCTGCATTCGGTATTGAAGTATCTGAATACATCCGAAACCAAGATCTGGACGGCGGAAGACCCGGTCGAGATTACACAGAAGGGCCTGCGCCAGGTGCAGGTCAACCGCAAGAGCGGTCTTGATTTCGCCACCGCGATGCGCGCCTTCCTGCGCGCCGATCCCGACATCATCATGGTCGGCGAAATGCGCGACAAGGAAACCGTGTCGATGGGCGTCGAGGCGTCGCTGACCGGGCACCTCGTGTTTTCCACGCTGCATACCAACAGCGCGCCGGAATCGGTGGTGCGCCTGCTCGATATGGGCATGGACCCGTTCAATTTCGCCGATGCCCTTCTGGGCGTGCTGGCGCAACGACTGGCCAAGCGCCTGTGCGCCAATTGCAAGCTCGCCTACGAACCTTCAGCCGACGAAATACAGCTCCTGCTGGCGGAGTATTGCGAGGAATTGCGCAACACGGCGGCCTTCGTCGATGACGAACAGGCCGGTCAGCAGGCGGTGCTTGACCACTGGCGCAAGAATTACGGCGACGGCAAGGGCAGTTTCAAACTTTACAAGGCGGTCGGATGCGACCAGTGCAGCAGCGGTTACAAGGGCCGGGTCGGCCTGCATGAGCTGATGCTCGGCACCGACAAGCTCAAGCGGCTGATCCAGGAACACAGCCGGGTGGCAGTCATTTTGGCGGCGGCGCTCGAAGACGGCATGCTGACGCTGAAAATGGACGGCATCGAGAAGGTGCTGTCCGGCATCACCGACGTCAAGCAGGTCCGGGCGGTCTGCATCAAGTAAGACAACCTCCCCGAAGGTAGGAGCCGGCTGGAGGAATGCCGGCTCCCTCTCTGCCCTAACATCCTCTCATTGAATGCAACAGCCGTCGCTTCGGCCGTTGAAAAAACTTCCGTCCGGCCAACTCATTGCAAGCATTGCAAGCTTCGGCATGTTTGATCACGCCTCATGACTTTGCGGTCCGCTTTTATTGACCAGCTTCAAATATCCACCGGCTTGAACTGGCATATTGAACTATTCAAAACATTTTTCATTCCCACGTACATCGTCGTCAGCATGGAAGGCGAATCGGATGGGGTTGCTCAATAAATGTTTCATGCCGGCCACGCATTCGCCAGCACACAACACCCTTGGCGGGGTTCTTGCCATCGCCCAGGCTGTACTGCTGGCGGCGGCGTACTATCTGACTGCTTCGCTTTCCCGGCTGTTCGCTTTAACGCC
Source organism: Noviherbaspirillum sp. (assembly GCF_035944575.1). Lineage (GTDB taxonomy): Bacteria > Pseudomonadota > Gammaproteobacteria > Burkholderiales > Burkholderiaceae_D > Noviherbaspirillum. The sequence continues at coordinate 2,074 of NZ_DASZBA010000246.1, forward strand.
GACCGAGATTAGTCCCTTATGGCTGCCGTCGGCGGTCGCCTTGTGCGGCGTCCTTCTCTGGGGAGCGCGCATGGCGCCGGCCATCTGCGTCGCTGCAACGCTGGCGTCATGGGACGTCGGCCTGCCTTTTCCCGCCGCGTTTGCCGTAGGCCTCGGCAACAGCCTGCAGGCCGTTGTCGCGGCACTGCTGATACAGCGCGTCGCCAGCCTCCAGCCCGATATCGCCGATACCACGGGCGCCTTCAAGTTTGCGGCAATTGCCGCCTTTGCCGGCGCCATTGCTGCGCTGATCGGCGTGTCCGCATTGCGCTTCGGGATCCAGCTGCCCGATGAAAAATTACCAATTATTTTGCTGACCTGGTGGCTGGGCGACACGACCGGCATGCTGATCGCGGTGCTCCTGATCCTGGCGTGGAGCCTTCGGTGCGACGTCAGGTGGCGAGCTCGTCGTCTGATCGAGGTGGCGGCGTTCGTAGTGTTGCTGCCAGCCGTTTCCCACCTGGCGTTCAGTGGCGCATTCGGTCCCCTGCCGCTGGCCTTTCTGCCCATGCCGCTGATCATCTGGGCGGCGTTCAGGTTCAATCTCGCAACGATTTCCTGGACTTCCGGGCTGATCTGCATCATTGCGGCATGGAATACCGCGAACGGCCGCGGCCCTTTTGCCCTGGACAACAGCGATGCATCGTTATTGCTGCTGGTGCTGTACACCAACGTCGTCGCCGTCCTCGGCCTGACGCTGGCCGGCCTGGTGCAGCACCAGCGCACCAGCCGCAACAAGCTGCGTCATGAGCAGGAACAGCTCGAGCAGCGGATCGCCGAACGCACCGGCGAACTCGTCAAGGATATCGAACAGCGGAAAAAGATCGAGCGCGCCCTTGCGGGACGCGAACGGCAGCTTGCCGAGGCGCAGCGACTGGCGCATATCGGCAGCTGGAACTGGGAACTGGCCACCGACCGGATTACCTGGACGGACGAACTGTACCGCATCTATGGCGTCAGTCAGCGGCACTTCGAACTCACGCCGAAGAATTGCCGTTCCCTCATTCACGAGGACGATCTGGAACTGCTGCGCGACGTAACAAGAAAAGGCCGGGATACCGGCGCGCCCTTTCACGTCGAGCACCGAATCGTGCTTCCTTCCGGGGAAATCAAATTCGTGGCGGCGCGGGGTTACGTGCAGAAGGATGCCCACGGCAAGGTAACGCGCATGTTCGGCACGACCCAGGATATTACGGAAGCCAAGCAGGCGGAAACGGCATTGCGCGAAGCGGAAGAGCGCTACCGGCTGGTCGTGGAATTATGCCCCGACGCCATCATCGTGGCGCAGCACGGCGTGATCACTTTCGCCAACCCGGCCGCCGCCGCATTGCTGCATGCCGGGGATACCAGCCAAGTCATCGGCAAGCCGGTGATGGCGCTGATCCCGGAAGGCCATCAGGAGGTCGTCGGCGAGCGTCTCGCCAGTCTCATACGGGGCGAACTGGTGGCGCCGATGGAGCAGCCTTTCATCCGGACCGACGGCAGCCTGGTCGAAACCGATATCCATGTTTCTTCCTTCATGCATAAGGGCAGTTTCGCCGTGCTCCTGATCCTGCGCGACATCACCGAGCGCAAGAAGACCGCTGAACGGATGGCTTACCTTGCACATTTCGATTCACTGACCGGCCTGCCTAACCGGGCGCTGTTTCATCAGCGGCTGAACCATGCGCTCAGCCTGGCGGAACGTCCGGGAAACTCGCTCGAAATTCTGTTCCTGGACCTTGACCGCTTCAAGAACATCAACGACACGCTCGGACACGCGGTCGGCGACATCGTGCTGAAGGAAACCGCGCAACGGCTGCAGAGCATCCTGCGCGAGTCGGATACGGTGGCGCGGCTGGGCGGCGACGAGTTCGTGGTGCTGGTCGAGAACGCCGACGAATGGCACAGCGGCGGCGCCATCGCCCAGAAGATCATGACGGCGATGGAGCCGCCTTTCCTGCGCGACAAGACGCCGCTGAACATCTCCACCAGCATCGGCATCAGCCGTTTTCCGACCGACGGCACCGATGCCGAGACGCTGCTGAAAAAAGCCGATATCGCGATGTACCGCGCCAAGGAAACCGGCCGCAGCGCCTATCGTTACTTCTCCACCGAGATGAACGAGCATATGGCCGAGCGTCTGATGATGGAATACGCCCTCAGCCATGCGATTCGCGAGAATCAGCTCGCCCTGCAATACCAGCCGAAAATCGATGTGCTGTCCGGCAGTGTCACCGGGATGGAAGCGCTGCTGCGCTGGCAGCATCCAAGCATGGGATGGGTGTCGCCGGCCACATTCATTCCGCTGGCGGAGGAGACCGGCCTGATCAACCTGATCGGAAACTGGGCGATACGCCATGCATGCCTGCAAAACAAGAAGTGGCAGGAAGCCACCGGACATCGGTTGAAGGTTGCCGTCAACCTGTCGCCGCGCCAGCTGTCGGACGAGCACCTGATCGATAATATCCGGACCATCCTCGAAGAAACCGGGCTGGATGCCGGCTGCCTGGAACTGGAAATCACCGAGAATGCGGTAATGGCCAATCCGGAAAAAGCGGTGACATTGCTGCAGACCCTGCGCGGCATGGGCGTGAGTGTCGTCATCGACGACTTCGGCGTCGGCTACTCGTCGCTCGCCTATCTGAAGCGCTTCCCGATTCACGCAGTGAAAATCGACCGTTCCTTCGTACAGGGCGTCACCAGCAATGCCGGCGATGCCGCCATCACCAAGGCGATCATCAGCCTTGCGCACAGCCTCGAATGCAGCGTGACCGCGGAAGGCGCGGAGACGTCGCAGCAGGTCGACTTCCTGCGCGCGAATGCCTGCGATGCCATCCAGGGGTATTACTTCAGCGAACCGCTCAGCGTCGACATGTTCGGCGACCTGCTGCATGCCCAGGAGCGGACGCGCGCCGACATTCGCCTGCATTAATCCGGCCGCGCGTGTCGGTCAACCCGGTCGCGCCGAGGAAGGTCCAAAGCGCTGCCATACCAGCAACCGGTTGTTTGCCGGCATCGCGTGGTTCGCCTGCAGCAGCAGCCCCTGTTCCGCAGCCAGTTCCAGCACCGCTTCGAGATCGCGCAGGCCCATGTGGGGCGCGGTCTCCCTCAATGCCGCATCGAACTGTTCGTCGGTGTGACTGATGAACCTGCCGTTCTCCTTGAACGGTCCGTAGATGCACAGGACCCCGCCGGGCACCAGCACCCGGCCGATGCCGGCGAACATGCCGCCGACTTCATGCCACGCCATGATGTGGCAGGTATTGGCGCTGAAGACGCCGTCGTAGACCTCGTTCACCGTCGACCAGCGTTGCCGGCCCGCATCCAGCTGCAGCGGCGGCAGCACATTGGGCAGCGACGCCTCCTGCATCCACGCCGTGATGCCGGGATGGTTGTGCGCCAGATCGCTGGTCTGCCAGGTCAGGTGCGGCAGATGCGCCCCGAAATACACCGCATGCTGTCCGGTGCCGCTGCCGATTTCCAGCACCCGCCCGGTGCCGGCGAAAGCCTGCTTCAGGATCGCGAGGATCGGCCCACGGTTGCGTTCGCAGGCGGCGGAAAAAGGTTTGTTCATCACGTCTCCATCCCAATCGGAAGACGTGAGGATAGCAGCGGAAGTCAGGTATCGCAGATACTGCAGTTGAATCCCTTGCAATTGTGCAAAACGCTGCTCCTGCCCGCCTTCGCATGCGACCCCGGTCCGGTCGCGCCCATGCCCGCCAGTTGCTCGGCCAGGTTGCGCGGCTTCCAGGTTTCGATGGAACGCAATGCCACCCTGCCGGCGCTGACCGCCGGCGCGGCGGCCGTCAGCGTGCGGCAGTACGGGCATTCGGTCGGTTCGTGCAGGCGGCTGACAGGCAGCATCTTTTCAAACGTGCCCTCGCAATGGCTGCAATGGATGTCGTATAGCGGCATAGTGATCCTCAATCGAAAAACATGCGCAGGATGCGTGTAGCGCACCCTGCTTCCACAAGCGATTACTTCCGGCCCCAGTACGCCTTGTCATTCAGCATGCCCTTCGGCGTGATGTCCTGATCGAAGATCGACGTCGGAATCGACACGGTGCAGGCGCAGTTCGGGATATCGACGATACCGCCGATGCGCCCTTCGACCGGCGCGGCGGTCAGCAGCATGTAGGCCTGCGGGCCGGTCAGGCCGAAATGCGTCAGATAGTCGATCGCCTTCAGGCATGCCTGGCGGTAGGCGACGGTGGCATCCATGTAGTAGTTCTTGCCGTTCTCGACGCTGATGCCTTCGAAGGTCAGCCACTGCTCGTAATGCGGCTTGACGATGCTGGGCATGAAGATCGGCGCGGTGATGTTGTACTTCGCCATGCCGCCCTTGATCAGGTCGAAGCCGACATGGGTTGCGCCGTCCATCTCGATCGCGCCGCAGAAGCCGATCTCGCCGTCGCCCTGCGAGAAGTGCAGGTCGCCCATCGAGAAGCCGGCGCCTTTCACATACACCGGGAAGAAGATGCGGGTGCCGGCCGACAAGTCCTTGATATCGGTATTGCCGCCATGCTCGCGCGGCGGCACGGTGCGCGCCGCTTCCTTCGCCATGCGGTCGAACTCGGCGCCGCGCACGCCGCGCAGCACGGCGGTGCTCGGTTCGGGCGGCTTGGCGAGGCCCATCTTCGCCAGCGGCGCTTCCCGGCGGTTCCATTCGGCGAGCAGTTCATGCGACGGCAGGCAACCCATCAGGCCGGGATGGGTCAGGCCGGCGATGCGCACGCCAGGAATGTGGCGCGACGTCGCGTACAGCCCTTTCAGATCCCAGATCGCCTTGGCCGCATCGGGAAAGTAATCGGCGAGGAAACCGCCGCCGTTGGACTTGGCGAACACGCCGGAGAACCCGACCGGCGTGATCGGCTTGATGTCGAGCAGGTCGATCACCAGCAGGTCGCCCGGCTCGGCGCCTTCGACATGGAACGGGCCGGTGAGGGGATGGGCCCGGGTGAGGTCGACATCGCGCACATCGGCGACATCGTCGTTGTCGAGGATCTGGGCGTCGAGGAAGTCGAGGGTTTCGATGATGATTTCCTCGCCCGGTTTCACGCTCGACAGGAAAGGAATGTCAGGGTGCCAGCGGTTATGGCCGAGTTCCGCCTGCTCGGCGAGTGGCACGCCGGGTTTGATGGTGAAGTGCTGCATGGTTTCTCCCTCGTTGTGTTGGTACGAAAAATGGTTTGATCAGGCAGGTGGGTACACGCCCGCGCTGCAGCCGGCCTGGTAACCGCCGTTGACGGTGTCGTCCTTGATGGATTTGCAGACCTGTTCGGTCCACTGGTCTTTGGGGATGACGGTGCCGTCCGGCAGCGTGCCGCCGGAGGCGTCGAAGCGGCACAGGCAGACCGGGCAGGTCTGCACCGAGGGTGACGTGCGGCCCTTGCCGCGGTCGGTGAAGCCGTCGTTGCCGAATTTGTTGTAGTGCATGATGCCTAGCATGGGGATGTCCTTTTTCACAATAGATATGCTTGTGCTGACTTTCGTAAAACCTCTGTAGAGTCCCCTCCCCCTCTCAGGGGGAGGGCTAGGGGTGTAGCAGGGGTTTCGTGCAGCATGCTGCACGCCTGCGGAACGATCTTCGCTTGCAAGCGAAGATGCGTCCTGCAAGGAGAGGTAGTGAGGTCGAGCTATTGCATGCGTTGGCTCAACCTTCACACCCCCATCCCACCCTTCCCCCTACGAGGGGGAAGGAGCCGGTTCGCTTACAACCTTTCCACGTCGCCGCTTGCACGCGGCTCCGATTCGCGCGGCACGAAGCAGTGCTTCGTGAAATCCCGCGCTCATCCCCTACGAGGGGGAAGGAGCCGGTTCGCTTACAACCTTTACTTCTCCCCACCCGCAACCCGCAACGGCTCGAGCTGCACAATTTCCGCCGTCTGATGCGGTATCCCTTCGATCGGACACTCCGGCGTCCCCGCCGTCGACCGCGTCAATCCCTCCGACTGCCTGCGCGCCGCATCCGCATCGTTCACCCATGTCCGGTAAAACTCGAATGGACACGCCGCCACCCCGTCCGGGCTTTCACCCGAGTTGATCTTGCCGGTGTAGCCGCGATGCAGGAGCTTGTAAATATGGTTCTGCGATTGCGCATTGCGACGCATGTCGCGGATGCCGCTGATCGACAATTCCGCATACTGGATGCCCATTTCCTCCGTACCGCATTCGCCCAGCGTTCGGCCGTCGCAGCCGATGACGGCGGAGTGGCCGAAATAGGAGTAGACGCCGTCGAACCCCGTGGCGTTGGCCACCGCGACGTAGACGTTGTTCATCCATGCCATGGTCTTGGAAACCTGGATTTCCTGGTCCTTGGCCGGGTACATGTAGCCCTGGCAGCGCACGATCAGCTCCGCGCCCTTCATCGTGCAGTCGCGCCAGATTTCCGGGTAGTTGCCGTCATCACAGATGATGAGGCTGATCTTCAGGCCTTTCGGGCCTTCGGTGACATAGGTGCAGTCGCCCGGATACCAGCCTTCGATCGGCGTCCACGGCATGATCTTGCGATACTTCTGCACGATCTCGCCCTTGTTGTTGATCAGCACCAGGGTGTTGTACGGCACCTTCCTCGGGTGCTCCTCGTGCCGCTCGCCGGTCAGCGAAAACACGCCCCATACATTCGCCTTGCGGCAGGCGGCGGCGAAGATGTCGGTCTCCTCGCCCGGAATCACCGCGGCGGTATCGAGCATCTCCTGTCTGTCATACATGATCCCGTGCGTCGAGTACTCCGGGAAGACCACCAGATCCATGCCGGGCAGGCCCTGCTTCATGCCGATCAGCATGTCAGCGATCTTGCGTGCGTTATCGAGCACTTCCGCCTTCGTATGCAAGCGCGGCATCTTGTAATTGACCACCGCCACGCCGACGCCGTCCTTGCTGCTTGATATGTCTCCATGCCTCATGTTTCACTCCTTCCAGTGGTTGATTTCTACACAGACAAATAGCGGCTGATGGTCGCCGCGTCGACACGATCGCGCGTGTCCTCATACACAAAACGGCCCTTGTCGATCACCAGGAAGCGGTCGGCTATCTCGAGCGTGAAGCTGAGCACCTGTTCCGACACGATGATCGTGAGCTGCCGCAGCTTGCGGATTTCCTTCAAAGTCCGGGCGATGTCCTTGATGATCGACGGCTGTATGCCTTCGGTCGGCTCGTCCAGCAGCAGAACCTTCGGGTTGGTCGCGAGCGCGCGGGCGATCGCCAGTTGCTGCTGCTGTCCGCCCGACAGGTTGCCGCCCTTGCGGGAACGCATGTCGTGCAGCACCGGGAACAACGCATACAGTTCCTCAGGCACCTTGCCGCCGGCGCTTGCCGGCAAGCCGGTCTGGATGTTCTCCAGCACCGTCATGTTGGAAAAAATCATGCGCCCCTGCGGCACGTAGGCGATGCCGCTTTCCACCCTCTGGTAGCTTTCCATTCCGCCGACCTCCTTGCCGTCGACGCGCACGCTGCCGCCGCGCGCCGGCAGCACGCCCATCAGCGTCTTGAACAGCGTGGTCTTGCCCATGCCGTTGCGGCCCATCACCGCGACGATTTCCTGCTTCTCCACGTTGAGATTGATGTCGTGGATGACCTGGCTCTGGCCGTAGCCCGAGGCGAGATGCGATACGTTGAACATGATGTGCTCCTGAAATCAGTGGCCCAGATAGACTTCGATGACTTTCGGATTCGACTGCACCGCGTCCATGCTGCCCTCCGCCAGGATTTTTCCCTGGTGCAGGACAGTCACCTTGTGCGCGATGCTCTTGACGAATTCCATGTCGTGCTCGATCACCAGCACCGACCGGCCCTTGCTGATGCGGCCGAGCAGCTCGGCGGTCTTTTCCCGTTCCGACACGCTCATGCCGGCCACCGGCTCGTCCAGCATCAGCAGCTCCGGTTCCTGCATCAGCAGCATGCCGATCTCCAGCCACTGCTTCTGCCCGTGCGACAGGAGGTCGGCCTGCTGGTGCAGCTGCTCGGTAAGGAAAATTTCTTCCGCGACGCGCCGGATGCGCTCCACCACATCCGGCGCACGCTTGAAGACCAGCGCGCCGAATACCTTGCGACCGCGCGGGAAGGACACTTCAAGGTTTTCGAAAACGGTCAAGTTTTCGTAGATCGACGGCGTCTGGAACTTGCGTCCCACACCGGCGCGGACGATGTCGTGCTCGCGCATCTTCGTCAGTTCCTGGTTGTTGAACTGGATGCTGCCGGCGGTGGACTGCGTCTTGCCGCAGATCAGGTCCAGCACCGTCGTCTTGCCGGCGCCGTTGGGGCCGATCACCACCCTCACCTCGTTGCGGTCGACATAGAGGTTCAGGTCGTCCACCGCCTTGAAGCCGTCGAAGGAGACGGTCAGGCCTTCGATCGCCAGCACCGGGCGGTGCTGGGCTTGTACGCCTATGGGTTGCTTGCTCATTTGGATGCCTCCAGGCCGGCGGCCGGCAGTGTGACGTTGTCCTTTGCAGGCGCTCCTGATTTCTGCGGCCTGCGCACCCTGACTTCCTTCGCGGGCTTCGGCGACCGCCGCTTGAAGCGAGCCAGCAACTTCTTGCCATGGCTTTCATACAAACCCGCCAGGCCGTTCGGGAAGTACATCACCACCGCGATGAACAGGCCGCCCATCAGGAAAAGCCAGAGTTCCGGGAAGGTTTCGGAGAAGTAGGTTTTGCCGAAGTTGACGAGCAGCGCGCCGTAGACCGCGCCGAGCAGCGACATGCGTCCGCCCACAGCGGCAAAGATCACCATCTCGATCGAGGGCACAATGCCGACGAAGGACGGCGACATGAAGCCGACCTGCAGCGTGAACATCGCGCCGCCGATGGCGGAAAATGCCGCCGCGATGCAGAACACGAAGATCTTGAAGCTGGCCACGTCGTAGCCGGAGAAGCGCACCCGCTCTTCCTTGTCGCGCATCGCCATCAGCAACCGCCCGAGCTTGGAATTCAGGATGAAGCGGCCCAGCATGATGCAGCCCAGCAGCAGTCCGGCGTTGACGAAATACAGCGTCAGCTTGGCGGCATCGGTGCGGATATCCCAGCCGAGCATGGTCTTCAGATCAGTGATGCCGTTCACGCCGCCGGTCAGGCCCTGCTGGCCGATGATGAGGATGGTCAGGATGGCGGCAATCGCCTGGGTGACGATCGAGAAGTACACATCGCCGACCCGCCGCTTGAACATCGCGGTGCCGATGATGAAGGCCAGCAGCACCGGCACCGCCACCACCGAGAACAAGGTGAAGGTGAGGCTGTGGAACGGCTCCCACAACATCGGCAATTGCGTGATCTGGTTCCAGTCCATGAAGTCGGGGATGCCGGGGGTGGACTGGATTTTCGTGCTGACCGGGTCGGACGCTTCCAGCTTCAGGAACATTGCCATGCAATAGCCGCCCAGCCCGAAGAACACGCCCTGGCCGAGGCTCAGGATGCCGCCGTAGCCCCAGCACAGCACCAGTCCGACGGCGACGAACGCATAGGTCAGGTACTTGCCAACGAGGTTCAGCCGAAAGAGATCGAGCGTCAGGGGAAAGACGACCACCAGCAACAGGGCGAGCAGCAATAGCCCTCCCAGCCCCGATTTGCCGCCAAACATTTTTTCATATGCCGCATGCATGATGAGTCCTTTCAATTGCGCGGTTTACTTGCGGATCTTTGCGGCGAACAGGCCCTGCGGACGCAGCATCAGGATCAGGATCACCGCAGACAGCGTGAGCACCTTGGCCATCGAGCCGGTCATGAAGAACTCGGAGGTCGACTGCGTCTGGGCAATCGAGAAGGCCGAGACGATGGTGCCGATCAGGCTTTGCGCGCCGCCGAACACCACCACCAGGAAGGTGTCGACGATGTACAGCGAGCCGCTGGTGGGTCCGGTCGAACCGATGGTGGTGAAGGCCGCGCCCGCCACGCCGGCCACACCGCAGCCGAGCGCGAAGGTGGTGCGGTCGACCTTGCGGGTGTTGATGCCGACCGCGCCGCTCATCAGCCGGTTCTGCATCGTCGCCCGCACCTGCAGTCCCCACCGGGACCGGAACAGCAGCACGAAGATGCCGCCGGTGAGCAGGACGGTGATGCACATCATGAACAGGCCGTTGATGGGAATGTCGATGTTCTCGCTTGGCTGGAAGGACCCCATCAGCCAGTCCGGCAGGGTGGCGCTCACTTCCTTGGCGCCGAAAATGGAGCGGAATGCCTGCTGCATTGCCAGGCTCAGGCCCCAGGTCGCGAGCAGCGTATCGAGCGGACGTTTATAGAGCTTGCTGATCATCAGCCACTCGGTGAGATAGCCGATGCCGTAGGCGGCGAGGAAGGACAGCACCACCGCGAGGAAGAAGTAGTACGGCTGGAAGGCCGGCGCATAGGTCGTGGTCAGCGTGGACAGCAGGTAGGTCATGTAGGCGCCGATGGTAAGGAACTCGCCATGCGCCATGTTGATCACGCCCATCTGGCCGAAGATGATGGCCAGGCCGAGCGCCATCAGCAGCAGTACGCAGAAAACCGACAGGCCGTTGAAGCCCTGCATGGCGAAGATGGCGCCGAATTCGGATAGTGAAGTCATGGGGGGTCCTGAAATTTGCAGGTAATCACTGGTGCTTGCTCACTCCGTGCCGGGTCCCCTCCCCCTTTCAGGGGGAGGGCTAGGGTGGGGGTAGTGAGGTCGAATCAGCGTATGCAGTCGATCAACCTTCACACCCCCATCCCAACCAAGAGGACTGTGCTTACGCACAATCCGCTCCGCAGGCGGACAACATGTTGTCCGGAGTCCCTGCTACGCCCTCTACGAGGGGGACGGAGCCGGCAGAGAGACACAGATGCGTATCAATGCGTCATCAGCCGCTTTTACTGATACCCCTTCGGAAACGGATTCGGCTCGATCAGGCCCGACTCGTACACCACCTTGAACTGCCCGTCCTTCTGCGCCTGGCCGATGCGCGTCTTGCTCCACAGGTGATGATTCGGATGCACCTTCACATAGCCCTCCGGCGCGATATTGAGCTCGATGTCCTTGGATGCGGCAACCACCTTGTCGACATCGAAGCTGCCGGCCTTTTCCACCGCCGCCTTCCACAGCCACGGGCCGAGGTAAGCCGCCTGCGTGACGTCGCCCACCACCGCGCCCGGTCCGTACTTCGCCTTGAAGTCGGCGACGAACTTCTTGTTGTTGGGGTTATCGAGGCTCTGGAAATACTTCATCGATGCATAGAAGCCTTCGACGTTCTCGCCGCCGATGCCGAGCATTTCATCTTCAGTGACCGACAGCGTGAGCAGCGTCTGCTTGTCGGCAGTCACGCCGGCCGCCTTCAGCTGCTTGTAGAAAGCGACGTTCGATCCGCCCACCACCGCCGAGAAGATCACGTCGGCTTTTTTCAGCTTCATCTTGTTGATGAGCGATCCGAACTGGGTGTTGCCGAGCGGGTAATAGTCCTCGCCGACGACCTGCCCCTTCAGTACGGTCTCGATGTGCTTGCGGGCGATCTTCATCGAGGTGCGCGGCCAGATGTAGTCGGAGCCGACGAGATAGAAGGTCTTCGCCTTCTTCTCCTTCGCGATCCAGTCGAGGCCGGCAAGGATCTGCTGGGTCGCTTCCTGGCCGGTGTAGATCACGTTCTTCGATTGCTCCAGGCCCTCATAGAAGGTCGGGTAGTACAGCAAGCCGTTTTCCTTCTCGAATACCGGCAGCACCGCCTTCCGGGAAGCCGACGTCCAGCAGCCGAACACCGCCGCTACCTTGTCGCTCACCAGCAGCTTCTTCGATTTCTCGGCGAAGGTCGGCCAGTCGGATGCGCCGTCCTCCTGGATGATCTTGATCTTGCGGCCCAGCACGCCGCCCATCGCGTTGATCTGGTCGATCGCGAGGCGTTCGGCCTGGATGGAACCGGTCTCGCTGATGGCCATGGTGCCGGAGGCGGAGTGCAGCTGGCCGACGGTGACTTCGGTATCGGTGACGGCGAGCTTGGTGGTGTTGACTTTCGCGGTCGGGAACTGCTGCGCAAAAACCACTGCGTGGGATGCCATCGCGGTTGCGGCGGCCAGGCCAATCAGGACTTGACGGCGACGTGCCGACTTGATGGCTGGAGAGGACGGGTTGGACATGCGGTACTCCTTTCAGGCAGTGATGGTTCGGACAAGCGGGAAAACTCGGGATGCGCGGCGATGTCGGTGTGCCTTGCCGGCTTGCTGTTCATGCGGCGCGTCTTGGGATGAAGAGTAGAAAATATCGCTGCGATGCAGCAATACGTCGTTTGACGTAATTGACGGAATGGCATGCAGGAAAAGCCAAGGCATGCACTGCTTTGTTCGGCAGATGCATCGCTGCAGTGCAATATCGGTGACGGCATGGTGCATGAACGCTGCGATCGACGGCATGCCTGCAGCGCTCTACGTCAAACGACGTATGTCTTGTCATGCGACGCATGTGGCTCGCATGCCTTGGTCATGCACGGCGCATGCCGCTGGTTCGGATATTGCTATCAAGGAGGTAAAAGCGGCCACCGCACCACAACGCGCACCAATGCATGCGGCGCTCCGCCGATGGGAGAAACAATGGATAGCCCTGCCACCCAGCGCATCGTCAAGATCCGGCGCGACTACAACACCTGGGTCGCGAACGAGACGCTTGAAGACTACGCGCTGCGCTTCACACCGCGCGCCTTTCGCAAATGGTCCGAGTTCCGCATTGCCAATACGGCGCTCGGCGCGATCTCCTTCCTCGCGCTGGAAGCGATCGGCGGCGCGATCACACTGAGTTATGGATTCGCCAACGCATTCTGGGCAATCCTGTGCGTGTCGGCGCTCATCTTCCTGACCGGTCTGCCGATCAGTTATTACTCAGCCAAGTACGGCGTCGACATGGACCTGCTGACCCGCGGCGCGGGCTTCGGCTATATCGGCTCCACCATCACCTCGCTGATCTACGCATCGTTCACGTTCATCTTCTTCGCGCTGGAGGCGTCGATCATGGCGCAGGCGGTCGAGCTGTATTTCGGCCTGCCGATCGTCTGGGGCTACATCGTCTGCTCGCTGGCGGTGATCCCACTGGTCACCCATGGCATCACCTTCATCAGCCGCCTGCAGGTATGGACGCAGCCCTTGTGGCTGCTTTTGCTCATCCTGCCGTATGCCTGCGTGCTGGCGAAGGAGCCGACCGTGCTGTCCGACCTGCTTACCTTCTCCGGCAAGGTGGAGGACGGTACGACATTCAACCCGCTGCTCTTCGGCGCGGCGGCCAGCATCGCGTTCTCGCTGATCGCCCAGATCGGCGAGCAGGTGGATTTCCTGCGCTTCCTGCCGGAAAAGACACCGCAGAACCGGCTGCGCTGGTGGACCGCGCTGATCGCCGCCGGCCCGGCATGGATCGTCCTCGGCGCCCTGAAGATGCTGGGCGGCGCCCTGCTCGCCTTCCTCGCCATCCAGCATGAGGTGCCGATCGATGCGGCGATGGAGCCGACCCGGATGTACCTGGTCGGCTTTTCGTATGTCTTCTCCAGCCCCGCATGGGTGCTCGGCGCCGTCACCCTGTATGTGCTCGTGTCGCAGATCAAGATCAACGTTACGAATGCGTATGCCGGCTCGCTTGCCTGGTCAAACTTCTTCGCCCGCCTGACGCACAGCCATCCGGGCCGGGTGGTGTGGCTGGTTTTCAATGTGCTGATCGCGGTGCTGCTGATGCAGGTCGGCGTCTTCAAGGCGCTGGAACACGTCCTCACCGTCTATTCGCTCGTCGCCATTTCCTGGATCGGCGCGGTGGTGTCCGATCTCGTGATCAACAAGCCGCTCGGCCTTTCGCCGCCGCATATCGAGTTCAAGCGCGCACATCTGTACGACGTCAATCCGGTCGGCGTCGGCGCGATGCTGCTGGCGTCGCTGCTTTCGGGCGCGGCGCTGTCCGGCGTGGCCGGGTCGACCGCGCAGGCGCTGGCACCGTTCATCGCGCTCGGCAGCGCGATCGTGATTGCGCCGCTGATCGCAATGGCAACCGGAGGCCGCTTCTATCTCGCCCGCACCGACACGCTCAAGGCCGAGGCAGGCAGGTCGCTGCAATGCGTGATCTGCGAAAACCGTTTCGAGACCGACGACATGGCGCACTGCCCGGCCTACAAGGGCGCGATCTGCTCGCTGTGCTGCTCGCTCGATGCGCGCTGCAACGACCGCTGCAAGACCGGTTCCCGCCTGCCGGAGCAGGCGGCGGGCGCATTGCAACGGCTGCTGCCGGAACGCATGATGGCGACGCTGCAAAGCAGGATCGGCCAGTACCTTCTGCTCTTCGGCGTGCTGGCGGGCGCGCTGGCTACCGTGCTGAGCCTGATCTACTTCCAGGAACTGGCCCGCGGAGCCGGTCCGGGCTCGCTGTCGACAACCTCGCCGGAATCGCTGCGCAATGTCTTCCTGCATCTTTTCGCCGCCCTGCTGCTGCCGACCGGCGTCGGCTCATGGTGGCTGGTGCTCACAAACGAGAGCAGGCAGGTGGCGCAACAGGAATCGGACCGCCAGACCAATCTGCTTCTGCAGGAGATCGACGCCCACCGCCAGACCGACATCGAACTGCAGCGGGCGAAGGAAGCGGCGGAAGCAGCAAATCTCGCCAAGAGCCGCTATGTGACCGGCATGAGTCACGAACTGCGCACGCCGCTCAACAGCATCCTCGGTTATGCGCAGATCCTGCAGATGGATGCGTCGCTGCCGGAATCCCGGCGCGAAGCCGTCGACGTGATACGCGGCAGCGGCGAACATCTGCTGAGCCTGATCGACGGCCTGCTCGACATCGCCCGCATCGAGGCGGGAAAGATGCGTCTCGACGCTGACGAACTGCCGCTGCAGGAATTCCTTGATCAACTGGTGCGCATGTTCACGCCGCAGGCCGCCGAAAGGGGCCTTGCATTTCATTTCACCCAAATGGGTCGGCTGCCGGCGGTGGTGCAGGCTGACCGCAAGCGGGTGCGGCAAATCCTGATCAACCTGCTCGGCAACGCGGTGAAATTCACCGATTCCGGCTCGGTCACGCTGCGGGTGCACTACCTGCGCGGCATGGCGCGCTTCGACATCATCGATACCGGCATCGGCATCCCGGCGGCGGACCTGGAACGCATCTTCCTGCCCTTCGAACGCAGCGGCGACGCGCAACTGAAGGATGACGGCGGCACCGGCCTCGGACTGGCGATCAGCAGCATGCTTGCCCACATCATGGGCGGCGAGTTATCGGTAGCCAGCAGCCTGCATGCGGGCAGTACCTTTACGCTGAAACTGTATCTGCCCGAAGTGCACTCGCCGCGCCCGAGGATCAAGCCGCAGGACCATGTGCTCGGCTATCTCGGGCCGCGCAAGCGGATCCTGCTGGTGGACGACCAGGCGTCGCAGCGCAACGTCCTGGCCGACATGCTGACGCCGCTCGGCTTCGAAATAACGCAGGCCGGCAGCGGCGCGGATTGCCTTGCCTGCATGGACCGCGTGCAGCCCGACATGGTGATGCTGGACATATCGATGCCGGGCATGGACGGCTGGACGCTCTGCCGCACGCTGCGCGAGCGCGGCCATCTGCGTCTTCCCATCCTGATCGTCTCGGCCAATGCCTTTGAGTCCGTGCCGCGCCACGGCGATGACGCCTGCCACGACGGCTTCCTCGTCAAGCCGGTATCGCTGACCGACCTGCTGTCGGCGCTGAAACGCCACCTGCATATCGAATGGCTCGCCAGGCCGCAAAGCCCGCCTGTAGCGGCATCCACATCAGCTTCTGCAAGCACGGTCATGGTGGTGCCGCCCAACGCCGAGTTAACGGCGTTGCTCGAACTCGGCTCGGTCGGCTACGTCAAGGGCATTCTCGACAAACTGGACGACATCGAGCGACGTGACGCCGTGTACGCACCGTTCACCGGCGAGCTGCGGCAACTGGTCAAACGCTTTCGCCTGAACGACTACTCCATTCGCATCAAGGAACTGATACGCCATGACATGGACAATATCCAATAGCAATGTGGTACTGATCGTGGACGACGTGCCCGCCAATCTTGCGCTGCTGTCCGACGCGCTCAACGAAAGCGGCCATACGGTGCTGGTGGCGACAGACGGACTGAGCGCCATCGAACGGTTGAATTTCGTGGTGCCGGACCTGATCCTGCTGGACGCCGTCATGCCGGGACTCGATGGTTTCGAAACCTGCCGCCGCATCAAGCGGATGCGCAGTGCGAGCGATATACCGGTGGTCTTCATGACCGGGCTGACCGAAACCGAGCATGTGGTGAAAGGCTTCGAAGTCGGCGGCGTCGATTACGTCACCAAGCCGATCCAGCCGCGGCAGGTGATCGCCCGCATCACTACCCACATCCGCGGCGCACGCATGATGGCGCGGGCACGCACGGCGATGGATGCGGCCGATCACGCAGTGATCGTGCTCGGCCCGGACCATGAGCCTGTCTGGCAGACCGCCAAGGCGGTCGACTGGCTATCCCTCTATTTCGATGACGGCAGCGCGTCGCCGGACGCGCTGCCAAGCATGCTGAACGACTGGCTGTTGCAACGGCTTGCCATCGCGGGATTGGATGATCTGTCCACCGCGCCACTGGTCGTCAAACGGGCGGACAAGCAGCTCAGCATTCGTCTGTCGCGTGGCGACGCCGGTTCGGAACTGCTGCTTTACCTGGAAGAAATCCGCATTGCCGCGCCGGCGCTGGAAGGTGCGCAGACAATGGCGGATTTCCGCCTGACGCCGCGGGAAAGGGAAGTGCTTGCCTGGGTGGCGAAAGGCAAGACCAATCGCGACATCGCCGAGATCGTCGGCATGAGCCCGCGCACCGTGAACAAGCACCTTGAACATATTTACGTGAAGCTTGGCGTGGAGACCCGGTCGGCCGCGGCGGCACTGGTCGCGAGCAGGACGGGCGGTACGTGAGTAAGTGGCCGCAGGCCGACTCACGGCCGTTGCATTGACTACCTCAGGTCGGCAGGCAGCTCGCACAGAAGTTACCGGCACCCCGCACGCAGTCAGGGCACGGCATCATCCGAGGCATCGTCCAACATCCGCGCTACCCGCTCCCGCATGCGGGCGGCATGCGATCCTTCCCAGTACACCTGCGCGCAGGCATCGCATTCATAGAAATGCTGGTAGTAATGCCGGCTGTGATGCGGCACCCTGTCGGCCACCGCGCTTTTCTCCACGGTGCGCAGCATGCCGTTGCAGTTCAGGCAGCGGGTCAGGGCGCGGGCGCTGGCCGCCAGCCGGAAACGCCGGACCACTTCCGTCACCTGCTCATCGCCGTCGATCGCATGCACATAGGCGCCGC
>NZ_DASZBA010000247.1:0-3273 GCF_035944575.1 Noviherbaspirillum sp.
CGGGCGAATGCCATATCAGATGCGCCGATCTGCAGCGGGATCATCCAGTTGGCGAAGCCGACGAAGGCCGGCATGATGGCGCCGAACACCATGATCAGGCCGTGCATCGTAGTCAGCTGGTTGAAGAACTCCGGCTGGACCAGTTGCAGGCCGGGCTGAAAGAGTTCGGCGCGGATACCCAGGGCCAGCACACCGCCGGACAAGAGCATGATGAAAGAAAACCAAAGATACAGCGTACCGATATCTTTGTGGTTGGTCGCGTACAACCAACGGCGCCAGCCATGCGGGTGCGCGTGATCATGAGAATGATCGTGTGCGTGGTCGACTGCTGTGGTGCTCATCTCAATCTCCTAATTTCAATTACTTGCGCGCAGCGACGACTTCCGCTGGTTGAACGATATTTTCCTGCGGCTTGTTGGACCAGCTGTTGCGGGTGTAAGTGATGACCGCAGCGATTTCCGTATCCGAAAGCGCCTTGAAAGGAGGCATGCCATTTCGGCCGTTCAGGATGATACCGATCTGTTCCGCGCGCGGTCCGTTGACGACTTTGGAAGCGTCCAGTGCGGGAAATGCGCCTGGAACACCCTTGCCGTTCGCCTGGTGGCAGGCAACGCAGTTGGCGGCATAAACTTTTTCGCCTCGCTGCTTGAGTTCGTCGATGGTCCAGGTCTTGTTCGGATCATCTGCCTTTGCGGCCATTTCCTTCTTCTTGCCTTCGGTCCATTTGTTGTATTCCTCGTCGGTGACCACATTCACGACGATAGGCATGTATGCATGGTCTTTGCCGCACAGTTCATAGCAATGGCCGCGGTAGGTACCGACTTTTTCGGCACGGAACCAGGTGTCGCGAACAAAGCCGGGAATCGCATCCTGCTTGACACCCAGGGCATTGACACCCCAGGAGTGAATGACGTCATTCGCGGTTGTAACGATACGAATTTTCTTGTTGACTGGCACGACGATCGGATTATCCACTTCCATCAGGTAGTTAACCTGCTTTTCGATCGCATCGCTGGTCAATTGCTCGCGCGGCGTGGAGAGGGCCGACAGGAAAGAGATGCCTTCGCCCTGCCCCACCTTATCGCTCAGGTAGTCGTATCCCCATTTCCATTGCATACCGGTCGCCTTGATGGTGACATCGGCGTTGGAGGTATCTTTCATGGCAACAACGGTCTTGGTGGCTGGCAGAGCCATTCCGATCACGATCAGGAATGGGACGATAGTCCACGCGATTTCAACGGCCGTACTTTCATGGAACGAAGCCGGCTTGTGACCAACCGACTTGCGATGCTTGAGAATGGAATAGAACATTACGCCGAAGACCGCCACAAAAATTGCCAGGCAGATCACCAGCATCAGATTGTGCAGCGAATAGATATCTTCCGCGATCCGGGTTATTGGAGTCTGGAAGTTGAGCTGGCGAACAGCCGGGCCACCCGGACTGTCAGAGACCGCCCATGACGGCATACCTGCCATCAGGAGCGACGCACCAAGCATCAACGATTGAAGGCGCTTCGCATATTTCATAGTTTCCTCAAAAACCCAAAAGTAGAATTCCGTCTATCTCGCCGACGCGAGTGCGCGCTTCAACTCCCGCGCGAACTCCCGTCGCTTCCATTCCGTCAAAAACCGGCCGACCTCGACTCTGGTTCCGTTGGATTCCAGCCCGATCAGGTCACTGCGCCTCACAGGCGACTCGACGCGCGTCCAGCGCGGATTCAACCTGAACTGCTCAACCTGTTCAACCTGGATTAGCTCCACCAGAAGGCAATCGTCGGCAAGTGCAATATGTTCTCGATCTGTCGCGTGGCGGGCATACAGAAGAAACGCCAGCCCGACGGCGGACAACTCCAGGATGGTGAACACTAGAATCAACCAGGCGCCGCTCAAGGTGAAAACCGCCGCGACGATCAACGACATGCAGCACAGTACCGCGTATGCCGACCCAAGCTGCCGCGGCGACAGAGAGCAGTTACGGCTCAGGACCCATTCGCGGGTGACCATGATGAACTCTCACGTGACCGTGTGAACCGAGCGTCGCCTGCACCGCGCAAAACCCTAGAAGTATAAGTCGGAACGGCACTTGTTATCAAGCATAAAAACGGTCGTTCGTAACCCCTGAGGCAAGGGATTTCAAGCCTTGACGCTCCCTGCAGAATAGGATCGCCGTTAGCATTTTGGCTATATTTGGCTCGAGGCAAATTGCGCCGCCATCTCAGACGTAGATTCATTCAATTATCTGCTTTCACTTTTTACGCAAGTCGAGCCTGACGATGGTTTCCCCGGATGAGGTGGTGCGGGGCACGGGTCGGAACGCATGTCCGTAAATAATTTCGAAGGTCAAGGGAAGACGTCCATCCGGACGGCGCCCCGATTCAAGAGCCTCGACGATGCGGCGCCAGGATGTTTTTCCCATCAAACCGCGCTGGCGGTTTGCCAGTGGATTACCGCCCCAGGCGCGCGCATCGCTCATCAGCCTCTCTACAGACTCGTAAGTAACCGTGATGGTTTCCATATCCATCACCGGCGTCGAGAAACCGGCATTGACCAGCATATCGCCGAAATCGTGCATGTCGACGAACGGCAGCACTGCGGCACTTCCCGCGCTTCGTCCGGAAAAGGCCGCACGCAACTCCTTGAAGGTGTCCGGACCGAAGCAGGAAAACATGAGCAGACCATCGACCTTGAGGACGCGGCGCCATTCCGCAAATACCCGGTCCGGCTGCGGATGCCAATGCAGGGCAAGATTGGACCAGACCAGATCGACCGCATTTATTCCCAAAGGCAAATGCCCGAAGTCGCCGCAGAAAAGCTCCGGGCCCGCACCAACGCCATTACCAAGCCTCACGGGAAGCCATTTTTTCAAGAGCCTGTTCATCGATGAGGCGGTGGTCGCCTGCCTGGCTCTGGCTTCGGACAGCATGGCGGGTGCGCCGTCGATGCCCATGATGCGCGCCTCCGGGAAGTGGGACTGCAGAATCTGCAGGTCGGCACCCTCTCCGCAACCGGCATCAAGGATACGCTGCGGATTGATCTTGATGAGATCGA
The DNA here is from genome assembly GCF_035944575.1 of Noviherbaspirillum sp. Classification (GTDB taxonomy): domain Bacteria; phylum Pseudomonadota; class Gammaproteobacteria; order Burkholderiales; family Burkholderiaceae_D; genus Noviherbaspirillum. Next base: position 3,049 of record NZ_DASZBA010000247.1, read on the forward strand.
GTCGCTCGTGCATTCGACCGGACACTTCACGCCGCAGGAAATCAGAGTCGGCAACGCGCGAAGGTGTTGCAAATATATTGCGTACCCGCATCAAATCGATCGGTGCGCTTGACTGAGCACCATTATTGGAAGGAGGGAGGGACACGAGGAGCTTGTCGGGGATGAGATAATCGGACGAAGTTTACACCTTTGAGGATGCGTCCGCTTTATGCCATTTCGCCTGTT
>NZ_DASZBA010000248.1:0-8642 GCF_035944575.1 Noviherbaspirillum sp.
GCTCGAAGGGCCGTACGGCGACCATACCGGTTACTACAACGAGCAGGACTGGTTCCCCGTCTTCACGATCGACCGCATCACGATGCGACGAGACCCGATCTATCACTCTACCTATACCGGCAAGCCGCCCGACGAACCGGCGATTCTGGGTGTGGCGCTAAACGAGGTATTCATCCCGCTGCTGCAGAAGCAATTCCCGGAAATTACCGACTTCTACCTTCCGCCGGAAGGGTGCAGTTACCGGATGGCGGTAGTGCAGATGAAAAAGGCCTATGCGGGACATGCCAAGCGGGTGATGTTCGGCGTCTGGAGTTTTCTGCGGCAGTTCATGTATACGAAGTTCATCGTCGTCGTCGACCAGGACGTGAATATCCGCGACTGGAAGGAAGTCATCTGGGCCATCACGACCCGCGTCGACCCGAGCCGCGACACGACGCTGGTGGAGAACACGCCGATCGACTATCTTGATTTTGCATCCCCGGTCAGCGGACTCGGCAGCAAAATGGGGATTGACGCAACCGATAAATGGCCCGGCGAGACTACGCGCGAATGGGGGCGTACGATTACCATGACGGATGCAGTGAAAAAGCGGGTAGATGAGATCTGGAGTGAATTAGGATTGCAATAAATCCGCTGCCGAAGTTTCCATGGCGGTTGGAAACGTGAAGTCTGTACAGAGAAGTTTTTTGTAGTTAATCTAACGACCCAACTATTACAACCAAAGGATTGAGACTATGAAATTACTCCCATTAGTAATCAGTGCTGCCTTGCTTGCGGCATGCCAATCGTCGCCAACGCAATCCGGCGGCAAGCAGGCTCGCGCCATGCTGGAGCCCAGAAGCGGATCCAATGTCGCCGGTCAGGTCGATTTTGCGGAGCAAGGCGACAAGGTTCTGGTTTCCGTCAAGGTCAGCGGTCTCAAGCCCAATAGCCAGCATGGTTTCCATGTCCATGAAAAAGGCGATTGTTCCGCGCCTGACGGCATGAGCACCGGCGGCCACTTCAATCCGGACGGACATCCGCATAGCCACGCGAAGAAAATGCCCCGCCACGCTGGTGATATGGAAAACCTGGTTGCTGATGCGAAAGGCGAAGCAACGGCAAAGTTTGAGCTGGATACGATTCGCGTCGATACCGGGAAGTACGGAATCGTCGACCGCGCGGTTATTGTCCATGCCAACCCCGACGATTACACAACGCAGCCAACCGGCAACGCCGGCGGCCGCATCGCCTGTGGCCTGATCCGGAAAAGCTGATCGCCATACTTCGACCGGCCATCTCGTTCCGTAACGCAAGCCGGTACCCGGCGGCATGATGAAAGTAGGGGCACTCCATCCGCTTTGCTGGTAGAATTTGCAGCGGCGGGCCCCTACGCATTGCGGCATGGCCAACCTGGTCAGGTCGGGAACGAAGCAGCCACAGCTATTTCCCGCAAGTGCCGTAGACAAGGCTCGCCTCTTTCCTTTTTGTCTATCCGCCGTCAGGCGATCCGGTTGATTTCCATCGTTGTACCCGCATATGCCCATAGATGTGGCACTTTGATGGTTGCAGTGTTTTCCTGAACGGCAGCATGGCCCGGGTCGGGTAAAATTAGGCTCACCATTCTTCAGCCAATCGCCAGCGTCCCTATGTCCTATCAAGTCCTTGCCCGTAAATATCGTCCCAAGAGCTTCGATACGCTCGTCGGACAGGAGCATGTGGTCCGGGCATTGACGCATGCGCTGGAGCAGAAGCGGCTGCATCATGCGTATCTGTTCACCGGTACGCGGGGCGTCGGGAAGACGACGCTGTCGCGCATTCTCGCCAAGTCCTTCAATTGCCAAGGCGAGGACGGCAACGGCGGCATCACCGCGCAACCCTGCGGCAAGTGCGATGCCTGTACGGCGATCGATGCCGGGCGGTTCGTCGATTACATCGAGATGGACGCCGCATCCAACCGTGGCGTGGATGAAATGGCGCAATTGCTCGAGCAGGCGGTCTATGCGCCGTCAAATGCGCGTTTCAAGGTCTACATGATCGACGAAGTTCACATGCTCACCAACCATGCGTTCAATTCGATGCTGAAGACGCTCGAAGAGCCACCCGAGCATGTGAAATTCATCCTTGCCACCACCGATCCGCAAAAAATTCCGGTCACTGTGCTATCGCGCTGCCTGCAGTTCAATCTGAAGCAGATGCCGCCCGGTCATATCGTCAGCCACCTCGACAACATTCTCGGCCAGGAAGGCATTGCCTTCGACGGCACCGCGCTGCGCCTGCTTGCCCAGGCGGCCCACGGCTCCATGCGCGATGCCTTGTCGCTGACCGATCAGGCCATTGCTTACGCCGCCGGCAAGGTGACGCTGGAAGCGGTGCAGGGCATGCTTGGCGCGCTCGACCAGTCGTACCTCATTCGTGTACTCGATGCATTGGCCGCCAAGGATGGCACCGGTCTTTTGGCGGTGGCCGATGACATGGCGACCCGCAGCCTTTCCTATAATGCTGCCTTGCAGGATCTCGGCAGCCTGCTGCACCGGATCGCCCTGGCGCAAACCGTACCGGCGGCGCTTCCCGAGGACTTGCCGGAGCGGCCCGATATCCTGCGGCTGGCCCAGGCTTTCGATGCCGAGGAAATCCAGCTTTTCTACCAGATCGCCGTTCATGGCCGTAATGAGCTCAGTCTCGCGCCCGACGACTACGCAGGCTTTTCGATGACCCTGTTGCGCATGCTGGCGTTCCGGCCCGGCGTCGGCGGTGCCGAACCAAAGCCCGCTTCATCACCGGCGTCGGTTGCGGCGGCTGCCGCTGCGCCCGCTGCGCGGCCAAGCCCGGTAGTGGCACAGCTGGTGGCCAGCGCGCCGCAGGCCAACACCGCGCCCGCCAACACAGCGCCCGCCAATACTGCACCGGCGCGCGCCCCGACCGGCATGAGTCCGGCCCGGGCGGCACTCGAAGCGGCCCGCAACGGCGGCAAGCTGCCTCCGGGCGTCGTGGTGGCGCCGGTCAATCCGCCGCAACCGGTCAGCCCCCCGGCGCCGCAGGCAAAAGCGGCATCGCCAGCCCCCTGGGATGAAACGCCGATTGCATTGCCGGGCGAAGAAGAACAGGCTGGCGACATCGCTCAAAAAAAAACTGAACCTGAACCGCCCGCCGAACCCGAACTGACACCTCTGGTAGTTTTGCCGCCGCTCAAGCTGCAGGCAGTGCCGGAACTGGGCTGGGATGGTAATTGGCCCGCCCTTGCCGCATCGCTGCCGGTGCGCGGTGTGTCGCAGCAGCTGGCGCAACAAAGCGAATTGATCCGCTGCGAAGGCAGCGGCGATGTCTACGAATTCACCTTGCGCATCCCGCTCGAAACCCTGTGTTCCGCCGGCAGCGTGGACAAACTATCGGCAGCCTTGTCGCAGCATTTCGGCAAGACGGTCAGGGTCGTGACCGAGATCGGGGCCGTCGAGCAGACCGCGAACGCGCATGCGATGGCCGACCGCGCCGCGCGACAGCGGGAAGCCGAGGAAACCGTGCAACGCGATCCCTTCGTGCAGGCGTTGATGCGTGAATTCGGGGCGACCATTGTGCCGGGATCGATAAAGCCGATTTGACCAATCAGGGCCAGGGTGGCACAAAACGCCGCTCTGTCCAGCATGACAATTTCTAGGAGAAGGAACCATGATGAAGAACCAGCTCGCAGGTCTCATGAAACAGGCGCAGGCCATGCAGGACAACATGAAGAAGATGCAGGACCAGTTGGCCCAGATCGAAGTCGAGGGCGAATCGGGCGCCGGCCTGGTGAAGGTGACGATGACGTGCAAGAACGACGTCAAGCGTGTATCGATCGATCCGTCGCTGCTGGCGGACGACAAGGACATGCTGGAAGACCTCGTCGCAGCCGCGTTCAACGACGCGGTGCGCAAGGCGGAAGCGACTTCGCAGGAAAAGATGGCCGGCATGACGGCGGGCCTTCCGCTGCCGCCGGGATTCAAACTGCCTTTCTAAATTTCGGTCTGCGTATTCGTGAAATCCCCATCCAGTCTTGATTTTCTGTCCGAAGCCTTGAGACGGCTTCCGGGCGTCGGGCCGAAGTCCGCCCAGCGCATGGCCTACCATCTGATGCAGCACGATCGGGATGGAGCCGCCATGCTGGGCAGAGCGCTGTCGCAAGCGGTGGAGAAGATCCGCCACTGCGCCATGTGCAATACCTTCACCGAGCACGAGGTCTGCGAAACCTGCATGGACGCGGATCGCGATCCGGCGCTGCTGTGCGTGGTGGAGACGCCCGGCGATCAGCTCATGATTGAACAGACGATGACCTTCAAGGGGCTGTATTTCATCCTGATGGGGCATCTCTCACCGCTGGACGGCATCGGGCCGAAGGATATCCATCTTGAGAAACTGATCTCGCGCGCCACCGATGGGATCGTCAATGAAGTGGTGCTGGCCACCAATTTCACCAACGAGGGCGAGGCGACCGCCCATTACATCAGCGAGACGCTCAAGGCGCGCGGCCTCAAGGTCAGCCGGCTGGCCCGCGGCGTTCCGGTCGGCGGCGAACTCGAGTACGTGGATGCCGGCACCATCGCACGGGCGATGCTGGACCGCCGCTCGACCTGACTTCTGCCTCGCTGCCCGCGCAGGCGAAGCAATCAAGAATAAAAAGACGTTCCCGAAACGGCGATATGAACAATAGCAATCCCTCCGCCGGCGCACTCGCAGGCATCAAGGTTCTTGAGCTCGGCACACTGATCGCCGGGCCGTTCTGCTCACGCATGCTGGCCGAGTTCGGCGCCGAGGTCATCAAGATCGAATCGCCCGACGGTGGCGATCCGATCCGTCAGTGGCGGGTGCTGAAGGACGGCACGTCCTTGTGGTGGTCGGTGCAGTCACGCAATAAGAAAAGCGTCACCCTTAATATGAAGGATCCGCGCGGCCAGGAAATCGCGCGCAAGCTTGCGCTCGACGCGGATGTGATCATCGAGAACTATCGTTCCGGCGTGCTGGAAAAATGGGGCCTCGGCTTCGAGGATCTCAAAAAAGAGAATCCCGCCACCATCATGGTGCGCCTGTCCGGCTACGGACAGACCGGACCGATGAAGGATCTGCCGGGATTTGGCGCGATCGGTGAGTCCATGGGCGGCATGCGCTATGTATCCGGCCACCCGGACCGGCCGCCGGTACGCATCGGGATTTCGATTGGCGATTCGGTGGCCGCGCTGCATGGCGTGATCGGCGCGATGATGGCCTTGCGCCACCGCGATGCCACCGGCGGCCGCTGGAACGGCAAGGCTGGCGCCGACTGCGTCGCCGGGCAGGGCCAGATGGTCGATGTGGCCCTGTACGAGGCGGTCTTCAACATGATGGAGTCACTGGTTCCCGAATACGATTTTGCCGGCGTGATCCGCGCCCGCACCGGCGGCGCGCTGCCCGGCATCGTGCCGTCGAATACCTACACCACCAGCGACGGCGAGAATATCGTTATTGCGGGCAACGGCGATGCGATCTTCAAGCGGCTGATGCTGGCCATCGGACGGGACGACATGGCGAACGATCCGCAACTGGCACGCAACGACGGACGGGTGCCGCGCACCGAGGAAATCGACGGCGCCATACAGGCATGGTGCGGTACGCAGACCATCGACAACGCGCTGGAAACATTGCGTTCAGCCGATGTCCCCGTCGGCAAGATCTATTCGGTGCGCGACATGATGACCGATCCGCAATTCCTGGCGCGGCAGATGTTCGAGCAGCACGCATTCAAGGACGGCACGCCGATCAAGCTGCCGGCAATCACGCCCAAGCTGTCGGCCACGCCCGGCGAGACCCGCTGGCTGGGTCCGGCCCTGGGCGAGCATAACGATGAGGTGTTGCAGTCGCTGGGATATGATGCAGAACAGATCGCGCAATTCAAACGCGACAAGGTCCTCTAGGAGACAACCCATGAACAAGGCTTTCTGGAAGCAGTTCCTCATCGCGCTGGCGCTTTTCCTGCTCGGCTATTTCACCTTCAACAGCAATCTGTTCTCATAAGCGGCTGACCGCCATCGGGCTGACACTGGTTCCCCCATCCCGTTCAGCAGGCTCGGGTTTTGCATATGCTTCCTGGAAAATGCCGGGTTAATCCGAACCGGCACCGCGACGGCTGAACTCGCATTTCCGCACAGTGAAAGATATGGTGCGTGCCGCTTCCATATGGTGCATCTGCGCCCCGGAATGGTGAGTTCTGACCGTCGACGGCATCGAATTGAACCACTTACCGGGAAAACCATGTCTTGCCTATCCAATAAAAACATCATCCGCATCTTCGCGTTCATCGCAGCCGCCGCAACCGGTCCGGCGATGGCGCATACCGGCCATCATGCGAACGGCTTCGCCGCCGGCTTCGGCCATCCTATTTCCGGTCTCGATCATTTGCTCGCCATGCTTGCCGTCGGCCTGTGGGCCGCGCAAAACCGCCGCCCCGCGACATGGCTGCTGCCGCTCGCATTTCCGCTGGCAATGGCCGCCGGTGCCGCTGCAGGCATTGCCGGATGGACGACGACAGGACTGGAATTCGGCATCGCAGGTTCGGTGGCGATGCTCGGATTGCTGGTCGCCGGCGCGGTGACATTGCCGGCGTGGGCAGGCGCAGTGCTGGTATCGGCATTTGCGGCGATGCATGGACTGGCCCACGGCAACGAGCTGCCAAGCGGCGCTTCGCCATTGGCCTATGGCGCGGGTTTCATGCTCGCCACCACGCTGTTGCACGCGGCAGGCTTGCTTACCGCAGCGGCTGCCGGAATGGGCATGCACCATCGCTTGGTGCGGTACATTGGCGCAGGTATGACGGCGGCAGGCGCCTATCTGTTGACGGCGGTCTGAATACTTTTGTTTTCAGCGCGATGCATCCGCGCAAGCAGATCGCGTAAAGCCACTACGGCATTTTTCAACGCAGGACTCTCCACCGCCGCAAACCCGAGCAGCAGCCCGGACGCCGAGCGTTCCGGGCTGGCGTAGAACGTAGACAGGGCACGCAATTCGATACCTTGTTCCAAGGCCGCGCGCGCAATAGATTTGTCGTCGCGGGGTGAACGGAACGCGGCGGTCAGATGAAGGCCTGCATCGGCGGGGCCAAGATGCAATTCATCCGGCAAATGCGAGGTCAGCGCTTCCAGCAGGGCGATGCGCCGCTCATTGCAGATCATCCGGGTGCGGCGTATGTGCCGCGCAAAGTGTCCTTCGGCAATGAAGTCGGCCAGCACCGCCTGTGGCGCGATGGCGGAATGGCGGTCGATTACCGACTTGGCGCGCGCAAAGGCCTCCGCAAGATCCGGCGGCACGACAAGATAGCCGAGGCGCAAGCCGGGGAACATCACCTTGGACAGGGTGCCGACATAAATCACGCGGCCCTTCTTATCCAGGCTTTGCAGGGATGCGAGTGGGCGCCCGCTATACCGATACTCGCTGTCATACTCATCTTCCACGATCCATGCACGGGCGTCCGCCGCCCAGTCGAGCAATTGCAGCCGCCTCTGCAAGCTCATTGTGACCCCGAGCGGATACTGATGCGACGGCGTCACATAGGCCAGCTTCGACTGCGGATGCAAGGTCGCGCCATACTCGACCAGCATGCCCTGGTCGTCCACCGGTACCGGGCATATCCGTGCATCGGCTGCACGCAGCGCGGCCCGGGTGCCGGGATAGCCGGGATCCTCCACCCAAGCGCTGTCTCCGGGATTCAATAACAGATTGGCGACCAGGTATAGCGCCTGCTGCGATCCGGAAGTGACGATGACCTGTTCCGCATTGCAATTCACACCCCGTGACGCCCGCAGGTACGCCGCAAGCAATTCGCGCAGCGGCGGATAGCCGGCGGCGTCGTTGTAGCCGAGCTGAAACGCGGGCCGCCGCCATTGCCTTGCCTCCAGCCGTGCCCACACATCAAACGGGAAGGCATCCACGGCCGACATGCCGATGCGGAAGGCGGCAGGCGCGCCGCGGTGGGTATTCATCCGCGACTGCTCGCCGGTATAGCGCAGGCCGCGCTCGGACAGCAGATGCCGGTTGTCCAGGCTGGCCGGCGCGTTGGCAGCCCTGTCGGTGATGGGCAGGTTATGGCTGACGAAAGTGCCTTTGCCGACCGTGCCGGAAAGGAAGCCTTCCGCCGTCAATTGCTCGAACGCATTCAGCACTGTCTGGCGCGAAACGCCCAGCAGCGACGCGAACTCGCGCGTCGGCGGCAATTGCATGCCGGGACTGATGCGCCCATCAAGCACGGCGGCCTTGAGCGCAGCATAGAGCTGCCGGAAAAGCGGGGTCGGGTGATCCGGATCGAGACGGATGGCATGCAGGGATTGGGCGAGGTACATGATCGTGTTGCCCGGCGCAGCCGGTTCTGAATTGGTATTTCGAAATTATCATTTATTGGTACTTCAATAAAGCCAAATCGAAGTTTATTCTGTTGCCTGAAATCGATGAGGAATTCCCATGGACCATATTACCTACTGCACCGACGCACCGATCAGCCCGCAGCAGCTTGCAGGCCTGTACCGCAGTGCCGGACTCCGCCGCCCGGTGGATGATCTGGAAAGAATGGCGCGCATGCTCGAGCATGCCAATCTCACAGTGAGCGCCTGGCGGGACGGTGAATTGATCGGCGTCGCCCGGTCCCTGACGGATTTCAGTTACGCCTG
>NZ_DASZBA010000249.1:0-27065 GCF_035944575.1 Noviherbaspirillum sp.
AGGCGAAAAATGTCGCAGAGATCCGCGATACGCTGATGTTCGGCGAAGCCAATACCGGCCGTCCCGGCGATGTCGGCCACGAAGGATTCACCAAGGCGGCTGCCATGCCGGACACCGCCGAAGTCTGCGGCTGCAACGGCGTCTGCAAGGGCAGCATCGTCAAGGCGATCAAGGAAAAAGGCCTGTTCACGCTGGAGGATGTGCGCAAGCACACCAAGGCGTCGGCATCGTGCGGCTCCTGCACCGGTCTGGTGGAACAGATCATCATGTTCACCGCCGGCGGTGATTACTCCAGCTCCAGCAAGGTCAAGCCGCTGTGCGGCTGCACCGACCACACGCACCAGAATGTGCGCGATGCGATCAAGGCCAACAAGCTGCTGACGATCGCCGGCACCATGCAATTCATGGAATGGCGCACGCCGAACGGCTGCGCGACTTGCAGGCCGGCGATCAATTACTACCTGCTGTCGACCTGGCCCCACGAGGCAAAGGACGATCCGCAATCGCGCTTCATCAACGAGCGTGCCCATGCCAACATCCAGAAGGATGGCACCTACTCGGTGATTCCACGCATGTGGGGTGGCGAAACCACCGCGAAGGATCTGCGCCGCATCGCCGACGTGGTCGACAAGTACAACATCCCGACGGTGAAGGTGACCGGCGGGCAGCGCATCGATCTGCTGGGCGTGAAGAAGGAAGACCTGCAATCGGTCTGGACGGACCTCGACATGCCGTGCGGTCATGCGTATGCCAAGGCCCTGCGCACGGTGAAGACCTGCGTCGGTTCCGAATGGTGCCGTTTCGGCACCCAGGATTCGACACTGATGGGCCAGCAGCTCGAACGGGCGCTGTGGAAGATGTATGCGCCTCACAAGGTGAAGATCGCGGTATCCGGTTGTCCTCGCAACTGTGCGGAATCCGGCATCAAGGACGTGGGCGTGATCGGCGTCGATTCCGGATGGGAAATTTATGTCGGCGGCAACGGCGGCATCAAGACCGAAGTCGCGCATTTCTTCGTCAAGCTCAAGACCCATGAGGAAGTGCTGGAATATTCCGGCGCCTTCCTGCAGCTGTACCGCGAAGAGGGCTGGTACCTGGAGCGCACTGTGCATTACCTGGCGCGGGTGGGGCTGGATTACGTCAAGAAAAAGGTGCTGGACGACGAGGCCAACCGGAAGGCCTTGTACGAACGGCTGCTGTTCTCGCTCGACGGCGAACCGGACCCGTGGCACGAAAAGGAGAAGGCGCTGGTGGATACGCGGCAGTTCGAGCCGTTGTCGGTGTAACAAGTAGCCACAGGCCGGTCCCTTCCTCCTTTCAGGGGGAGGGTTAGGGTGGGGGTAGGGAGGTCGGGCGTTTGCATGCAATTGCTCGACCTCATCACCCCTGCGCGGGCCGCCCCATCCCAACCTTCTCCCTAAGAGGGGGAAGGAGCAGGCCGCGCTCTGTTACGTCGACACCAATTCTGCCACCCTCTTAAAGTTAAAACCCACCCCCAAGGAACCCTCATGTCCCAACAATGGAAAGCCATCTGCAACGTCGCAGATATCCCTGTGCTAGGCGCACGGGTCGTTCACCGGGCAAAGCAGCCAAACGTGGCGATTTTCCGCAACGGCGAAGATAAGATCTTCGCGCTGCTCGACCGTTGTCCGCACAAGGGCGGCCCGCTCTCCCAGGGCATCGTCTTCGGCGAGCGCGTCGCCTGTCCTCTGCACAACTGGAACATCCAGCTGGACTCCGGCTGCGCGACCGCGCCCGATGAAGGCTGCACGCAGAAGTTCAGCGTGAAGGTCGAGGATGGCCGCGTCTATCTTGATTTGCAGGAACTGAATGTCACGTCGTCCGAGGCTGAAACCGCATGACTTCATTGCGCGACACCAGGGCGACGTGTTGCTATTGCGGCGTCGGATGCGGCGTGATCGTGCAGAGCGACGGCGAGAAAGTGGTCGGTGTCCGCGGCGACCCCGACCATCCCGCCAATTTCGGCCGCTTGTGCACGAAAGGCAGCACCCTGCATCTGACTGCGAAACCCGCGCTGCAGCAGCAGGCCCGGGCACTGCATCCGGAAATGCGTTTCGACCGTGGTGACCGCCGCGAACAGGCATCATGGGACGCGACGATGGACTATCTCGCCCATCGCTTTGCCGAAACCATCGCGGCACATGGGCCGGACAGCGTCGCGTTCTACATTTCAGGCCAATTGCTGACCGAGGATTACTACGCGTTCAACAAACTGTCGAAGGGCCTGATCGGCACCAACAATATCGACACCAACTCGCGCCTGTGCATGTCGAGCGCGGTGGCCGGCTACAAGCAGACGCTCGGCGCCGATGCGCCGCCGGCATGCTATGAGGACATCGATCACGCCCAGGTGATTTTCATCGCCGGTTCCAATACGGCGTATGCGCATCCCATCCTGTACCGCCGCATCGAGGATGCAAGGAAGATCAACCCTGGCCTGAAAGTCATCGTCGCCGACCCGCGCCGCACCGATACCGCACGCGAAGCCGACCTGTTCCTGCCAATTCTTCCCGGCACCGATGTAGCGCTCTTCAACGGCATGCTGCACATCTGCCTATGGGAAGACCTGATCGACACCGCGTACATCGATGCGCATACCGAAGGCTTTTCGGAGTTGAAGCGGACCCTGCGCGAGTACACCCCGGCATATGTGGCGGGCGTGTGCGGCATCGACGAACAGGATCTCATCCGCGCAGCGCGCTGGTTTGCCGAGTCGGCAGCATCGCTGTCCCTGTACTGCCAGGGGCTGAACCAGTCATCATCCGGTACGGCAAAGAACGCGGCCCTGATCAATCTGCACCTCGCCACCCGCCAGATCGGCAAGCCCGGCGCCGGGCCGTTTTCGCTCACCGGCCAGCCGAACGCGATGGGCGGACGGGAGGTCGGCGGACTGGCGAACCTCCTTTCGGCGCACCGCGACATGAACAACCCGCAGCACCGCGCCGAAGTCGCCGCACTGTGGGGTATCGACGACGTGCCCGCCAAGCCGGGCAAGACGGCGGTCGAAATGTTCGAGGCCATCCGCGCCGGCGAGATCAAGATCATCTGGATTGCCTGCACCAATCCCGCCCAGTCGATGCCCGACCAGAAACTGATACGCGAAGCATTGGGCAAGGCGGAGCTGGTGATCGTGCAGGAAGCCTACAAGACCACCGTCACCGTCGACTATGCGGACGTGCTGCTGCCCGCCACCACCTGGAGCGAGAAGGAAGGTACGGTCACCAATTCCGAGCGGCGGATCACCCGCTTCAAGCCGGTACTGCCGAAGCCCGCGGAAACGCGCCACGATTGGGAAATCGTTGTGGACTTCGCGCAGCGGCTGGAACGCTTGACCGGCAAGGACAAGACGCTGTTCCCGTACACCGGCGTGGAGCAAATCTGGAATGAGCATCGCGAAACCACCCGAGGGCGCGATCTCGATATCACCGGCCTGTCGTACCGGATTCTGGAAGAGCAGGGGCCGCAACAATGGCCTTATCCTGAAGGCGCGGCCGAAGGAAGGAAGCGATTGTATGAAGACGGCGTTTTTCCGACGGCAAACGGCCGGGCGAAGTTCGTCAACACAACTTACCAACCGGTTGCCGAAGCCATCGATGCGCGCTTTCCGTTCCGTCTTACCACCGGGCGCCTGCGCGATCAATGGCATGGCATGAGCCGTACCGGCACGGTCGGCCAATTGTTTTCCCATGCATCGGAACCGGCAGTGGTGCTGGCGAAGATCGACATGGACCGGCGCCTGATCGCCGACGGCGACCTGGTGCATGTCACCAGCCGGCGCGGTACGCAGATCCTGCCGGCCATCGCCGGCGATGACATGCGTTCGGGGCAGGCATTCATCGGCATGCATTGGGGCGAAGAATATGTGTCGGGGCGTGGCCATGAGGGTGGAGGAACGTGCGGCGTCAATGCGTTGACGGTGTCGGCATTCGATCCGAGTTCGAAGCAGCCCGAACTGAAGCATGCCGCGGTAAAAGTCCTGAAAGCGGAGCTGCCCTGGCAATTGCTGGTCTTTGGATGGGTGGACGAGACAGAGGCGCTCGACCTGCAGGCGACAATGCGCCCGTACATGCGCCAGTTCGCCTATGCATCCTGTACCTTGTTCGGCCGCGACAAGACCGGTGTATTGTTCCGCGCCGCCGATGACTATCCCGCCGCTGCCGAACTGGTAAAGGAAATCGAAACCCGGTTTGGCATCGTCGGCGCCGGCGTATTGCGTTACGACGATCCGCGACGCGGAAATGCCCGGCATATCCTGCTTGATGAAGGCAAATTAAGGGCAGTGACGCTTGCCGGCGATATTTCCGCCGAACGCTGGTTGAAGGAATACCTGCAGGGCGACCAGCCGGTGTCCGCGCTCGGCCGCATGCTCCTGATGCCGTCGTCCCAGGCGCCGAAAGGCTTCAAGGCGCGTGGACGGGTGGTGTGCAATTGCTTCAATGTCAGCGAGATCGATATCGGCGAAGCCCTCGACAGGCAGGATTGGATCAACCGTGGCACGCCGGAAGCGGTACTTGCTTCCCTTCAAGAAAAACTGAAGTGCGGAACCAATTGCGGCTCATGCGTGCCGGAGGTAAAAAAAATGATTTTCCAGCGGATGTCGGCGAAGGCGGCCGCGTAGCATTATCATCGCGGGAACCCGTTTTTGGATATCGCTTGCTCATGGAATCAACCATTCACTCCGACCCGTTCCCGATTGCCCGCTTCATCAAGGAGATCGGTCGGGGCAAAAAAGGCGCGCGCAGCATCTCGCGCGACGACGCACGCCAACTGTACGCCGCCATGCTCGACGGCCGCGTGTCCGATCTGGAAATGGGCGGGCTGATGCTGGCCATGCGCATCAAGGGGGAATCGGTGGATGAAATCGCCGGCTTCCTCGACGCGGCCGAGGTATCGTTCAAGCCGCTGGACGCGCCCGCCGGCGACTACGCGCCTATCGTCATTCCCACCTACAACGGTTCCCGCAACCTGCCCAATCTGACGCCGCTGCTGGCTCTTCTGCTTGCGCGGGAGGGCGTGCCGGTACTGCTGCACGGCGTCACTACCGATCCTGGCCGGGTAACGACGGCGGAAATCCTGTCCGAACTCGGCCTGCCGTTCGCCGGCAACGTAGCGGACGCACAGGCCGGGTTCGCCGAACGCCGCCCGGTGTTCATGCCGATCGACGCGCTGGCGCCGCGCATGGCGCATCAGCTGTCGTTGCGGCGCATCCTGGGAGTGCGCAATTCCACCCATACGCTGGTCAAGATCATGCAACCCTTCGCCGGACCGGCATTGCGGCTGACGTCCTATACCCATCCCGAATACCTTGAGTTGCTGTCGGCTTACTTCACCACCGCCGTGCCGCCTGAACGCGGTGACGCCTTCCTGATGCGCGGTACCGAAGGCGAGACCGTCGCCAATCCCAAGCGCGCGCAGCAGATCCAATGGTTCCATGAACACGCATGCACCATTTTGGTGGAGAAGCAGGCAGCGGTCGATGAAATGCCGCCGCTGCCGGAGAGTAGTGATGCACCTACCACGGCACGCTGGATTCGCCAGGCGCTGGAAGGCATGCAACCCATACCGGCGCCCATCGTTGAGCAGGTGGAACATTGTTTGCATGTTGCAAGAGAACTTCGCAACCGGACAGTTTCTCACCATGACAGTGCACGCTAAGGTTTATCTGGTCGGCGCCGGCCCCGGCGATCCGGAACTCCTGACGATCAAGGCGGCGAAAACCATTGGCCTCGCCGATGTGATCCTCGTCGATGATCTGGTCAATCCCGCCATACTGGCGCATGCACGGCCGGATGCGCGCATAGTGCAGGTGGGCAAACGCGGCGGCTGCCGATCGACGCCGCAGGAATTCATCGAGCGGCTGATGATCAGCGAAGCCCGCAGCGGACGTTGCGTCGTGCGGCTCAAGGGAGGTGATCCCTTCATGTTCGGACGCGGCGGCGAAGAGCGCGACCATTTGCAGGCCGCCGGTATCGATGTCGGTATCGTCAACGGCATCAGCAGCGGCATGGTGGCCCCGGCGGCGATCGGCGTCCCGCTGACACACCGCAGCTGGAGCCAGGGCGCCGTATTCGTCACCGGCCATGGCAAGGATGCCGCGTCCAATCCGGATTGGGCCGCCCTGGCGAAGCTGGATCTGACGCTGGTGATCTACATGGGTGTCGCCCGCTGCGGCGATATCCGCAATGCGCTCATCGAAGGCGGCAAGGCGCCGTCGACACCGGTAGCGGTCATCCATGCCGCCAGTCTGCCATCCCAGGCGCATCTGGTGACGACGCTCGGCGAGTTGACTGAAGCGCTGACTGCCTCCGGACTGGCCAGTCCGAGCATCATCGTCATTGGCGATGTTGTTCGATGTGCGGAAGCTTTTTCCGCGCAGCCGGTGCCATTAAGTGCAAGCAACTAATCACGAGCGCGCACCTGCCCATCACCAACACGATAGAATCGCGGCTTGCTTTCAACCCCACAAGCCATGGCGAAACAATTTGATGTTGCAGTAATCGGCGCGGGCGCTGCCGGAATGATGTGCGCCGCAGTCGCTGGTCAGCGTGGCCGCAAGGTCGTGCTGATCGATCATGCGACGAAGCTTGCCGAGAAAATACGCATCTCCGGCGGTGGCCGCTGCAACTTCACCAACCTCCATGCTGGCCCGCAGAACTACCTGTCGCAAAACCCGCATTTCTGCAAAAGCGCGTTGTCGCGCTACACTTCGCAGGACTTCATCGGACTGGTGAAACGCCATCGCATCGCGTATCACGAAAAGCACAAAGGCCAGTTGTTCTGCGACGATTCGGCGGAACAAATCATCGACATGCTGAAGGCCGAGTGCGCCACCGGCAATGTCGCCTGGCGCATGCCGTGCAAGGTCGAGGCAATCGGCAAAAGCGGCGAACGTTATCGTATTGATACCGATGCCGGGATCATCGAGGCCGACAGCGTCGTGATCGCCACCGGTGGCTTATCCATCCCGAAAATCGGCGCGACCGACTTTGCATTTCGCGTCGCGAAACAGTTTGGTTTGAAACTGGTCGAGACTAGGCCCGCGTTAGTACCTCTCACCTTCGATGCTTCCGGCTGGCAACCGTTTATACCTCTGGCTGGCGTGGCGCTGGAAGTCGACATCGAAACCGGCCAGAAGAAATCTCGCGGCCATTTTCGGGAAGACCTGTTATTCACCCATCGCGGCCTATCCGGGCCGGCCGTCTTGCAGATATCGAGTTTTTGGCAACCGGGAGCCGCGCTCACCCTGAACCTGGTGCCCGAAATGGATGTCGCCGAGGTGCTGATCGAAGGCAAATCGGTGCTGAAGAAAAATCTCGGCAACCTTCTTGCGCAATGGCTGCCCGCGCGCTTGGCCGACGGCTGGCTGGGTGCCAATGGTTTCCGCCACGACGCGCGGATCGCCGACATGCCGGACAAGGAACTGCGCCGCCTCGGCAGTTCGCTGAACCGCTGGACTTTGCAGCCCAACGGCTCGGAAGGCTACCGCAAGGCCGAAGTGACGCTCGGGGGTGTCGACACACGGGAACTGTCGCAGCAAAGCATGATGGCGAACAAGGCTCCGGGGCTCTACTTTGTCGGTGAAGCGGTGGATGTCACCGGCTGGCTGGGCGGCTACAACTTCCAGTGGGCATGGGCATCCGGCGTTGCCGCGGGATTGGCGGTTTGATAACGATAATATTGTGTCTGCGCCGACCGCAGTGCCGCTCACAACAAGCCGCTCAATTTTCTTTGCTTTGGGATCTTAAGCTGCTATACTCGCCGTCTTTCCCTGAAACCTTGGTTTAAGTTTACATGACCACAATTCGCCTTAAAGAAAACGAGCCGTTTGAAGTTGCCATGCGTCGCTTCAAGCGCACTATTGAAAAAACCGGTCTGTTGACCGAGTTGCGTGCGCGCGAGTTTTACGAAAAGCCGACCGCAGAGCGCAAGCGCAAGCTCGCCGCTGCAGTGAAGCGCCACTACAAGCGCATCCGCAGCCAGCAATTGCCGAAAAAGCTGTACTGATTTCCGACCGCACACCAGATGTGCGGTCAAATGCAAACCCGCTCCGGTTGGCCGCAGCGGGTTTTGGCGTTTAGAGCCGGATATATCCGTAGGCGGGCCTATCGCTAAGCCTGCAATGCAAGCTGGCTTATGCACGTCCGTACCGCAAAGCAAGCGCGTTGCGGCACCGATAAGACTGTTTTATCCCGGCGTCCTGCTCCGCCTTGTACGGCTCCGATTTTCACCCGGTCACGGACGGGGGATCCATGTGCTAATTGAGCAATGGATGCCCACCTCTGTCCGCCTTGTAATAATCGGTTTCTCCCTCACATCTATCGATATTCGTCGAATCTGGAGCTTGCATGAGCCTGAAAGAACAAATCACCGAAGACATGAAGGCCGCGATGCGCGCCAAGGATACCGCGAAGCTCGGCACCATCCGCCTGCTTACGGCAGCGATGAAACAGAAGGAAGTCGACGAGCGCATCGAGCTGACCGACGCCCATGTCCTTGCCATCATTGAAAAAATGATCAAGCAGCGCAAGGATTCGATCAGCCAGTTCGAGGCTGGAGGTCGCCAAGATTTGGCCGATATCGAAAAGGCAGAACTTTCCGTATTGTCGACCTACATGCCGGCTGCCATGTCCAACGAAGAAATGCAGGCCGAAGTCACCGCAGCGGTGGCGCAGGTTGGTGCGGCCGGACCGCAAGATATGGGCAAGGTCATGAGCGTGCTGAAGCCGAAACTGGCAGGACGGGCCGATATGACGGTGGTTTCCGGGCTGGTAAAGGCTGCATTGTCAAAATCTTGATATGGCTTAGGAGAGCGCCGCGCGCTGATCATCGGCTGTGATTCCACAATCCTTCATTCAGGATCTGCTCAACCGGGTCGATATCGTCGACGTGGTAGGCCGCTACGTGCAACTGAAGAAGGGCGGCGCCAACTACATGGGCTTGTGCCCATTCCACAACGAAAAATCTCCCAGTTTTACCGTCAGCCCGACGAAGCAGTTCTACCACTGCTTCGGCTGCGGCGCGCATGGCACGGCGATCGGGTTCCTGATTGAATATTCCGGACTTGGCTTCGTCGAGGCGGTCAAGGATCTTGCCCAGAATGTCGGCATGACGGTCCCCGACCAAGACCGGTTGCCGCCCGCCCAACGCGCGGAAGTGCAGGCGAAAAGCCTTGCCTTGTCGGACGCAATGACGCAAGCCTGCGATTTTTACCGCCAGCAGCTGCGAGGCGCCCAGCATGCAGTTGCCTACCTCAAGGGGCGCGGGCTGACCGGAGAAATTGCAGCACGTTTCGCAATGGGATATGCGCCCGACGGCTGGGACAGCCTGCGGCAAGTGTTTCCGAATTACGACGCACCGCAGTTGGTCGAGGCAGGCTTGCTGATCGAAAAAGGCGACGACGACGGCGGGCCGCGCAAGCGCTACGATCGCTTCCGTGATCGCATCATGTTTCCCATTCGCAATACCAAAGGGCAGGTGATCGGTTTTGGTGGGCGAGTGCTGGATGGTGGTGAGCCGAAATACTTGAATTCCCCCGAAACACCCTTATTTCAGAAGGGAAGTGAGCTTTATGGCCTGTTTGAAGCTCGTCAGGCGATTCGCGAAGCCGGTTATGCGCTGGTGACCGAAGGTTACATGGATGTCGTGGCGCTTGCCCAACTGGGATTTCCGCAAGCGGTTGCAACGCTCGGCACGGCCTGTACGCCGACCCATGTGCAGAAGCTCCTGCGGCAAACGGATCAGGTGATTTTCAGTTTTGATGGCGACGCGGCTGGCCGGCGCGCCGCACGGCGAGCACTGGATGCTTGCTTGCCGCATGCTTCGGACAATAAAACCCTGAAATTCCTGTTCCTTCCGCCCGAACATGACCCCGACAGCTACGTTCGTGAAATGGGTGCTGATGCATTTGAACAACAGATACGCGACGCGATGCCGTTGTCGCAATTCCTGCTGAAGGAAGTTACGGCAGATACCGATTTGAAGACATCCGAAGGCCGTGCCAAGGCGCAGTTTGATGCCAAACCCATGCTGCAGGCGATGCCGCCGTCCGCTTTGCGGTTGCAAATCGTGCGCAGCCTCGCGCAAATGACGCAGACAACGCCTGCGGAAATAGAAGCCTTGTTCGAACTGGCGCAGCCGGTTGCACGGACAAAGATTGCGCCGCCACGCACCAAGCGCACGCCACCGATGGGGCTTGAGCGTCAGATTATCCGGCTTCTCGTTGTGCATCCGGCGCTAGCGTCGGAGTTGGACCAGGCCGCCATCGACGCGATCATCAGCCTCTCGCCAGACAACAGCGCGATGCTGCAGCAGCTTATTGATACCTGCCGGGCGCTGGGGCCACAGGCCAACTTTGCTGCCCTCGCGCAGCAATTAAAGATGGGAAACGGTGATTTTGATGCCTTGATCGCCGAAGTTGCCGCAGAACCGGAGTCCGAGATCGCCACGTCGCGTTTGGAGCTTGCCGGTGCGATTCGGCAGACTAAAATGCAATTATTGAAAGCAGAAATGGATGCGCTGGCGGCATCCGGCTTGGGAACCGAGGAAGCACGCGGCCGTTATCGCGAACTGTTCCAGCAGCAAGAGCAACTCCGGCGTCAGGCAGAGGTCGAAAACGTGACGCGCTGACCGCATTGTTTAAGGATTGCACAGCTTTGAGTTGGAGCAACATTGCTCGCTGTGTTATTATTTAAAGCTTTTGATTCAAGGCCTTAGAGTAATTCGTTTGGCGAATTGAATTCCAAGTCGGGATGTTCGGGATAATCGCGCGGGCGACTACCAAGCCGGTTGAAGCACAAATGTATTCATAGGCTCCGCATACGCACTTTTGTTGCGCAATGAGAGCAATCCAGTTGGAATTGATCCCATGGCGAACGCAATGAAAAAAACCGCGAAAACCACTCCAGACGCAAAAAATTCTAAATCGGCTGCAACTAAACCCGCCTCGGGCAAGTCGATGGCAAAGCCTGCCGTCAAGAACTCCGTTGCTGCCCAACCCGCAAGCAAGGCAAAAACGCCAAGTAAAGCCGCGACGAAATCAGCCGCCAAGACCGTAGCGAAACCGGTGAATACAGTACCGTCGTCCAAGGCTAACCCTTCATCCAAAGCCGGTGCGAAGCCGGCTTCCGAGAAACTGAAAGCTCCTGTGACAAACAAGAAAACCGAAACAACGACCGTCGCCAAACCTAGCAAGGCTCAGGCAAAGGTCGAGCCGAAATCCGAAGCGAAAGTCATGGCGGTCAACCAGACTACCGACGCCGCCGCATTGGCGGCGATCGATACGTCCAGCTACGTCCTGCCTTCGGTAAAGGTGCCGGGCCGCCGCGGACGCAAGCCGAAGGAATTCCAGCCCGAAAACGACGAAGTTGCAGCACTGAACGCCGTTGAGCGCGCCGAACTGAAGGCCGCAGACAAGGCCAAGGCAAAAGACCGTAAGGCCAAGGAAAAGGCGCTGCTGAAGGATGCTTTCTCGTCCGACACCGAAGCGACCGAAGAGGAGCTTGAGCGCCGGCGCCAGAAACTGAAGACGTTGATCAAGCTCGGCAAGGAACGCGGCTTTCTCACTTATTCGGAAATCAACGATCACCTCCCGGAAAACATCGTCGATCCGGAAGCCATCGACGGCATCATCGGCACGTTCAACGACATGGGCATCGCCGTCTACGAACACGCGCCGGATGCGGAAAGTCTGCTGTTGTCCGACAGCGTCGCCACGGTTGCCAGCGATGACGACGCCGAAGCCGCTGCGGAAGCCGCACTGTCCACCGTGGATTCCGACTTCGGCCGCACCACCGATCCGGTGCGCATGTACATGCGTGAAATGGGCTCGGTCGAACTGCTGACGCGCGAAGGCGAAATCGAGATCGCCAAGCGGATCGAAGACGGCCTCAAGGACATGATCCAGGCCATCTCCGCCTGCCCGACCACCATCGCCGAAATCCTCGCTGCCGCAAGCCGCATCGAGAAAGACGAAATCAAGGTCGACGAGATCGTCGACGGCATGGTCGACATGGATGCGCCGGAGCAGACCATCGCTGCCGCAGCGCCTGCCGCGTCCGCTGACGAAGAAGACGAGGACGAAGACGAAGAAGGCGAAGAGGAAGAAGAAGAGAGCAACGCATCAGGCGCGGCCGGTTTCTCCGCCGAGCAGCTTGAACAGCTCAAGCGAGACGCGCTCGAAAAATTCGGCGAAATCTCGAGCCAGTTCGACAAGATGCGCAAGGCCTATGAAAAGGAAGGCTACAACTCCAAGCCTTACGTCAAGGCGCAGGAAACGATCTCCAATGAATTGCTCAGCATGCGATTCACCGCCAAATTTGTCGAAAAGCTGTGCGACACGCTGCGCGGCCAGGTCGATGAAGTGCGGCATATCGAGAAGCAGATCCTCGATGTCGTGGTCAACAAGTGCGGCATGCCGCGCACCCACTTCATCAAAACCTTCCCGGGCAATGAAACCAATCTCGACTGGATCGACGGCGAAGTCACCTCCGGCGAGGCGTACAGCACCATCCTCGGCCGTAACGTGCCGACGGTGAAGGAACTGCAGCAGAAGTTGATCGATCTGCAGGCACGCGTCGTCCTGCCGCTGCCCGATCTCCGCAACATCAACAAAAAGATGGCTGCCGGTGAAATGAAGGCGCGCAAGGCCAAGCGTGAAATGACCGAGGCCAACCTGCGCCTGGTGATTTCGATCGCAAAGAAATACACCAATCGCGGCTTGCAGTTCCTCGACCTGATCCAGGAAGGCAACATCGGCCTGATGAAAGCGGTGGACAAGTTCGAATACCGTCGCGGCTACAAGTTTTCGACTTATGCGACATGGTGGATTCGCCAGGCGATCACCCGCTCGATCGCCGACCAGGCGCGCACCATCCGTATCCCGGTCCACATGATCGAAACCATCAACAAGATGAATCGCATCTCGCGCCAGATTTTGCAGGAAACTGGCGCTGAACCGGATCCGGCGACGTTGGCGATCAAGATGGAAATGCCGGAAGACAAGATCCGCAAGATCATGAAGATCGCGAAAGAGCCGATTTCGATGGAAACACCGATCGGCGACGACGACGATTCTCACCTCGGCGACTTCATCGAAGACAACAACACGCTGGCCCCGGCCGATGCGGCGCTGCATGCATCCATGCGTGGTGTGGTTAAGGATGTCCTCGACTCGCTGACACCACGCGAAGCAAAAGTGCTGCGCATGCGCTTTGGCATCGAAATGTCGACGGATCACACGCTGGAGGAAGTCGGCAAGCAATTCGACGTCACCCGCGAGCGGATCCGGCAAATAGAAGCGAAAGCCCTGCGCAAGCTGCGCCATCCCTCGCGCTCCGACAAGCTGAAGAGTTTCCTTGAAGGCAGCTGATCTAACTGAGTACAATATGCAACTTTGGTTTGGGCGGCGTTCGTCGCGGCTTGAGCCGGGTTGTAACGCAGTTGGATAGATACAGACTTTAAGGGCCTCTAGCTCATGCTTGGTTAGAGCAGCGGACTCATAATCCGTTGGTGCCGTGTTCGACTCACGGGAGGCCCACCACATACAAAAAGGGTTAGCGGAAGCTAACCCTTTTTCATTTCTTCCTCGACCTGTGGCGTGCTCGATGCCGCACGATGTCAGGCGACCAACCCATAACTCTAGGTAATCACACCTGCAGAAAACGGTGCCGCCAGCGATGAAACAGCCCGCAGCAATTGCTGCCCATCCACCGGCTTGACCAGATACTCGTCAAATCCGGCATGCAATGCCTTGGCCCGGTCTTCCGGCTGGCCATACCCCGATAGCGCGATCATCCGAGGCATTGGCTGGTCGCGGCGCTGCTGGAGCTGTGCGATGAGTTCGAAGCCGTCGATGCCCGGCAAACCGATATCGCAGATCAAAAAGTCAAAATGCGCCGCTGTGGCCAGCGCGAGACCACGCAAGCCGTCGGGTGCGGTATCGACCACATGGCCTTCGAGTTCCAGCAGCATTTTGAGCGTGTCGCTCGCATCGAGATTGTCTTCCACGAGCAAAATCTGATATCGGCCCGGCTGCGCCGACTGACGTGCCGATTGCGTCGAAGCCGATGGTGCGATGGCATGGGCGGGCAGGGTGACCCGAAAACTGCTGCCGCATCCGGGTCCGTCGCTTTTCACAGTGATGCCGCCGCCGTGCATTTCGACGATGCTTTTCGCTACCGTCAGTCCGACGCCTAATCCACCTTCGGTACGCGCCAGCGATCGGGGGCCTTGTGTGAACAGGTCGAAAATATAGGGTTGCACTTCCGGCGTGATACCTATGCCGTTGTCTGAAATAGTGATGCTTACAATTTCGCCATGCTGTTCTACGGTGAGGCCAATCACTCCTTCATCCTGCGTGTATTTGGACGCATTGATCAGCAGATTCGAAAACACCTGGGCAAGCCGCACGAGATCGCCGTCAATGATCAATGCATCGGATGGAGCGCTGATCGTCAATTGCTGAGAGCGCTTATCAATCAGTGGGCGGCTGACCTCAACCGCGCGTTCGATGATGTCGGCGAGAGAGACAGCGTGTTTTTGCAGGCTGATCTTGCCGCTGCTGACCCGCGAAGCGTCCAGCAAGTCATCGAGCAGGCGCGCCATATGTTGCACCTGCCGGCTCAAAACGTTATGCACCTTCGGCAACAAGGGATGGGCAGCGGTGATTCGCTCCAGGACGGTGGCGGCGTTGCTGATCGGGGCAAGCGGATTGCGCAGCTCATGCGCCAGCATAGCGAGAAACTCATTCTGGCGGCGATTGACTGCCTCAGCTTCGTCACGCAATGTCTGCGCCTTGACCGTCGCCAATACCAGGTTTTGGTTAGCCGTGCGCAGCTGAGACACCAGATTTTCCAGTGTAGTGATCGCCTGTTGGGTATCGTTCGATGCGGTGACTTCGGAAATCAGATTGTCGATGGCGTCCTTGAGCCGATTACCGTCAGGTCGAATTTTTAAGTCAGCCTCTTCCATTCCAGTGGATACCGGGACGGCTTGGTCGTCCGGGGTAGAGCGTCGCCTGCCATCATCAGTCATGGATATGTTCTTCGCTTATTTTTCGTCGACAACAGGGGGCTTCTTCGTCGCCTCACCTGAAAAAAGGTTTTGATAACCCCGCAAGGTATTGCCGATCACCAGGCCATCGTCGGTAATTGTGAACTGCCTTATTTCCGTACTGTGTACACAGCCCCGCACTTTCGGCACCATGATCATGCGTTTCAGATCGCCGTCGCTTTCGAAGAATCGCAATGCGATGACGGCGTCCGTCAAAAATGCCTTGTCCGACGAGACGAATTTGGTCTCGCCGTATTGTGCCGCGGGCTCGGTCGTAATCAATACGGTGACGCCACGCGCCGTCAGGTTGGCGACCATGCGATACATCGCTTCCAGGAAGTTGTGGCGGAATTCGGGAGCGATGACCAGTTCCAGGGTGGAGAGCGAATCAATGACCAGTCGTTTGGTCTGGTGCATGTCGATGGCATGAAGAAGATTGTCGACCACTTCCTCGACCGATAGTCCGAGCGAGCGGTTCTCCATGACCGTGATCTGGCCGGAACGGACCAGCTCAGCCAGCGGACTGGTCATTGCCTGAGCAATACTTCGTTCCAGCGAAGCAATCAGGCCATGCTCGCCATTCTTCGCGCCTTCGGCCAGGAAGGTCGTCGCAAGCACTGTCTTGCCCGAGCCCGATGGCCCGGCGACCAGCAGCGAATATCCCCTTGGCAGGCCTCCGCACAACATCGCATCGAGTTCGGTATTACCCATGGTGACCCGGGGCGCTTTGACGTCCATCCTTGTCGATTGCTCGCTGCGGCTGGGCTGGAGCACACGGGGATAGACTCGCAAACCATCGTCATTGATGCGGAAGGTATGCAAACCATCGAGGTGAGCTTGGCCGCGCATCTTCACGATGCGGATTTTGCGTACGACATAATTCTCGTGCAGGCTTTGGGACAAGCTGATCAGGCCGTCCGCCACGGTGAAAATCGGGCTGGCTTCGGACTCCGCATTCGGATATTCCCCGATCAGGAACGTCGTCGCCTCCCAGGTGGCGAGTTGAATACCCAATGTCTGGACGAACTGCTGGATGTCCGCGATACCCTCGTTGCCGGATTTGGCAGTGTGTACCACCGACTTGAACGAATCAACGAAGATGAGGCTGGGCTGGAAGTCGGCCACTTCGTTGAGAATGCGCGACAGCACTCCGCTGAATCCGTCGTTTTTCAAGTCGTCCGACAGATTCACGTACCGGATCATGGATCCGACCTTGTCGATATCGAAGAAGGAATATTGCTGCTGATACCGCAGCATTTTGAGCGGGGGTTCGCCGATGACGGTGAAAAATAATGCTTTGCGATGCTGGCCGACCAGCGAAAACATGATCTGGTGAGCGAGCGTCGTTTTGCAGCTGCCCGGTGCCCCTGCAATGACGTTGAATGAAAATTCGGTAAGACCGCCGCCCAGAAGCGTATCCAGTCCGGGCACGCCGGTAGGCAGTTTGCCTAAAACCACCTTGTCATTCATTTCCGGAAATCCTTTCCACTGATAGTGTTTGGCTTGTCATTCCAGGCCGAATGCAAAACGCGGGAAGTGAGCGACTCCCCAATCAGCGTTGATAACAGCTCGGTAAAGGTAGCAAGCACGAGCTTGCTTGTGCGCGCGGCATCTAATGCGTCCATCTGTTCTAATTCTTTTTGCAGTTTTTCGAACAGCGATCCAAGGGATTGCGCCGGGCTAGCTGCCGTCAAACCCGAGCATTGCGGAAGTGCAAGATGAACAGCCCGGGCATACAGGGATTGAAAGCCGGCTTCACCGATCAGCGGCGTCAGATGAAAGGCGACCCGCTCCCATGACCAGAGCGTGCGCGCCGCGATTCCGCCAGCGTCGGTCGCGCCTCCGGACGCCGGCGCAAGTACCTCGACAATCATCTGTTGACGCTCTTCGTGAGTCATACGCATGGGCGCTAAAGGGATATTCTCAATTCGTCGGTACGATGGTTTGTGACAAACACACCGCAACACATGCACCGAAGCATGCTGGTCGATGGGGACAGGCACTGCCGCGTCAATGCCCGGGCGATGGACAGCGCATTCTAACATCGTGTTCCGCCCGAATATTTTTTGCCGTCCGCTGGTTGAGCTAAATAAAAGCTTCCTGCACGATGGCTGCTTTAGGCAATGCGGGAAATGAACTCCGGCTGGTCTGCTGCAATCGCCGTGCGAAGAAGGCGCCGAGGCGCCAAGGTTTTTTGCGGCGGATGCAATTTTTTTCTCCGCAGGCGGTCAGAACGGGCAACTTACGCGATGCCAGATGCGGGGAAGTGCCTGATGTGATAGATCAGGCAGCGGAAGCGTATAATGACTGGCTGTTCAATTGGGAAGTAGCGATTTCAGGCTGCTTCTGCAGATTTCTTAAACGCAACTACAGACGGTTGCGGTCGCCGCCCCAGCGACGGCATGGCCGACCGGCATTCCAGCGTTACCAAGCGCTACCGGTCCGCCTCCGCCCATCGGTGCCGTCGTCAATCGGTCAAACCAATAGATACTATGTCAGACACCTCGTTAGCACCCGCGCAAAATACCGCTCCGGCCGTTCGTTTCGAAGATTTCGGACTGTCGCCCGATATTTTGCGTGCGCTTGCCGACCAAGGCTATATCCATCCAACGCCGATTCAGGCCGAGGCCATCCCGGTCGTCCTGAAGGGACGCGATGTGATGGGAGCCGCCCAGACCGGTACGGGCAAGACAGCAGGATTTTCTTTGCCGATCATCCAATTGCTGCTGGCCAATGCCAATAACAGCGCATCGCCCGCGCGGCATCCGGTACGCGCACTGATCCTGACGCCGACGCGCGAGTTGGCAGACCAGGTCGCCGACAACGTCAAAGCCTATTCCCGCTACACGCCCCTGCGTTCCACCGTGATTTTCGGCGGCATGGACATGGCGCCGCAGACCGCCGCGTTACGGGCCGGTGTAGAGATCGTCATCGCCACGCCTGGTCGTCTGCTCGACCATGTGCAGCAAAAGACCCTCAACCTGTCGCAAACCGAAATCCTGGTGATGGATGAGGCCGACCGCATGCTCGACATGGGATTCCTGCCGGACTTGCAGCGGATCATCAACCTGTTGCCGAAAGAGCGGCAGAACCTCATGTTCTCTGCGACGTTCTCGCCCGAAATCAAAAAGCTTGCCTCCAGCTTCCTCAAGAATCCGGTGACGATCGAAGTGGCGCGCAGCAACGCTACCGCCGACAACGTCACGCAGGTGCTCTACAAAGTCGAGGAAGAGGCCAAGCGTGATGCGGTCGCGCACATCATCCGCCAGCGCGGTCTGAAGCAGGTCATCGTGTTTTCCAACACCAAGATCGGCGCCTCGCGCCTGGCCCGCCATCTTGAAAAGGAAGGCGTGAAAGCGTCAGCCATCCATGGCGATAAAACCCAGGGCGAACGGATGGCGGCGCTCGAGGCGTTCAAGCAAGGTTCAATTGAAGTACTGGTGGCCACCGATGTCGCTGCCCGCGGACTGGATATTGCCGAACTGCCATGCGTGATCAACTTCGACTTGCCGTATAACGCGGAAGACTACGTGCACCGCATCGGACGCACAGGACGCGCCGGTGCGTCGGGCGATGCGATCTCGCTGTACACCGACAAAGACACCCGCCTCTTGGTGGACATTGAAAAGCTGATCAAGCACACGATTTCCAAGGTTGACCTGGCCGGTTTTGTCCCGCAACGCGCCGCTGAACGCCGTCCGCGACGCGACGATGCACCTTCCAGCCCGGCGCCGACGAGCCAAAGCACGGGATCGCAGTACGGCCGTGGAAACGGTGGCTATGGCGGGCGCAAGGAGAAAGTCGATCCGTGGTTCCTGAAGCCCTATGAGCCCCAGCAAAGCCCGGCATCGGAAGCCGACGTGGGCGGTGAGCATCCGTCTACAAAGCCGCAGAAACCTAAAGTCGCGGCGCTGCTGGGCGGCATTCCGAAACGCTGATCCGGCATTCGGGAATCGGTGCAAAACCGTTCCGAACGCACTTGGCGACGCACTACCGAATCGGAAACCGCTTTCCCCATAGCGGGATCGCGGTCTTCCAAAATGTCCCGATCGAGGAGGCACCCTCGACCTGCAACTGCAGAAATCGGGCCGCCGCGATCAGTTCATCCAGCGGATTTGCCAGATCCAATCCCCGCGCGCCGGTCTGCTTGGACAGTTTCTCCCCTCGCTCGTTGACGACGACAGGCACATGCAGATACGCCGGTGTCGGCAATTGCAGCAACCGCTGCAAATAGATTTGCCGCGGGGTCGAATCCAGCAAGTCTGCCCCGCGCACCACATGCGTTACGGCTTGGTCACCGTCGTCAACCACTACCGCAAGCTGGTATGCCCAGAACCCGTCCGCGCGCTTCAGGACGAAGTCGCCCACCTCCAATGCCAGATCCTGGCATACCTCGCCCATCCAGCGATCCGGAAAGCAAATGCGCCCGCTCGCATCGTCGGGAACGCGCAAACGGTAAGTACGCGCCGCCTTGCCTGGTGCCAGCCCGCTGCGGCAGGTGCCGGGATAGATAGCCGCACCGTCGGCGGCGAAGCTGGTCCGGGAATCGGCAATTTCCCGCCGTGTGCAGCCGCAGGGATAGGTATGGTCTTGCAGACGTTCAAGTGCATGCTGATACAGCGCCTTGCGATGGCTTTGCCAGATTACTTCGTCATCCGGCAGCATGCCGAAGGCCGCCAATGTTTGCAAAATCGATTCCGCCGACCCCGGAACCGTGCGTGCTTCGTCAATATCCTCGATGCGCACCAGCCATGTGCCTCCGTGCGCTTTCGCGTCCAGGTAGCTCGCCATCGCTGCCACGAGGGAGCCGAAATGCAGCGGGCCGGTGGGGGAGGGGGCGAAGCGGCCGATGTAGCGGGGTAGGTTAAAAATCATCAGTGACATTCAACTTTCGGCCGATTTACAGTGAATTAAAACGTTCGATGTACCGGATCTATGTCGAAGGTTCACCGAGTCAAATTCCTACTGCATGCTGACAACTTTTATTTTTTATATGGAGAGCTAACCGCTAGTCCCGTAGCTTTCCACTCGGTGTCATTAAATCCCTTCGAGCAAAGAACATTCTCTTTCCAGATTACGCACTCATCTTGTTGAAGCGCTTCTTTGAATCCTGCGGGTACCTCCCCAAAATCCTTCAATAATTCAGAGGCCATGACATACAGATGTCTAGATTCGAAACCATCCGCAAACAGTCGCTTGTTGTTCTCGCAATTTGCCGAATGCCGGGCCATATACCCCGTGTCTAAAAGTTTCTGAAAGTGGCTTGCAACCCGTTGGTAGTGCCAATAAACCTCAAGGTTTAAAGCGCCACAACCAAATGCCGGATAAACATGGATTTTATCTACCTTGCCCATTAATGGCGCCCATTGCACCAGATCTCCTTTTCCTGGTGCCGAAACAATGTTGGTAGTGTGAGAGCGCAATGAAGTAAGGTCTGTCCATTGAAGGGCAAAGGCGATGATAATAAGGAAAGCGCTGCGCCAGGATGCTTTCTTGAACAGAACAACCAGAGTCGCGAAAAGAATTACATATCCGACCACCCAGAAAAAGCGACCGCTTGCACGAAAGGTCGCCGTCAATATAGTAGGTAATGAATAAGAAAAAATTTCGTGTGAACCGAAATAGACACGGGACGATGCAGAGTAGATGGTAAAGAGTGCTAAGGTAATCAGGAGCGCAGGAAAGCGACGATGCAAAATTTTAACCTCTGGCCATGCCATGACCACGGCAAAGGGAATAAGCAGTAAAACGCCGGCGCCGAGATAGTTGTAGCCTTCGCTTTGGCCGCCGGTGCTATCCACGAAGCAGGATATAAGTTGGCCATCAACACCGCAAAACGGTGCCACCAGATTCATTGAAAACTGCGTGAATCCCCCTGCTTGGGCATTCTGTCCGAAATAGCCAAATACCATTCCCACCAATGCAATGGCAGCAATTGAAATTGTCAGCGCGGGCAATTGCCTTTTCCAGCCATCCCCACTCAGTGCTTGATCGCAAAGAAAAGCCAGAAATATCGGATAGCAGAAGGCAATATAGTATGGGTGAATCATCAACCCGATGATATTCAGGGTGATGAATGCAACAGCAATATTGCGAGTAGGTATTTGATTCAAGCGCCCGGAAAAATACAATGCCAGCGAACAAAGAATGAGCGCATGTGTCATCAGTGCCGCGTGACCTGTGCGCCACAAAAGAGCAGGCCAGGTGAGGCATAACAGCACTGTGACTACGATTGCAAACAAATGCCTCTGACCGAGCGAACGCATCAGGAATGTCGCAGCTAATGCCTGCGTCAAAAAAGCAACAGCATGCCAGATTCCAATGTAATGAAACTGAGGGGGGAGCCACGCACGTATGAGCTTGAAGAGTAATGCCGCAAGAGGAATTGTGTCGGCGAATGCAATATTGACTCCTTCAGGGTGACCCAGTCTATAGGTGTGGAGAAGGGGTAAATGCCAAGAGTCGTGCATGTAGAACAGCCAACCTGCAACTTGTGATGCAGGGTCTCCTTGTTCCAAAAAGAGAAACCCCTGGCTACCAAGAAGAAAATCTAGGGGATATTTTTGCAGTACATATATCGCCGCCAGCACAATAGCTACGGTGTACGCGAAAACCGACGTCCGGTCTTTCCATAAGAATCCGGACAGCCAATACAAGCTCGAAGCTGGCAAACTTGAATGTTGATACAAATTCATCCTCCAGGACGATTCATGGTCGCCTCGCTTGTGTTTCAAATAACTTTCGCCGCACGGCCGATTGCTTCAAGTTGAACAGCAAAGCAGAGTGGGCGACTCTCCAACAAAGCGCAGGTTTGTGGCTAAAGCAGGGTTTACGGGGCGGAGTGCTGGCAGAACCGGTGGCAAAAAGCTCCGGATTATATCCCACCCTTTGAAGGCGCTCTGTACATTAAGTAAAGTTTATATGCGATGCAGGCAAGACAAGCTGCCACCTCGGCAAAGGTAGGAATGACCTGGAAGGTGGCGACTCATAGCGGATTATGCACATACACAAAAGCGGTAAAAATACCTGCGGTATTGGCGGCGAGATCTTTCCAGCAAAAGCTGCGTCCGGGTACCAAGGTCTGCGCTATCTCGATGCTTAAACCAACTAAAAACAATACAAGAAACCATACCGACAATTCGGCCTCGCTTTTTACAATGCGAGTTGCCAAAAGTGACAAAGCCGCAAATGCTGAAAAATGTAAAACTTTATCGTTCGGCAAGGGTGGCAGCCAGCCTGCAGGTAAAAGGCAGCCGATGATCACCAACAGCGTTGTACTTATAAAGACGATTAATTCCACTTGCATCTTTGGCTTTACGGTCAGGTATGGGCTTCAATCGGCCGGACGGATTTGAAAGTTTCAGCAAAGAGGGCGATCTGCACCTACGTAATGAGAGATGTTCTAGAAGGCCTGCCATTGCCAGTTCAATTGAATTGAGCGGTTGTCATACTCAAAGATCGAGATATTTTCTTTGTTCCTTGTTTGGCGCCACTCAAAGTGCAAAGAATGACGATTATTGATTGGAACAATTACGGCAGCTCGTAATGTCCGAGTTTTCTGATGACGTGTTTGATCAATCAAGCCCGGAGAATAAGGAAGATCGCTGCGCCAGGATTGGTGTGTCCAACTGAGTTCGCCAAATGTATTTGTTGTGAGTGAGGTCCGACCATGAAGGCTTAGTAATTGCCCATGCCTGTTGCCACCCGGGCGAGTACTTGTGCCGCGGTCAGCCAAATAGCCCAAGCTACTGACAATTTGGTGCTGACCATGCTTATAGCTCAAAACGCCGCGGATATCCCACATGTTGGAATTGAAGTCACGTAGGGTGGGATAAATCACATGTGCTAATCCTGCTACGGCTTTCAGTTGAATATTATCTGGCAAGGGCAGTGGTGGAGTAATTTGCGCCTGCACTTGGCCTTGTTCTTGATAGAGTCGTCCGCCAAGACTAAGGGCTGCCAACGTACCCAAACCTCGAACGCCCCAATTTGCGATCCTCCAAGGATGTTCGACTGACGCAGCCAGAGAAGCGGTGTTGTACTTTGTTAAAGAATCGTTATGGCGAGCCTGAAATTGGATAAAACCGATGGTTCCATTAGCATTCAAATCGCGCGCATATTCCATTGATAAGAGTGTATAGCTATCTTTTTTCGGGAAATATTCAGGCAATAACTGCAACTCGATTCTTGTATCGCCGCTACCAATAGTGAAATTGGGATTACGGGTACCCTGATTTACGTTGCTATCGGTTCCTCTACCTATCGACATTAACGTGCGGGCTCCGGGCTGCCATGGCACGCAACCTTTTGTTCTCTGATAAGTAATGACGTCCATAATGCCGCTTGGCGGTGAGAACCGCTTTTCTATGCTGTCAAATAGCTGCTCGGCTTTTTCCGTATGGCCAAGTTCGCATTGAAGGATTGCCAAATCCAGCCATGCTCCGGCGTGTTCTGGTTCTTGCTCAATCATGCGTGCAAGCGTGTCGCTCGCATCTTTCTTTCTTCCTTCTGCAATAGCCTGCATCGCATCCAAATATAGATTTGGATTCCGATCGGGATCGGCTTGGGCCATTGCGGAGCCGGCAAATAACATCAGGACGATGGCATATCTGCGCAAAAGCGGCATGTCACTCACGCTTGCTGCTCCAAGGTGTATAACGTCGTTGGCTTTTCTTTCCCCCGCAGCACAATATCGCCCAGAAATCGCAATGTATGCCTTTTGGCGCGAGTCGCAGTTCCCTTTCCGACGACAAGATCATGTGGCATATCACGTGCCAGTTCCTGCAATCTTGATGCGACATTCACGCTATCGCCAACCGCGGTATAGATGCTTCGAAAGGAGGTGCCGAAATCGCCCGCCATTGCGGGTCCGCTCTCGATCCCGATGCGAACCCGCAATGCACGTTTGCCTTCCTTCTCCCGCTGCAGGCTAAATCGTTTTACTTCTTGCAGGATCTCATGCGCCGCGTCCAGCGCGAGATCCGCGTGCTCTTCGATCGCCAGTGGAGCTCCCCAAAATGCAACGAGCCCATCGCCGGTGTACTTGTCCAGCGTACCGTTTCTGGCCAATACCGGGCGTGTGAGGCAATCCAGAAAATCGCGTGTCAATTGTGCCGCTTCCTCAACCGAAAGCGCTTCTACCTGGCCAGTGTAGCCCTCCATGTCAGCAATGAGGGTAGTGACATCCCGGTGGACCGGAACAAGGGGATCGTCAACGCTGCTGCGCATTAACTCATCTACTACGGACTTTGCAACGTATTGATGAAGCGTATGCAGTAGATGCTGGGACCTTCGCTGTGTAAGCTGCCAATCAAACGGAACCGCGACTGCAAGTAAAAACAGGTTGGATATCAGCGGGGAGCTGGCAGAGAAGTCGGCGTCATGCGGCGCCATGACGTACGCTAAAAGAAGCCAAAGCAAGGACGCGCCTATAAGCAGGATGACGTTGTAGGCTGCAGGTAGACGAGGAAAGCTGTAGGCGGCAACTGCAGCAACCGCAATGGCGAACAGGACGGCAATAATGCGGCCCGGCCAGGCTGCCGGACTTTTTCCGGATCGATGGTCCAGCAAGGATGATAGAGCCGCAGCATGTACCATTACACCGCTAGTAGAGGCTGTCAGCGGGGTTGTTACGAGATCCGACAGACCAAGCGACGACGAGCCTATCAATGCTAATCGCCCAGATATGGCGTCCGCCGGTATGCGCTGATTTAATATGTCGGTGGCCGACACGACCATATAAGCAGACCAATCCTTGGAGAACGGAACGCGCCAGAATGGATCTTTGCTTGGGATGGCGGCGGAAGCACCGTTGTGGCAACAGGTGAAAAGCGCCAGAGAAAGGGTGGGATAGTTCCGTCCTTCAAACCAGGTGTATGTTGGTAAGCGGCGTACCGTACCGTCGCTATCCGGAACGAACCCAATGTTGCCTGTGTACCGTGCTTCGAGCAAGCCGGAGTGATTTGCAATGTATCCACTTGCTTTTGGATGATGGCTGGCCGCTTCGAATGTCCCGCCCGCAATTCTGCCGACCTGCAAAGGTACGCTCCGCGGAGCGTAGTCCAGCGCTTGCGCCAGAACGACTGGCCCATGTCTAGCCAGCATGGCGAGTCGTTGGTCACCTTCGCTGTCCGCTGCCTCAGGCAAAACCAAGTCCAAAGCGGCGCCTTGAACGCCGTAGGTGGAAATCAATGTCTCAAGAAGGGTCGCAAGACGACTTCTTGGCCATGGCCACGGTCCTGCTTCAATTAAACTGGCCTCATCGATATCAATAACGACTACCCGTGATTCTGGCTCGCTGGAGGCATGTACGCGAATGAACGAATCCCGTAGCCATTCATTCCCGAATTGGGCTTGGTCATCGAGTGCGCCATACTGCAGCAATACAGTAAGCATCACGGCTGTGGCGGCAATCAGTAATCGTGCCAACGCAGTCGGCCGCAACAAAGCGCGAATAAGAACCAATGCCCTCATGAAGGATGCGAGACACGGGATAACACAATACTCATAGCCGGCAATGCTCCGATACTGGATTGATAGCCGGAAAGTATAACGCCATAGCAGGTATAGAGCACTATGTACGGCGCCCGTTAATTCATCTGGACTCAGGTCCTGATTTCACTGGGCAGCCAATCACTTCTCAGGATGATGCGGATTTATGAATATGATCGATCGCTTGAAACAATGACGTTAATCGATTCGGAAGCAACCTGGCAGCCCGAAGATGACAGGTTTCCGGTGTTGTTTTTCAATCCGATAGCCGACAGCAGGCGTTCTGCGCTTTGCCGCCAGGTGACGGTCCTGATCTTCGCCGCCATTCCAAGGCGCTCTTGCGGCGTCAAGGTGGAAAACTCGATAACCGCCTCCGCAAGGTAACGCGAATCCGCTAGTGAGAAGTAGCGGGCACCGTCTCCGCCTACCTCTCGGAACACTGGAATGTCGCTTGCCAGTGTCGGCACATTGTGCAGCGCTGCTTCGACAATAGGTAATCCGAAACCTTCCGCAACGGAAGCCGCAATGAGTGCAGTCGCCGCGGCATAGCAAATTTCAATCTCTGCATCGGTAAAGCTTTCAACGAAAAACAGCTTCGTATTTAGCAGGGGATGATTGCGAATTTGTTCTATGGTTTTGGTATCAATCCATCCGACGCTGCCTGCGATACAAAGACGTACATTTGACCCATTGCGCCATAGTTCCTCAAACGCATCAAGCGTGAACTGATGCCCTTTACGCGGTTCAAGCGTTCCCACCATCAGAAAGAGCGGGGAGCTGTTATCGGCCGCCATTTGTCGTACAGGCTCGCGTACCGCGGTTTCGGTTGTGCGGACTGCGATGTCTCCTCCCAGAGGCCAGTGGAGGACCGAAAGCCTTCGTCGTTGCTGTATATTTTGTTCATTCAAATAGATTTTTACTTCATCCGCCGTCGCGCGTGAAATGCAAAGCAAGGTATCGCTTTCCTCAACCGCTAGCCTGAACCACGTGCGAAAAACAGTAACGAGCGCAGGAACACAAAGCTCTGGCGTGCGTAGCGGGATAATGTCATATATGACCGTGACAATTTTTCCTCCAAGTTCCCGCACAGTCTGGAAGATCGGAAGAAAGCCGCGGTATTGCTCCCATGATGAATCAATCATCAGCAAGGTGTCGCCCGGGTGAATGACTATTTGCTGTTCCGGCACGGATGAAGCTGGAATATCAAAGATTGAGCCGATCACTTTGCTGGCACGCCAAAGCGTGCCGTCCACCTGGTGCACTAGTTCGACCGGACATTGCATGCCTTCCAGGCCAACGATTTCATAGGCAATATTCCTGACGACGCGTTGAATGCCTGTCCGCGCATCCGACTTTGCCAACTGAGTAACGTCGATCAATAGTCGTGGCTGATTGCGAAGGCGCCAATTGCGCGCAGCAATTCTCGATACTTTCTGCAAAGTCGTGTCATCGGGCGACATGTGGCTTATGCACTCGGCAATGCGTTTGATCACCTGACTATCGTC
>NZ_DASZBA010000250.1:0-7167 GCF_035944575.1 Noviherbaspirillum sp.
TCCCGAGTTGGCAAAGGTGTTGCGGGACATTGCCACACAAGGCGCGGACGCCTTTTATCACGGCGGGCTTGCCCGGGACATCGAAGAAAAAGTGAAAGGCCATCCGACCAATCCGGGCGGACTCACGGCGGCCGACATGGCAGGTTACCGGGCAAAGGTGCGGGATCCGGTCTGCACTGATTACAAATCGTGGACGGTGTGCGGCATGCCGCCGCCATCCTCCGGCGGGATTGCCTTGGCGCAGATGCTTGGCATGCTGGAGTTCAAGGATATTCGTGCAATGGCGCCGCGCGACGGTGTGCCGAGCGCGGAAGCGATTCACCTCTTCTCCGAAGTCGGCCGCCTCGCTTATGCCGATCGCGGCCGTTATGTGGCCGATACCGACTTCGTGCCGCTTCCCGGAAACAGCGTCAAGCCGCTGCTGGATAAACGCTATCTGGCCGAACGCGCAGCACTTATCACCGACAAATCCATGGGACAGGCGAAGTTCGGCATCCCGCCCGGGGTGAATATCGCCTGGGGCTTGGATACCTCGCCGGAGCTGCCATCAACTTCCCATATATCCATTGTCGACGCTGCAGGCAACGCGTTGTCCATGACCACGACGATTGAAGGCGCATTCGGATCGCGTCAGATGGTGCGAGGCTTCTTGCTGAACAATCAACTGACCGATTTTTCGTTTGACGCCGCCGACGCAAACGGACCGATCGCCAATCGGGTACAAGCGGGCAAGCGGCCGCGCAGTTCGATGGCGCCCACCTTGGTATTCGACAAAGGCACCCGCAAGCTTGTTTTGTCGCTCGGGTCGCCGGGCGGATCGGCGATCATCAATTACGTCGGCAAAGTCCTCGTCGGTACGATGGACTGGGGGCTCAATATTCAGCAGGCGATCAGTCTGCCGAACTTCGGAAGCCGCAACGGTCCGACGGAACTGGAGCAGGGCAGGGTAAGCGATGCGGTGGTGGAGCAGTTGAAATCGAAGGGCCACAATGTGCGCATAATGGAGCAGACCTCCGGTCTGCAGGGCATCATGCGGCTCAATATCCATGGCGAAGAACTGTGGTTCGGCGGTGCCGATCCGCGTCGTGAAGGGATCGCCAAAGGCGATTGATGCCACTCATTCCATGCATGTGAAGTGTTGTTCAAACGGCGCGAGGTAGCGATGGGGCTTAACATCCTCGACGCGCCGTCTTACTATGCGAAGACACGCTGCGCCGGTTTGATTTGACTACGCAGCCCTGGCGTTTCAACGTATTCAATCGACAACCCACGCGCCCACGGACTGGGAAGGCACAGCAATGACGAGCAGAAAAAAGACCGGCCTGGTGCTGACGGGCGGCGGCGCCCGGGCTGCCTACCAGATCGGCGTACTGCAGGGCGTCTCGTCGATCCTGCGCGAGGCTGGCTGGCCGGCGGCGCGTAATCCATACGACATCATTTGCGGTACATCGGCCGGTGCGCTGAACGCGACTGCACTTGCATGCCATGCCGATAATTTTGAGGAAGGATTGCAACT
Source organism: Noviherbaspirillum sp. (assembly GCF_035944575.1). GTDB lineage: Bacteria > Pseudomonadota > Gammaproteobacteria > Burkholderiales > Burkholderiaceae_D > Noviherbaspirillum. Next base: position 1,517 of record NZ_DASZBA010000250.1, read on the forward strand.
TCTGCTCGGCGTCTGGGAGCATTTCAAGGTGGAGCAGGTGTACCGTGCCGATTCGCTCGGCGTGCTGCGGTCAGGAGCGAAATGGTTGACGCTCCTGTCGTTCGGCTGGCTGATGCGCAAATGGCATGCAAACCCGCCGAATTCGCTGCTCGACAACACGCCTCTCGTCACCCTGCTGAACAGGATGCTGAATCTGCCCAGGCTGGATGCCGCCCTGATCGACGGCACATTGCACGCACTCGCCGTAACGGCATCTTCTTATACCGCAGGACAGCACATCACGTTTTATCAAACCGAGGCGGACATCGCCCCCTGGGTCAGGTCGCAGCGAATCGCATTGCGCAGCCAGATCGGCGTCGAACACCTGCTGGCATCCGCAGCCATTCCCTTGATCTTTCCTGCAACGCCGATTTACTGTAATGGCCGGCGCGAGTACTTCGGCGACGGTTCAATGCGGCAGCTGGCGCCGATTTCACCGGCAATTCATCTCGGTGCCGACAAGGTGCTGGTGATCGGTGCGGGCCGTTTGTCGGAGCCGGAGGCGGGCAACGGCGGCTCCGCGCAATACCCGAGTCTTGCGCAGATTGCCGGCCATGCTTTGTCGAGCATCTTTCTCGATAGTCTTGCGGTCGACATCGAGCGCATGAACCGGGTGAACGCGACGCTCTCGGTGCTCACGGAGGAGCAGCGTGCAAGGACGTCGCTAAGACCGGTCGAAATGCTCATCATCGCACCGTCCGAGCGACTCGACGAGATGGCTAGCCGCCATACGGGCAGTCTGCCGCGCCCGATCAGAATGTTGCTGGGAGGGATCGGTGCGACTGAGGTGCGCGGTGCGGCACTGGCATCCTATCTGTTGTTTGAAGCGAGCTATACGCGTGACCTGATTCGTCTGGGGCGACGCGATGCCTTGGGCCGCCGGGATGATGTGCTGGCATTTTTCGGTAGCGGCAACAACTTGGAACAACCTCTCGAAGAAGCCGTGGTCGGCAAATAAAAACGGCTGCCCGTAGGAACGGTCAGCCGTTGAATGCAATTGCGGGAATAGTGGTTTGGCCGGAATGGCGGCAGTCCGGCAAAGCAACCCTATTCAATGTTAATAGCCGTAATGATGCCGATCGTGTTTCCAGTGGTGGTGATCCCGGTGTTTATGTTTTCGGCCATGCCCGTGGCCATAGTACGGCGAATAGTACTGGACCACCGGAGCAGGCGTGACGTAGACCGGCTGGGGAGTCACGTAGACTGGCCGAGGCCGGACATAGACGGGACGCGGCTGTACATAAACCGGCTGGGGTTCAACGTAGACGACCGGCGGTGGACTGTAGACGGAGGCCGGGTAGCCGGATCCAACGCTCACCGACCAGCTGACCTGCGGACCGCCCGCAAGCACAAACGGTGCAGCAATCATCAAAGCAGCGCCCGCACACGCTTTCAATAGAGTGGAAATCGTAAAGTGTTTCAAGGTGGTTCTCCTTTTCTTGCCCTCTCTATTTAACGTTAGAACAAGCAATTAGAGGTACCTGCAAATTTTCCATCCTTCGTAAATATTGCAACAAAATGTATCAAGAAGAATTGATTGAATAACGAGGGGAAAAACACAAATTTAGTTATCAATATCGCAATTCTGGTTGCTTCAGCTTATGCAAAACGTTACTCTACGAATTAACGCAAAGTTATTTATAAGATTTGCAAGCGCACGAAAAAAGCGCCACAATGCGCGTTAAGCCATTGAAAAGATGGATGTTTGTCGGATTTGCAGACCTCGGTCAAGTGATGATCAATGGTGATTCCCATAACGGTTCATTACCGTCACGGAGAAATGCCTGAGGCCGCAGGTTAGGCAATCAAGCCGTCATATATGTTTTATTGGCCTGGACCTCGAAGCAGATATCAAATATTGCTAATAGTTAAGGCTTTTGCCCAAATGAAAGCGCGGGTATCATCACGAATCCACGGCCTACATCCTTGAATGCCGCAGCAGCGGCAACCGATGGACCGCCTCCGGCGGAGAACCGGCATCGTCCGGAAAACAGTATTACACCGATGACCACTTTGCGCCTTCCAAGCGCATCTAAGAGTAATCAAATGCGAATCGAGTCATTGCAAAGAGAACCTGCGAAGTTGTTTGCGCCCGCCGAGGACGACATGGACTTGTTCAAAACCGTGCCGCCGAACGTAGTGCAGTCCATCCGTGCCTTCCGCGTGACCGATTTGCAGGATGAGGCTGCCCGTCTCGGACAGCACTTTCTCTACGCTTATTGCGCCAACGCTGCGACGAAGCAGCAAGTTCTTGCCTGCATTGCAGAGGCATTTCATTTTCCGAAACATTTCGGTAAGAATTTCGATCTTCTGCGTGACTGCCTTACCAATCTCGCGCACAAGTCCGGGCCACAGCCAGGATTTCTCGTCGTGCTTGAACAATTGCCGAATACCGCAAAATTCGACAAGGAAGCACGCGAAACTCTGCTTGATGTGTTTCGTGATGCGGCGGAATTCTGGGCGGATAAAAAGGTTGCGTTCAGGGTCTTTTATTCCTTTCAATAAGACGCAAGGCCAGCGTTTTCGAATTAAAGCCGACCTTCAGGTCGGCTTTTTTCATATGGCTGTACGGTACAATGCGCGCCATGAAAAACATCGTAATACTTATCTCCGGTCGCGGCAGCAATATGGAGGCGATTTTCCGCGCCATGCAAGCCGAAAGCTGGCCGGCGCGGATTGCAGCAGTCATCAGTAATCGAAGTGATGCCCAAGGCTTGGATTTTGCCCGCTTACACGGCATTCCTGCATTCTCGGTAATCAATACCGCATTTTCATCCCGCAATGAGTTTGACGTGGCGCTGGCAGCTGAAATCGACCGTCATTCACCCGATCTGGTGGTGTTGGCAGGATTTATGCGGATCCTTACCCCTTCATTCGTTGAACATTACTCCGGACGCATACTCAATATTCATCCATCGCTGCTGCCGAGTTTTCCCGGCTTGCATACGCATCGCCAGGCGCTTGAAGCGGGAGTCAAGGTTCATGGCGCAACGGTGCACTTCGTCACTGCAGATCTGGATCACGGCCCCATCGTCGCACAAGCCGTCGTGCCGGTCCTGTCAGGCGATTCGGAACAATCGCTTTCCACACGCGTGCTGGCGCAGGAGCACGTCATCTACCCGCGCGCGGTGCGCTGGTTTGTTGAAGAAAAACTGAAGCTTGAAAACGGGTTGGTCCACACACTCGACAACGCCGAACAGCACCTAATCCAGGAAGGATGCCAATGAGATTGTCACCGGTAGTCGTCACCCATACCGAAGAGGTGTTGCGCGAAGTCATTCGCTTCACGGGGCCGGCCGACGTTACGCTGTCACGGTATTTTCGTGATCATCCGAAGCTGGGCTCGCGTGAACGCAATGCCGTTGCAGAAGGCGTGTATGCGGTGCTTCGCAACAAACTGGTTTACGCGAGTTTCGCCGGGTCGGGCTCCGGCTCCGCGATGCGTCGCCTGACCCTGCTTGGATTGGCGGACGCCGTCGGCGCCGAGGCTCTCGGTGGTTTGTCGGCGGAGGAGGCGGAATGGCTGAGCCGCATTGCACATATTGATCGCGGCGCTTTGCCGCCGGCCATGCGCGCCAATTTGCCGCAATGGTTATTTGACAAGCTCAAGGACCGCGACGGCGAGGAAGCAACCTTGCAATTGGCGGAAGCATTGAACCGGCCTGCGCCGCTGGATTTGCGCGTGAACGCATTAAAAGCCAAGCGCGAGGACGTCATTGCCGAACTGGCGACTGCGCCGATTCAATGTGAGCCCACGCCGTATGCGCCATTGGGGATCCGCATTCACAAGAAGCCCGCCTTGCAGAACCTCCCGCTGTTTCAAAATGGCGCGATCGAGGTGCAGGATGAAGGCAGCCAGCTGCTGGCGCAAATTGTCGCCGCCAAGCGCGGAGAAATGGTGGTGGATTTCTGCGCCGGTGCCGGCGGCAAAACATTGGCGCTGGGCGCTGCAATGCGCAACACCGGCCGCCTGTACGCCTTTGATGTGTCCGAGAAGCGCCTGAACAAACTGAAGCCCCGTTTGGCTCGCAGCGGCTTGTCGAACGTGCATCCTGTAGTGATTGCGCATGAAAACGATGCCAAGATCAAGCGGCTTTCCGGAAAAATCGATCGGGTACTGGTGGATGCGCCTTGCAGCGGTCTCGGTACGCTGAGGCGCAATCCGGACATGAAATGGCGCCAGACGCCGGATTCGCTGACCGAATTGACAGCCAAGCAAAGCGCCATCCTTGCAAGCGCCGCTCGCCTGGTCAAGCCAGGAGGGCGACTCGTGTATGCAACATGCAGCTTGCTCGACGAGGAAAATGAAGCGATCGTCGACAGCTTTATTCAGGGCAATGAAGGCTTTACCCTGGTGCCGATGAAGGATGTGCTGGCGGAGCAGAAAATCGAACTCGAAATGGGCGACTATCTGAAACTCAGTCCGCACAGACACCAGACTGACGGTTTTTTTGCGGCGGTATTTGAACGAAATAAATGAGCCGACATGGCGCAGGCACGCTGGCATCGCTTTGGTTGGCATTCGCATCGACGGGTGCCCACGCTGATGCGGCGATCCCGGTCTTTGTTGCGCAAGGGGAGCAGCAGGTTGCCTTTGCTCCTTGGGACGATGTCGAAGGTCTGATCGTCAAAGTCATTCGTGGCGCAGAGACGCAGGTTCTGGTCCATGCGTATCTGTTGACCAGCAAGAAAATCGCCACTACGCTTATCGCTGCCCGGCGCCGGGGTATTGATGTTCAGGTACTGGTCGATTCGGAGCAGGTTGCAAAGACGCCGTTGGCGACTGAAATGCTCCATGAAATGGATAGAGCCGGTATTCCGGTTTGGCTGGAAACCAAATATCAAAATGCGCATAACAAGGTGATCGTGACCGATCCGGCCACGTCGAAGGCGACTGTCGTTACCGGCAGCTATAACTTTACATGGACGGCACAGCATCGGAATGCGGAAAACATCCTTGTCTCCCGCAGAAATCCCGCGCTTGCCTCACGCTACACATCAAACTGGGAGCGGCATCGCCGGGAGGCGGTGCTGTATAAAAAATGAAGCAGAACCTTCTGTACAACATGCTGGCCGATGTGTGGGGCGACTTGGGCGACCCGAATCTGCTGTGGCAGATCTTCACATTGGCAACCTGCCTGGCGGCTGGCTGGTGGCTGGCGCGGTTGTTGAAAGCCCGTGTCGCCTCCAGCGATTCACAGTCACGTGTCGTTCGCCTTGGTGTACAGAGTTTTGCGCGTGTTCTGTGGCCGCTCATCGCACTGGTCCTGGTGTTTGCGGCGACCGCTGTGCTTTCGTATTTTCAACCTGTCAGCTTGCTGCGTCTGGCTATCCCGCTGATCGCTTCGTTCGCGTTGATCAGACTGGTGTTTTATGTGTTGAGGCGTGCATTTGCCAAGGGCGGCAAGGCGGGCGCATTCCTGCTGCTCTCCGAAACCGTCATTGCAACGGTCGTGTGGGCATGCGTGGCGCTCTACATTGCCGGCTTGTGGCCGGACGTCATCAACTATCTCGACAAAACAGTGCTGCCCATCGGCCGGCACAAGGTATCGCTCCTCACCATCGTTCAGGCCACTGCTTCCGTCCTGGTCACATTGATGTTTGCGCTTTGG
>NZ_DASZBA010000251.1:0-11921 GCF_035944575.1 Noviherbaspirillum sp.
AAACCATCTTCTACGTGCTTCTTTCGTCTTGCGGATGGAAGGGTGGATGGAGCGGCCTGCGCAGGAGGTGAGGTTGATTCATTGCCGTCGCCAGCCCGATCTCACTACTCCACCGTACCCCTCCCCCTGCACGAGGGAGGGAACCTTACAAAAGGTGCGGATAAGAAGTAAATTCTTTATACCGCAGCGCAATAAAGCGACCTCACATCTTCGCCGCGATCAGCTTGCCCAACCGCTCCACCCCGTCCCGGATCCGTTCCGGCGGCACCGTCACGAAGCTCAGACGCAGGGTATTGGTTTCCGGCACATTTGCATAGAACGATGTACCCGGCACGAATGCCACATGCTGCGCGATCGCTTCCTCCAGCAATTTCATGCTGTCGATATGCTTCGGCAGGGTAACCCAGATGAACATGCCGCCTTCAGGCCGCGTCCAGGTCGCCGATTTCGGAAAGAATTCGTCCATCGCCGACAGCATGACCTGGCAACGATCGGCGTACAGCGCGCGGATAGTGGGAATATGCTGGGTGAGGAAGCCATCCTTGACGACTTCATGCACCACCATCTGCGTCAATTGCGAAGTGTGCAGATCGGCAGCCTGCTTGGCCTGCTCCAGTTTGCGCACCAGCGTTACCGGGGCCACCACATAGCCGAGTCGGATGCCGGGCGTAAGCACTTTCGAGAAGGAGCCCATATGGATGACACCATGCGGATTCATGCCGAGCATCTTCGGCAGCGGTTCGCCGCGATAGCTGAGCGCGCCGTAGGGGTCGTCTTCAATCAGCGGCAATCCAAGCCGGGCACAGGTTTCCACCAGCGCGAGCCGACGCTCCACAGACAAGGTACGGCCGGTCGGATTCTGGAAATTGGGCAGCGCATACAACAGGCGTGCGCCCTGCGCGATCGGCGCCACCGCTTCCGGCAGCAGGCCGCCGTTGTCGGTCGGCACGGAGACGAATTCCGGCTCGTAAACCGAGAACGCCTGCAGCGCGCCGAGATAGCTCGGCGTTTCGACCAGCACCTTGCTGCCCTGATCGATCAGCACCTTGGCGAGCAGGTCGAGCGCCTGCTGGGAGCCGGAGGTCATCAGCACCTGTTCCGGCAGGATGCGCGCGCCGTCGGTCGACAAATGATCGGCGACCCATTCGCGCAGCGGCGCATAACCGTCGCTCGGTCCGTACTGAAGCGCCACGCTGCCCTGCCGCGACAGCACCGCATCGAATGCCTCGCGCATGCGTTCGACCGGGAAGGTTGCCGGTGATGGCAACCCGCCGGCAAACGAGGTGATCTCGGGCCGCATCGTGACTTTCAGGATTTCCCGGATGACCGAGCTTTGCAGTTGCTGCGCACGACGGGAAAACTGCCACTGCATTGGCGCCGGATGTTCGATTTTCATTGCTTGTCTCCCTTGGTTTGGGCTTCGGGTTGCGGAGAATGCGGCATTGTTGCGACGGTCAGGCGATTTCCGCGATGAGTTCGATTTCGACGCAGGCGCCCATCGGATTCTGGGCGACGCCAAAGGCTGAGCGGGCGTGCTTGCCCTGTTCGCCGAACACCTCGAACAACAGCTCGGACGCACCGTTGGTCACCAGGTGCTGTTCGGTGAAGTCGCCGGTGGAATTCACCAGGCTCATGACCTTGACGATGCGCCTGACGCGATTGAGATCGCCGCCGCAAGCGTCTTGCAGAGTTGCCATCAGGTCGATTGCGACGGCACGCGCGGCCTGCTTGCCCTCTTCCGTCGACATGTTTTTGCCAAGCTGGCCAACCCAGGGTTTGCCGTCCTTCTTGGCGATATGGCCGGACAGGAAGACCGTATTGCCGGTTTGTACGTGCATTACATATGCAGCGACGGGTTTCGCCACTGGGGGCAATTCGATATTCAGTGCTTTGAGTTTTTCATAAAAAGACATCGGCAACTCCGAAAAATTGTCACTGCGGCAAGGGTGAGAGAAAGATTTTGCGCCGCGGATTCGAGCCGCACATTCTACTCTGCTCGGGCACCGGCAGCGAGCCAAAACCGCCCTGCCGCACTCAGGATCGGCCTGGCGCCTGACGCTGGATCCCTGCCCGCCGACCGACCGCCACCACGGCGATCACCGCCAGGGCGAACAGGAAGTTCGCCGCATCCAGCGCTTCGCCGAGAATCAGGGCCGCACCTGCCAGGGTGAGGAAAGGCTGCAGCAGCTGCACCTGGCCCACCCGCGCAATGCCGCCGAGTGCCAGTCCCTTGTACCAGAAGAAAAACCCGATGAACATCGAGAACAGCGATACATACGCAAACCCGATCCACGCCTGCGGCGACGCGCTGACGCCATAGGTCCAGCCGAGCCAGACCGTCACCGGCAGCAGGACGGGCATGGACAACACCAGCGCCCAGGAAATCACCTGCTGGCCGCCCATGGATTGGGACAGGCGTCCGCCTTCGGCATAGCCCATGGCCGCCGCGATCACGGCCGCAAACAGCGCCAGGTCGGCGACATGCAGGCCGCCCCCGCCCTGCCACAGGGCAAAACCGATCACAATGCCGCTGCCTGTCAACGCGGCAATCCAGAAGCCGGTCGACGGCCGCTCGCCGAAGCGCAGCGCGCCGAACAGTGCCGTCGCCAGCGGCAGGATGCCGATCACGATCGCGCCATGCGACGCCGGCACATAACGCATGGCCACCGACGAGAACAACGGGAAGCCGACCACCACACCAAGCGAGGTAATCGCCAACGCCTTCCATTGCGCCCTGGTCGGACGCGGCGCATCCACCCACCACAACAGCAGCGCCGATCCGACGGCAGCCACGACCGCCCGGCCGAGCGCGACCAGCACCGGATTCAGTTCCGCCACCGCGATGCGGGTGAACGGTAGCGTCAGGCTGAAAATCGCCACGCCCACCAGGCCCAGCCACATGCCTTTCGTTTCCTGGTTCATCGCCGTTGTCCTCATAGCCAGATCGCCATCGCCGAGTAGATCGTCAGCAGAATCATGACGGCGCAGAAAACCCGCTGCCACAGTGGCCGCTTCAGGTACCGTCGCAGGGCGGCACCGGTGCCGGCCCAGATGGCGATACAGGGCAGGTTCACGATGCAGAACACCGCGGAGAACAGCATGACGGCGAACCAGGCGGGTTGCATCGCCGGCATGAAGGCGGACGCACCGGTCACCCCCATCACCCAGCCTTTCGGATTGGCGAACTGGAACAGCGCCGCGCTGGCGAAGGACATCGGCTTCACGTCGGCATGGTCGTTGCGGTTGAATGCCATGCTGCGCAGTTGCCATGCGAGGTAGAGCAGATAGGCGGAACCGGCTGCTTTCAGAAAACCGTGCAGCCACGGTGCCGCCAGCAGAAGGCTGCCGATCCCGGCCGCGCACATTGCCAGCATGGAGCCGAAACCGACAGTGATGCCGAGCATGTGGGGAATGGATCGCTTGAAGCCGAACATGATGCCGGACGAGGTCAGCATGATGTTGTTCGGTCCCGGCGTGATCGAGGAAACGAAAGCAAAAAGTGCCAGCGGCAACAGGGATTCCATGATGTATTCCTTCAGTCGGATTGACCGCTGCGGTGGTTCGTCGGCGGTGAGATGAGGATGCGGGCGAATTGGTCATGATCGACATTGCCGCCGCACAGCGGCAGTCCGACCTTTTTACCCTGCAGGCGCTCCTTCATCTGCAAGGCGGCCGCCAGCGGAGCGGCGCCCGCCCCTTCGGCGAGGTTGTGTGTGGCGACGTAATAGAGACGCATGGCGGCTGCCACTTCATCATCGGTGACAGCGACGATGTCGTCCGCATGGCGCAGGATGAGCTCCAGCGATTCATCGTCCGGTACGCGGCATGCCATGCCGTCGGCAATGACGGTCGACACCGGCGATTCCAGCTTGCGTTTCTGTTCGAAGGAAAGTTTGTAGGCCAGCGCATGGGCAGACACCACGCCGATGATGCGGGTGCGCAGGTTGAGCGCGTCGCGGGCGGCGATCGCTGCGCAGATACCGGACCCCTGCCCCACCGGTACCAGTACGACATCGAGATCGGGCCGGGCCGTCATAAGCTCCATCCAGTAGCTGGCGACACCACGCACGAGGTCGCGATGGTAGGACGGGATCATATGCAGCCTGCGTTCTTCGGCGAGGCGCACCGCATGCTCGCGGCTTTCCTGGAATTCCTGCCCGTGTTCGATCAGCTCGATACCCAGCCCGCGCATCGCCGCATTCTTTTCCTTGCTGTTCCCGTGCGGGACAACGATGGTCGCCTGCAGGCCGTGGCGGCGCACGGCGAAACCGACCGATTGCCCGTGATTGCCGCGCGTGGCCGAAATCACGCCCGCCACCTGCGGCAGCCGTTGCCGGAGTTCGTGCATGTACACCAGCCCGCCACGGACCTTGAAAGCGCCGGTCGGGGTGTGATTTTCATGCTTGATCCACGCTTCGGTGCCGAGCGCTTGATTCAGCAGCGGCCAGCTGTATTGCGGCGTGGCCGGCATCGCTTCGTAGACAATCGCGGCGGCGGATTGCAATTCTTCCAGGGCAGGCAGGGCGGTCGGCATATCAGGACACCTTGAGGCAGATGGCGATGCGGGGACAACAATTCATGGCGGTTTCTCCATTGTTCTTCGATGAGGTATCCTAGCCGACATCACCAGTACAGTACCTGTACGCTTTTCCATTTAATCTCATCTACTGCCACGGCAAAATGACCAATACAGTCCGCTTGCGAAAAATCCCTACCCTTGATGCTGCTCCCCAGGTCCTGTCGCGCAATGCCGGCGAATCCCTGGTGGACCAGATCGTGCGTACCGTGCAATCGCGCATCGACGACAAGCTGTTGCGTACCGGCGCCCGTATGCCGTCGATACGCCAGTTCGCCGATACGCACCGGGTGTCGCGCTTCACCGTCGTGGAAGCCTATGACCGGCTGGTGGCGCAGGGCTTCCTCGAATCCCGGCGCGGTTCTGGCTTTTATGTGCGGGAGCGCTCCCCGATGATTGCCGCCGGCGGCGCCGTCCCGCGCGCCAGCGATGCCCCGCCGTCGCAGCTCGACGTGGTGTGGCTGGTGCGGAATATGTTCCGCCAGCATCCGGCGGAAAGCATGCCGGGTTCCGGTCTTTTGCCGAGCGATTGGCTGGATGGCGAGTTGGTCGCCAATGCGTTGCGGGCGGTCAGCCGGCAGAACCAGAATCTTCTTTTGCAATACGGCAACCCGCAGGGTTTCCTGCCGCTGCGCCAGCAGTTGCAACTTAAACTGGCCGAGCTGGAAATCGCTGCCGCGCCGGAGCAATTCGTCACCACCGCCGGCGTCACGCAGGCCCTGGACCTGATCGCCCGGCATTTCCTGCAGCCAGGCGACACCATCTTCGTCGACGATCCGGCATGGTTTCTAATGTTCGGGTCCTTCGCGATGCTCGGCGCGAAGGTGGTCGGCATTCCGCGCCTGCCGGATGGCCCCGATGTGGCGAAGCTTGCCGAACTCGCCGCACTGCACAAGCCGAAGCTGTATGTGATCAACTCGGTGCTGCACAACCCGACCTCCACCTCTCTGTCGGCGGCAAAGGCATTCCAGGTGTTGAAAATCGCCGAACAGCATGACTTCACCATTGTCGAGGACGACATTTATTGCGACATGCATCCCGGCAGCGCCGTCCAGCCGGCGACACGCATTGCGTCGCTCGACCAGCTGCAAAGGGTGATTTATCTCGGCGGCTTCTCCAAGACGCTGGCCGCCAACCTCCGGGTAGGGTTCATCGCTACCTCGCCGGACATGGCGATCCGGCTGTCGGACCGGAAAATGCTGTCGGCGCTGACCACCACGGAAATCGGCGAACGGGTGGTGTACAAGATCCTGTCCGAAGGCCATTACCGCAAGCACGTCGACCGCCTGCGCGGCAAGCTGGATGCCGTGCGTGAAAAGACCGTCAAACAGCTGGAGCGCGCCGGTCTGACGGTGGATATCGCCGCGCCTGTCGGCATGTTCGTCTGGGCGGATGCCGGCTGCGACACCAATCTGCTGACCGAAAAAGGCATGGAACAAGGCTATCTGCTGGCGCCCGGTAGCCTGTTCTCGCCGGCTCAGCTCCCCTCAACCCGGATGCGGATCAACGTGGCGTGCATGTCGGATCCGGGCGTATTGCAGTCCCTGGAGAGGGAAATTCGACTCCAACAGGAGGGTTGAAATTCCTGGATGCATCCCCATCTGCCGGGAAATTGCCATTCCGGCCATACCGGACTGGCGGTTCGCCCACTCATAACATGATTTGCGAGGTCAATATGGTTGTATCCGAAAAGCAAACGCTCGGTTTTCAGGCGGAAGTCAAACAGCTGCTGCAGTTGATGATTCATTCCTTGTATTCGAACAAGGAAATTTTCCTGAGGGAGCTGGTTTCCAACGCATCCGACGCGGCCGACAAGCTGCGTTTCGAAGCCATCAACAACAATGCGCTGTTTGAAAACGATCCCGACTTGAAGATCCGGATCACTTTCGACAAGGCAGCCCGGACGATCACCATCGCCGACAACGGCATCGGCATGAGCCGCGATGAAGCGATCGAGCATCTCGGCACCATCGCCAAATCCGGCACCAAGGAATTCTTCTCCAAGCTGTCGGGCGACCAGCAAAAGGATGCGGCGCTGATCGGCCAGTTCGGCGTCGGTTTCTACTCCGCCTTCATCGTCGCCGACAAGATCACCGTGGAAACCCGCCGTGCCGGCCTGCCGGCGGATGCCGGCGTGCGCTGGGAATCGGCCGGCGAAGGCGAATTCAGCGTCGAGCCGATCGACAAACCGTCCCGCGGCACCGACATCACGCTGCACCTACGCGACGGTGAAGACGAATTCCTGTCCTCCTGGAAGCTGAAATCCATCATCCGCAAGTATTCCGACCATATCTCCCTGCCGATCGTGATGCAGAAAGAGGAATGGGATGACGAGAAAAAAGAAAACGTCCTGCGCGACGAGTTCGAAACCGTCAACCAGGCCAGCGCGCTCTGGGCGCGCAGCAAATCCGACATCACGCCGGAGCAGTACACCGAGTTCTACAAGCATGTCGCGCATGACTTCGACGCACCGCTCGCCTACACCCATAACCGGGTGGAAGGCCGCAGCGAATATACGCAACTGCTCTACATTCCTTCCCATGCTCCCTTCGACCTGTGGGACCGCAACAAGCGCGGCGGCATCAAGCTGTATGTGAAGCGGGTCTTCATCATGGATGATGCCGAGCAGCTGATGCCGGTGTACCTGCGTTTCGTGAAGGGCGTGATCGATTCCGCCGACCTGCCGTTGAACGTGTCGCGCGAAATCCTGCAGGAGTCGCGTGATGTGCGCGTCATCCGCGAAGGATCGACCAAGCGCGTGCTCGGCCTGCTGGAAGAGCTGGCCGACAGCGATGACCAGGCGCAGAAAGACAAGTACGCCACCTTCTGGAAGGAATTCGGCCAGGTGCTGAAGGAAGGCATCGGCGAAGACCAGACCAACAAGGAACGCATCGCCAAGCTGCTGCGCTTCGCATCGACGCACAACGACAACGATGCGCAGAGCGTGTCGTTCGCCGATTACATCGGCCGCATGAAGGAAGGCCAGGACAAGATTTACTACGTCACCGCCGAGTCCTACGCCGCCGCGAAGAACAGCCCGCACCTGGAAATCTTCCGCAAGAAAGGCGTGGAAGTGTTGCTGCTGACCGACCGCGTCGACGAATGGATGCTGTCCTTCCTGCATAACGTGGAAGACAAGGAACTCGTATCGGTGGCCAAGGGCGACCTCGATCTCGGCAAGCTGGAAGACGAAGCCGAGAAGAAGCAGCATGAGGAAACCGAAAACCAGTACAAGGACCTGGTCGAGAAGATGAAGACCGCGCTGGCCGACAAGGCCAAGGATGTACGCGTCACCTTCCGCCTGACCGATTCACCGGCCTGCCTGGTCGCGGACGAGCATGAACTGTCCGGCAACCTGCTCCGCATGCTCAAGGCGGCAGGCCAGAACGCGCCGGAATCCAAACCGATATTGGAAATCAACCCGAACCATGCGCTGGTGCAAAGGCTGAAGTATGAAGACGCCAAGTTCAACGACTGGTCCCATATCCTGTTCGACCAGGCGACGCTGGCCGAGGGCGGCAACCTGACCGACCCGGCTGCGTTCGTGAAACGGCTGAACGAGATGCTGTTGGGGATGGCGGGCAAGTAGAACTCCTGCAAGCCCTCTGTGGAAATGAATACCGCCGCGCGCCTTGATAGGCAGCGGCGGTTTTTTATGCGGCGCGGATCAGCGCCCGCGCATCGCGGACAACATAATCCGGCGACGCCATCTCGATAGAAAACATCGACCGACCCTAAGATTGGCCATGAGACAATTTCTGCGGATTCTCGTAACGATACGACGCACCCCTTCCGGCGTACTTCTCGCCGTGCAACTCGCCGGCGTGCTGCTTTATCCATTTATCGAGGAGACCGGCTACAGCGCGATCGGCCTCAACCTGTTCGGACTGGTGATGTTGCTGATCACCCTGAACATGGTGCGCAAGACACCGGCCAACGCCTGGGTCAGCGTCATCATCGGCGCATTGGTCGTCGTACTGGTAGTGTTGCAGGTCGAGTTTGGCATGGAGCATTTGCTGCCGTGGTCATCCGCCCTGGAAGCCGCCTACTATTTCTACGCTGCCTACAGCCTGATCTGCTACATGATGGCCGACACCCGCACGACGGTCGACGAGATGTATGCCGCAGTCGGCACTTTTACGCTTCTCGTCTGGGCCTTCACTTATCTGTTCGTGATGACACAGGCTCTGCAACCGGACGCCTTCGGCGCGCCGGGCGAGCCGGTGAAGAGCTGGTTCGATCTGAACCATCTGAGCTTCGCCCTGCTTACCGGCACAGGCATGGGGCAGGTAGTGCCGGTGTCGTCGCATGCGCGGGCGCTGGCGAGTATCGAAATGCTTGTCGGACTGGCTTATCTTGCCGGCATCGTATCGCGCTTGATTGCTTTCACCGTGCGCGACAGCGACACGCGTGATAAACGCAGGTAAATGCGGCCTGGAATCCCTGGCATGTGATCGTGGGCAAGCACAAATACGATTGGGCGTACGGGCCATCAATCCGCTCAGTCCACCGAATCAATGAGCACACGCCGGAGCAGTGCGTGGAATTGCTCAGCCTCTTCCCAATACGGAAAACGCGCCGACTTCTCAAACCAGATCCATTCCTTTTTCGGCGCTTCAAGGTGGGAAAAATACTGCATCGTGACCGTGGGCGGTGCCATCAAGTCGTGCCTTCCCATGGCAAATCGGCCACCGAGATAACCAACGCGCACAACGAGGCTTTTGCCAGCCGCTAAGGCGGCAGAAGCCCCGCAGTGCCCCTCGCCGGCAGGGCACATCGGATTTATCAGCCGATCTACCGGCCCATCTGTCGCCGCCGGGTTATTCCTTCCTTGCGATGAAGCCGCCGACCACTGTCGCGCCGGTATCCGCGTCGAACAACTGTAACGCCCCTGCGGCTTCCGCCGGGCCTGCACTTGCGCCGGATGCGACAGCCGGGCCGAAATACCTGGCGCTCAGACCGCCATTGAGAAGCCCGGTGGTAACAGTACCGGTCATATAGTTGGCCATGCTGGTCCCGGCGGCTCCCATGGCAATCGTGGTGTTGAACGAAATAGGCAACGCCGCACCGGTGTCGTCATTCCGCACGCCGTGCACCTCCACTGTGACCTGCCGGGTGGCGAAGTTGGGGGTCAATACGGCATTGCCCTGGAAGGGCGCCGGATCATCCGTCGCATTCGGTGCGTACCAGCCATGCACGAAGCCGCTGTACCTTGCGGCGCCTGTTGCCGGCACTGCCGCCGGGTCGGATACCGCCCCGAATGCAATCGCGCCGCGACGGTTCTTGTTATGCTCCTCCACACCGCTGCCACCGGTCCATTCGGCGATCTGCACCGTATCCTGGCTGAACCAGGTTGCCATGTTGGCATATTGCAGCCCGCGATTCGAAAGTACCCGGTAACCTTTCGATCCAGGGAACGGTACCCCGGGGCCCGTGCCGCCTGGAACATTGTCGCCTGCATGCATGTCGCCATCGCCGTGCAGCCGGGATCCGTAGTTATTGTCCGGGACTGTGCCGCCAGCGCTCGTTCCCGTCGGACGCCAGTCGCCGGCGATGAACTGCAGGCCGGCGGTTTCGGCTGCCGGACAGCCCGCAGTTGCGCAGCGCAATGGCTCACTGCGCGGAAAATAGCGATTATTTGCATAGTTGGCTTGCGTGCCGGCCGCGCCACGGACAGAACCATCGAAGAACGACAAGTCCGAGCTCGGCGGCAATGCCACTGCTGCGAGCGCACCGTCCGCACCCAGAACCGTGCGCCCGCGTGTCGGATTGAAGGTCTCGATCGTCAGCGGACGTTCGGTCCTGCCATCCCAGAATAATCCGAAATTGCGCAGGATCAGTGCTGCGCTGCTCAGTCTGCCGCCGGCATCCTTTGCAACGCGGATTTCCGCTACGCCCCCGGACGCCGGTGCCAGACCGGTTGCCCTGGTTCTGTCGGCGATCGGCGTCGCAAGATCGCTGGTTGATCTGCCATATACCTGCACGCCGGAACGCATGAGGCCGACACCGTAGTCGATGCGGTGAATGCTGTCGCCGCTGCATTGATATGCGGCTCCGTCGACACACGCCATGGTCATCGGCTCGGACACGGGTGCCGGCGCCGGCACTGCCGGGGTGGACGTTTGGGAAGCAAGCGTATTGACAGCCTTGAGTACGGTGGGCCGGAAGGCGTTGACATCTGTGGTGCTCGTTACGCTTGTCAGGATGTTGCGTGCAATGGCGACTGCCGCATCGCCGTTGTATACCGCCGGATTGGAAATTTCATGCGTAAAACTGGACGCAACTCTTGTTTTGTTCGTTATCAACGCCGCCTCGACCGCTGGCTGCTGCGCGGTGTTTGTCAAGGCACTCACCAGGATCGCGTACGACGCCCGGGCGGGATTGAGGGCGCCGCTATCGATAGCGGTTACCCATGTGCGCAAACCTTCAGGATCAGGAGCGCGATTCAATACATTCCTGTAAATCGCTGTAACAAGCGCAGTCGTATCACCGCTACCGTATAACCTCCTCGACTCTTCGCTTGTGCTGAATCCGTCGATCAAGGCTCGGACGGCGGCATTACCAACGTATGCGGCCTCCATGTTTTGAATCTCTGTCGGGCCTCCGGCGCTGGCGAGAAGGGCCTTGGCATTTGCAAGGCCGCCCGGGTCGGCAGGCCGGCCAAAGTAGGCAATATAGAGTTGCTGAACGACGTTTTCGTACTGATCGTTGACTCCGTTGAGATGAGATAACGTCTTGTTGCCTGTGGATGGGGTGAATGCACCTGTAGGCGATGAACTGCTTCCGCCGCAGCTCGCGAGAAAAAACACGGTGAGCAGTGATGCGCTGTGAAAGTTTGGTTTCATTGGGGCTTTCCTGTTTAGTGTGCGCCGGGAACATGAGTACACGTGTTCCGGAAAGGAAATAGGAATATGTGAAGGCTTGTCGAAAATCGATTGTGTACTTGAGACGAAGTGGAAACAACGGTACTTCGACGGGGCCTTTGATTAGAAACAAACATGTTTCCGCAGGCATTGTTCATGAATGTTGGCATGGAAAGAGTGCTTCACGCGCACGCGCGCTGAAGCAGGCATCCGGTCTTGCATACACACATGCTTGGGTTAATACAAGACTTTGCTGTCGGTCATGCTTCTGTGTTATTCGGGATATGAGATACGGAGTTCATCTGCAGGTGTACCAGGAAGCTGGTTAGCGTTTGCAATGCATTTTTCGCCTCCGCTGGGTAACGGAAATGATGTCTTTTATTGTGTAAGGATGCAGTTGATGGGAGCCGGTCCTTTGGCGTAAGCAGGCACATGTACGGTCGATAATGTGAGCGGCACACCGTCTGCAGGCAGACTCTGGA
>NZ_DASZBA010000252.1:0-7738 GCF_035944575.1 Noviherbaspirillum sp.
AACAGTACTGAAGGTGAATGGGGTCGATATGTTCATTTGAGTCTCCTGTTTTTTCCAGATTGTAGCAATTGAATAGTCGATGCGTCCTCCAGGATTTTTTCTTATGTTTCACGTGAAACATTACTGACAGGAAGTTCATGCAGAAACTATTGGAAAGCGAATGTTCCACGTGGAACATTCATTTCTTAGTGCCGTCGAACCCATGTCTTGCAATCAGGCTGGCGCGTTAAAACACTTTATAATCACGCCTCCGGTGTCGTGCACCGCGACCTTCCCGAAATAATCTTCTGACGTCTCACCGAGGCGAACTATGCTTTTTCCAACTGAATTCGATGTCATTGTTGTCGGCGGCGGCCACGCCGGAACAGAAGCGGCACTGGCGTCCGCCCGCATGGGCCAAAAAACTTTGCTTCTTACGCACAACATCGAGACACTTGGTCAGATGTCGTGCAATCCATCTATCGGCGGCATCGGCAAAGGTCATTTGGTCAAGGAAGTGGATGCAATGGGCGGCGCCATGGCAATTGCAACCGATGAGGCCGGCATTCAATTTCGTATATTGAATTCTTCCAAAGGCCCAGCGGTACGTGCGACGCGCGCCCAAGCCGACCGTATCTTGTACAAGGCGGCAATCCGGCATCGCCTTGAAAACCAACCCAACCTTTGGCTGTTCCAGCAGGCAGTAGATGATTTGATGGTGGAGGGCGATCGTGTCGTCGGCGCTGTCACGCAAGTAGGCATCCGGTTCCGCAGTCGCGCCGTAGTCCTGACGGCAGGGACTTTTCTGGACGGAAAAATACACGTTGGCCTGAATAATTATTCGGCAGGCCGTGCCGGCGACCCACCTGCAATTTCGCTCTCCGCGCGATTGAAGGAGCTGAAGCTGCCGCAAGGGCGCCTGAAGACCGGTACGCCACCCCGTATTGACGGCCGCAGCATCGATTTCTCGGTCATGGAAGAACAGCCGGGCGATCTGGACCCGGTGCCGGTGTTTTCCGTCATGGGAAACACTGCGATGCATCCAAAGCAGTTGCCTTGCTGGATCACGCACACCAATGAGCGTACGCACGACATCATCCGCGCCGGCCTGGACCGCAGCCCGATGTACACCGGCGTCATTGAAGGGGTAGGGCCACGCTATTGTCCTTCCATCGAAGACAAGATCCATCGTTTCGCCGACAAGGCTTCGCACCAGATTTTCCTGGAGCCGGAAGGCTTGACGACCAACGAGTTCTATCCGAATGGCATTTCCACCAGCTTGCCGTTCGATGTGCAACTCGAACTGGTGCATTCGATGCGCGGCATGGAGAATGCCCATATTTTGCGCCCCGGTTATGCAATCGAATACGACTACTTCGACCCGCGGGGTTTGAAATCCTCCCTGGAAACCAAGGCCATCCAGGGTCTCTTTTTCGCCGGCCAGATCAACGGCACGACCGGGTATGAAGAAGCCGCTGCACAGGGCATGCTGGCCGGCCTGAACGCGGCGCTGATGACGCAAGGCAAGGAAACCTGGACGCCGCGCCGCGACGAAGCCTATCTCGGCGTGCTGGTCGACGACTTGATCACCAAGGGCGTACAGGAGCCTTATCGCATGTTCACCAGCCGGGCGGAGTACCGGCTCAGCCTGCGCGAAGACAATGCCGACCTGCGCCTGACCGAAATCGGCCGTCGCCTCGGCTGCGTGAGCGATGCGCAGTGGACGGTATTTGAAAAGAAGCGCGAAGCCATCGCCCGCGAACTGGAACGGCTGAAATCGACCTGGGTGAACCCGCGCATGCTGGATGCTGCGGAGGCGGAGCGTGTACTCGGCAAGAGCATCGAGCGGGAATATGCACTCGCCGACCTGCTGCGTCGCCCTGACGTCGACTACGACAGCCTGATGACCCTGAAAGGATCCGACGGCAGGGCACTGGCCGGTCCGGGCGTGGCCGATGAAGCAGTCAAGGAACAGGTGCAAATCCAGGTCAAATACGCCGGCTATATCGATCGTCAGGCACGTGAAGTGGAGCGCCATGACCACTATGAAAACCTGAAATTGCCCGCCGGATTCGATTACATGGAAGTGCGTGGCTTGTCGGTCGAGGTGCGGCAGAAGCTGAACAAGCATCGTCCTGAAACGCTCGGCCAAGCATCACGCATATCCGGCGTTACGCCGGCGGCGATTTCATTGCTTCTTGTGCACCTGAAAAAGGGCGGGTTCAAAGAGTTTTCCGCTGTTGCAGTGGCGGTTTGAGGGCAGGGCGACGTGAGGGAAATCGACCGTACATCGTTGACGCCTGTCCTGGTTGACGGCATCCGCGCACTCCATCTTGACCTGAACGATGCGCAGATTGCGCAGCTGATGGATTATCTGGCGTTGCTGTCGAAATGGAACGCGGTATACAACCTGACCGCGGTGCGGGAACCGGCACGCATGGTCGAACAGCATCTGCTCGATTCGCTGGCGGCGGTGCCGGCATTCGACGGTGCGGAAAATGTGCTGGATGTCGGTTCCGGCGGCGGCCTGCCGGGCATGGTCCTGGCCATCGCGCGGCCCGACATGCGGGTCGCGATGGTGGATACCGTGCACAAGAAAACCGCATTTCTGACGCAGGCAAAATCGGAGCTGGGCTTGTCCAATGTAACAGTCCATACGTCGCGGGTAGAACAGTTGCAGACGCCGCGCAAGTTCGATGTGATCACCTCCCGTGCATTCGCCGAACTAGCGGATTTCGTGTCCTGGTCGCATCATCTTCTCGCGGAAGGTGGCCGGTTCATCGCAATGAAAGGGGTGTTGCCGACTGACGAAATCGCACGCCTGCCCGCGGGGTGGAAAGCCACGATCGTCCAACCGCTGGCCGTGCCGCATCTGAATGCCGAGCGCCACTTGATCTTCATAGAAAGGGCTGCATGAAAAACCGGTTGATACAATTCACACTGGCCGTAACCTTCGCTGCATGTTCCACGTGGTCGAACGCACAGGAACTCAAAACCGTGCCGTCCTTCGACCTCGGCAAATATATGGGGAAATGGTACGAGGTCGCCCGCTTTCCCAATAAATTCCAGAAGGAATGCGCCAGTGATGTTACGGCGGAATACAAAACGCGCGAGGACGGGCAGGTTGATGTCATCAACCGTTGCAAGCGCGCCGATGGCGGCATCGAAGAGGCCGTAGGGCGTGCACGCATTCCCGACCAAACCAACAAGGCCAAGCTCGAAGTGCGCTTTGCGCCGGAATGGCTGTCATGGCTGCCGCAGGTTTGGGCCGACTACTGGGTGATCGACCTCGCACCGGATTACTCTACTGCAGCAGTTGGTGCGCCAGAGCGCGACAATTTATGGATCCTGTCGCGTACGCCGGTGTTGCCTGAAGAAAGCTATCAGGACATCGTCAATCGCCTGACAGCCAAAGGCTTCGACACCGCGCAACTGATTCGAACCGGAAAGGAAAAGCAATGAACCTGTGGCTGCATGGAATAGGAATCACCGATGCATGGCAACTGGTCATGGCGACCATGGTGTTTCTGATGCTGCCCGGACCCGGTACGTTTTGCGTATTGACCTGTACCGCCCAACGCGGCCTGCGTGGCGGCTTTGCATCACTCTTTGGCCTGATGCTGGGCGATGCGGCGCTGATGTTTTTGGCCGCAATCGGTGTTGCCGCGCTGTTGCAGGCTAACCCGTTGCTGTTTCAGGGAATGCAATACCTCGGCGCCGCGTATCTTGCCTACCTGGGCTTTGGATTGTTGACGGCAAAAAGCGGGGAGGGCGCCGCCGTCGTGCCGTTTTCCAACGCCGCCGATTTCCGCCGCGGCTTTCTGGTCACCATCATCAATCCGAAAGCCATCGTGTTCTACATGGCGTTTTTTCCGCTCTTCATTGATCCCGTCACCCATCAGGGCGCGCTTACTTTTGTCGCCATGGGCGGGATCATCTCGACTTGTACGCTGTTCTATGGCAGCCTGCTGGTCCTGGCCGGAAATGCCGCTGCGAAACGTCTTGCACGAGACCACCGTATCGCCGCCTTTGCGTCCAGGGCAGCGGGTATTTTCCTGATCGGCTTCGGCATCAAACTCACGACCAATTAACAACACATGGCCAAAATATTCTGCGTCGCTAACCAAAAAGGCGGCGTCGGCAAAACCACCACCGCCGTCAATCTGGCCGCAGGCCTTGCGCAGCTCGGCCAGCGCGTGCTGCTCGTCGATCTCGACCCGCAGGGCAACGCCACAATGGGCGCCGGCATCAACAAGGCAACGCTGGAGGCGTCGGTCTATGAAGTGTTGCTCGGCATGTCGGATGTTGCGGCGGCGCGCAAACGGGCCGGCGCGGGCGGCTTCGACATCCTTCCTGCCAACCGCGAACTGGCCGGTGCAGAAGTCGAAATGGTCGCGCTGGATAACCGTGAAAAAAGGTTGAAGGATGCTCTGGCTGCTGTTGCCGGCGAATACGACTTCATGCTGATCGATTGCCCCCCGGCCTTATCGATGCTTACTCTGAACGGTCTGTGCGCCGCACATGGCGTCGTGATTCCGATGCAATGCGAATACTATGCGCTGGAAGGTTTGTCCGACCTCGTCAACACCATCAAGAAAGTCCATGCGAAGCTCAACCCGGATTTGAAAATCATCGGTTTGCTGCGCGTCATGTTCGACCCGCGCATGACTTTGTCGCAGCAGGTGTCGGCACAGCTTGAACAACATTTCGGCGACAAGGTTTTCAAGACCATCATCCCGCGCAACGTGCGACTCGCGGAAGCCCCGTCATACGGCATGCCGGGCGTGTCGTTCG
This sequence comes from Noviherbaspirillum sp., assembly GCF_035944575.1. Classification (GTDB taxonomy): domain Bacteria; phylum Pseudomonadota; class Gammaproteobacteria; order Burkholderiales; family Burkholderiaceae_D; genus Noviherbaspirillum. Next base: position 4,774 of record NZ_DASZBA010000252.1, read on the forward strand.
ACCCGGCGTCCAAGGGGGCGCAAGCATATATCGCGTTCGGCGCGGAGATGGTCGAACGGATCAAGGCAGCTTAATTTCTTCGGGGCAGGAAGACGCATCGCGGCGATCCTTCCCGAGACGACAGAAACACGATAGAGGCATCATGGTTACCAAGAAATCCAAAGGACTCGGTCGCGGACTGGATGCACTACTGGGCGGTTCAGGCGACAGCGCAGACTTCGAAGCCGCTGCACCGGGGTTGCCCAGTGCGTTGCCGGTATCTCAACTGCAGGCCGGCAAATATCAGCCGCGCACCCGCATGGATGAGGGCGCGCTGAACGAGCTCGCCGCATCGATCAGGGCCCAGGGATTGATGCAGCCGATCCTGGTCCGGCCGCTCGGGGGTGGGGACGGCAAATATGAAATCATTGCCGGCGAACGGCGATACCGCGCCGCGCAGATTGCCGGCATGACGGAAGTGCCGGTACTGGTCAAGGAAGTCGATGACCAGTCCGCCGCAGCCATGGCGCTCATTGAAAACATCCAGCGCGAAGACCTCAACCCGCTCGAGGAAGCGCAAGGCATCTACCGTCTGATCACCGACTTCGACTTCACGCACGAGCAGGCCGCCGGCGCGGTCGGCCGCTCGCGCAGCGCGGTGTCGAACCTGTTGCGCCTGCTGAACCTCGCCAAGCCGGTGCAAACCATGCTGATGGCGGGCGATATCGACATGGGCCATGCCCGCGCCTTGCTTGCCGTCGATGCCGCCACGCAAATCACGCTTGCCAACCAGATCGTCGCCAAGCGCATGTCGGTGCGCGAGGCGGAGAAGCTGGTCGTGCAGGCGACCGCTGCGCAATCCGCTGACGATCAGCCGCGTAGCGCCAAGGAAAAATCCCGCGACATTGCGCGCCTGGAAGAGGAACTGTCGGACGCATTGGCCACCCCGGTGGCGATCAAGATGGGCGCGAAGAACAAGGGGCAGCTGGTAATCGATTTCGCCAACCTCGACGTGCTGGATGACGTCATCGCGCGGCTGCGCGTTCATTGAGTCCTTGCCCGGTGACCAACGTACTCATTCTTCCAGGGCTCTACAATTCCGGCCCCGACCACTGGCAAACGCTATGGGAAGCCTCGATCCCGTCGGCAATGCGGGTGCAGCAGCGCGATTGGGAGGCGCCCGACCGCACCGAATGGGTAGCGACGCTGGATGCGGTGATTCGCCAGACTGATGGCCCGATCGTATTCGCCACCCACAGTCTCGGCTGCGCGCTCGCTGCATGGTGGATGGCGGAAAACGGAACGAGCCGGCACGCGTCCAAAGTCATCGGCGCATTGCTGGTGGCGCCGCCGGATGTCGAGCGCGAAAACTTTCCACGCAGCGTTCGCGGATTCGCACCCATGCCCCGTCTGCGCCTGCCTTTTAAAACCATCGTGGTCGCCTCGACCGACGACCCGTGGTGTACATTGCCGAAGGCGCAGTCATGGGCTGCCGACTGGGGTGCCGAATTTGAAAGCATCGGCCTGCGTGGTCACATTAACGGTGAAAGCGGTCTCGGCATGTGGCCGCAAGGACGATCATGGCTGGATGTCGTAAGCGAATCCGCACAAAAGTAAGGCTGCTGAAAAATTCAGCAATTTCCTACTGCCGCCTTTTGGTTAACAGCCCATCTTAAATAGCTGTTACCAGTATTTTTACCGTACGTTTCCCATGATATGCAGCGGGGCAAAAGTTTGACTCGTCTTGTGGAAAACACTTATAATCCCGTGGTTTGCCAGAGCGCGCCACCAAGATTTAACGCAGCTGTCGAAGTGCCCACAAGCCCACAGATTGCGCTCACGGATTGCTATCCAAGACAGATATGCTGCGCGTTGTTACCTTGCAAGTTTTGATGACGGTGATCGCCGGCGTAGTGGCCGGACTGATTGGTGGAAAGCATGCGCTGATATCGGCGCTTCTTGGCGGACTGTGTTGTGTCGTGCCGAACGGTTTGTTTGCCCTGCGCCTGTTTATCGGCGCGCAAAAACCGGGCGCTATTAACCCGATGACGTTTTTCATCGGCGAATTTATAAAGATTGCATTGACGGTCGCGCTACTGGGCATGATCGTCTGGCTGTACCGCGATTTGAACTGGCTGGCGCTGATCGCCGCTTTCATCGTGGCACTGAAAAGTTACATCATCTTATTATTTAGGCACTGACATGGCATCTACAGCAGAAGGCGCGGCAGGGCACGCCCCGACCGCTTCCGAGTATATCGTTCACCACCTCGGACACCTCACAAGCAAACATCAGGAAAAGATGGTCGACTTCTCGATCATCAACATGGACACTGTGTTCTGGTCCATCGTCGCCGGCGTCATCGGCTGTTTCCTGATGTGGCGCGCCGCAAGTCGCGCAACCTCCGGCGTACCGGGCCGTTTCCAGGCTGCGGTCGAAATGCTGGTCGAAATGGTCGAAGACCAATCCAAATCCATCATCACCCACGGTGACCGCCGTTTCATCGCCCCGGTTGCATTGACGGTATTCGTCTGGGTGGCGTTGATGAACTCCCTCGACTTCCTCCCGGTCGATCTTTTCGCGCAGGCCTTCCATTATCTGGGCCTCGAGAGCGTATTCCCTTACCACCGCGCTGTTCCTACCGCGGACCTCAACGGCACCCTCGGCATTTCGATCGGCGTGCTCGCACTGATCCTTTACTACAACGTGAAGATCAAGGGCATGGGCGGCTGGGTCCATGAATTGTTCGCCGCACCATTTGGTATCTGGCTGGCACCATTCAATCTGTTGCTGAACATCATCGAGTACATCGCTCGCACCGTATCGCTGGGCATGCGACTCTGGGGCAACATGTATGCCGGCGAGCTGATCTTCCTGCTCATCGCATTGCTTGGTTCGACAGCTACCGTTCTTGGCTTCTTCGGGCATGTGATTGCCGGTTCCATTTGGGCAATCTTCCACATCCTGATCGTGTTCCTCCAGGCCT
>NZ_DASZBA010000253.1:0-16006 GCF_035944575.1 Noviherbaspirillum sp.
TCGCAGCGCATAGGAATATTAATTAAAGCCGCTGCCGCCGGCGACAACCAGCAGCTGGCGCGGATTGCCCACCTGCTGTGCGGCAGCAGCGCATCGATCGGTGCGATGCGGCTGTCGGGCATGTGCAAGCAGCTCGAACTCTGTGCGAAGAGCGGCCGTGATAGCGAGGCCGGTCAGTTGCTGCAGAGCGTCACGGCGGAGTACCGACGGATCGATGCACGTTTGCAAACACTGACCGGATCCACGCACTGAACGGGCGGTTCATATGTCGAACCGAATCCCCTGCGCGAGCGGCAGCGCATCGCTGTAATTGACGGTATTCGTGGCGCGGCGCATATAGGCTTTCCAGGCATCGGAGCCTGATTCCCGCCCGCCGCCCGAGTCCTTCTCGCCGCCGAACGCGCCGCCGATCTCCGCGCCGCTGGGGCCGATGTTGACGTTGGCGATGCCGCAGTCGCTGCCGCCGGCCGACATGAAACGTTCCGCTTCCCGCACATCGGTCGTGAAAATACTCGACGACAAGCCCTGCGCAACGGCGTTGTTCATGGCGATTGCCTGTTCCAGCGTCTGGTAGCGGACGACATAGAGAATCGGCGCGAAGGTTTCGTGATGCATGATGCCGGTCTGCGACGGCATTTCCACCAGCGCCGGACGCGCGTAATAGCCGCCCTTCCCCACCTGTACCGGTTCACCGCCATGTACCTTGCCGCCCTCGGCGCGCGCCCGTTCCAGCGCGAGTTGCATGCCCTGCAATGCGGCTTCATCGATCAGCGGACCGACCAGTGTTCCCTCATCCAGCGGATTGCCCACCGGCAGCGACGCATACACCGTCTTCAGCCTCGGCAAAAGCCTCTCGGCCACGTCGTCGTGCACGAACAGCCGGCGCAGCGAAGTGCAACGCTGTCCTGCCGTGCCGACCGCGGAAAAGACGATGGCGCGGGTCGACAATTCGAGATCCGCGCTGGGTGCCACGATCATGGCGTTGTTGCCGCCGAGTTCGAAAAGCGTCCGTGCCAGCCGCCGGGCGCACCGCTCGGCGACCGCCTTGCCCATGCGCGTGCTGCCGGTGGCGCTGACAAGGGGAACCCGCGTGTCGTCAACCAATGCGGCGCCGCAGTCCTGGCCGCCGATGACCAGCTGCGACAAGCCGGCCGGCGCGTCGGCGCCGAATCGCGCCATCGCTTTTTCAAATAGTGCCTGCACCGCGATCGCGGTCAACGGCGCTTTTTCCGACGGCTTCCATACGACGCTGTCGCCGCAGGCAAACGCCAGCGCGGCATTCCATGACCAGACCGCCACCGGAAAGTTGAAGGCGGATATCACGGCGACCACACCAAGCGGGTGCCAGGTTTCCATCATCCTGTGCCCGGGGCGCTCGGAGGCGATCGTCAGGCCGTAAAGCTGGCGCGACAGGCCGACGGCAAAGTCGCAGATATCGATCATCTCCTGCACTTCGCCCAACCCCTCCTGCAGGATTTTGCCGGTTTCGATCGTGACCAGCTTCCCGAGGATTTCCTTGTTGCTCCGCAATTCGTCGCCAAACAGACGCACCAGTTCGCCACGGCGTGGCGCCGGCACCATCCGCCATTGCAGGAATGCCGCATGCGCGGCGCCGACCTTTTCCTGCACCTGTTCCGGGCTGTCGACCCGCAGGCTGGCGAGCGATTCGCCGTCGATCGGCGAAATGCAGGCAAGGTCATTTCCCAGATAGCGGCCGATGTCGGCCTGCATGGCGGACAGTAATTGAGCGACTGATTGCATGGCGTACTCCTCGAGGCGAGATGCGCCAGCTTACCGTGAAAAACCGGTTGAGGACCGGCACACTGATTGAACCGCGTTCAAAATTGCGCAACTGGTCCGGCAATGCGCCTCGGGTATGATTTCGCTAATGCCATCAAGGAAAGCCGATATGCATTCCCTACCCGAATCGAAAAAAAACCATCTCTGGCGCAAACTCGTCTGGCACACCGATACCGACCTGCATCCGCTCGGCCCGTTTCATCTGGCCGAGGTGTATTGCTGCGATGAATCGAACGGCTATGCAATCTGGTACGTCAGACGCCTCGCCAAGGATGACGCGCGCGGCGTGGCCGGCGTGGAGAACGCAGACTACCTGCTGCAGTATTTTTCGAAGAATAACCGCGATGCGGCAATCGAACGGGCGGTCATGCTGGCGAACGCCGATCCGTCCGCGGACAGGGTGATCGAGGCACTGGACCGGCTGGCCGCCGGTGCGCAGAAGGTTGCCAGCGACCGCTGACCGCTTTCCTGCGCAGTCCGCTTTCTCTTAACACCGGATATTTCCGCCGCATCGCCGGCATGGCCGGCGCCGACCAAGTTACGGCTTGGCGGGATCGAAGTTCTTCCTGATCGTTTGCCAGCATTGGAAATACGTGTTCTGCAACTGCGAGGTTTCAAGTGCGAACTGTGTCGGCTTGATGACCGTGCGGGTTTCGAACATGAACGCCATCGTGTCACCGACCTTGTTCGGCTTCGAGGTGTCTGCCTGCGAGGCCTTCTCGAAGGTCTCGGCATCCGGCCCATGCCCCGACATGCAATTGTGCAGGCTGGCGCCGCCTGGAACGAAGCCCTCCGCCTTGGCATCGTAGGCGCCGTGGATCAGCCCCATGAATTCGCTGGCGACGTTGCGGTGGAACCATGGCGGCCGGAAGGTATTCTCGGCTGCCAGCCAGCGCGGCGGGAAGATGACGAAATCGATCGTGTCCACGCCCGGCGTATCGCTCGGCGACTGAAGCACCAGGAAGATCGACGGGTCCGGATGGTCGTAGCTGATCGACCCGATGGTATTGAAGCGGCGCAGATCGTACTTGTACGGCGCAAAATTGCCATGCCATGCAACAACGTCCAGCGGTGAATGGCCGATCTCGGCGCTCCACAGCTTGCCATTGAACTTGGCCAGCAGCTCGAACTTCCCTTCGATATCCTCGTAGGCCGCGTGCGGCGTGAGGAAGTCGCGTGGATTGGCCAGGCCGTTCGAACCGATGACGCCAAGGTCCGGCAGGCGGAACAATGCGCCGAAATTTTCGCAGATGTACCCGCGTGCCTCGCCGTCCGGAAGTGCAACCTGGAAACGCACACCGCGCGGAATGACGGCGATTTCCTGCGGCTCGATGTCCAGTACGCCGAGTTCTGTGGCGATGCGCAGCCTGCCCATTTGCGGGACGATAAGCAATTCACCGTCGGCGTCATAAAAGTAGCGCTCCTCCATCGACTTGTTCGCGGCATATAAATGGATTGCGCAGCCGGACATGGCGTCGGCCGAGCCGTTGCCTGCCATGGTTACCCAGCCGTCGATAAAGTCGGTCGCTTCGGTCGGCAGCGGCAGCGGGTCCCAGCGCAACTGGTTCGGCGGGGTCGGTGGCACGTTTGCGAAATCGGAAACGATGGCGGGTGTGTCAAGCAGCCTGAACGGCATGTGCACCGCCGCCGGCCTGATACGGTACAGCCAGGAACGACGGTTGTGGCTGCGCGGCGCGGTGAAGGCGGTGCCGGAAATCTGCTCCGCGTAAAGGCCGTATGGCGCCCGCTGCGGGGAATTCTGCCCGACCGGCAATGCGCCCGGCAACGCCTCGGTGGCAAATTCATTGGCGAAGCCGGATTGATACGGCGCCATATGAGAGGACTGAGGTTGCGCGATGCCTGTCGGCTGGGCAAGTTCGATTCTCTTGTTCATCAAGCTTTCCTTTGCGGGGATGGAGTCCGGTTGCGCGAATGTATTGAAAAGACTATAGCCGTATGCGCGGCAAGTTAAAATCCAAATACCAAAATAGAAAGTATTTAGGATATCAATAATGCGCAGTCCTCTCGATATCGACATGAACCTGCTGGTCGTGTTTCACGAACTGTATCGGCAACGGCATGTTTCGCTTGTTGCCGAGCGGCTTCAGCTCTCCCAACCGACCGTGAGCAATGCGCTCGCGCGGCTGCGCAAGACCTTCGACGATCCCTTGTTCGTCCGGACCACCCAGGGCATGCAGCCGACACCCTATGCCCAGGAGATCGCCGAACCGATCGCCGCCGCGCTTTCCCAGGTGACCCGGGCGCTGAACCGGCAGCAGGTTTTCGATCCGCTGACCAGCACCCGCCAATTCGTGCTCGCCATGACCGACGTCGGCGAGATCCACTTCATGCCTGCCCTGATAGAACGATGCGCCGAAGTCGCGCCCCACGTGCGCATCAGCACCGTACGCATCAGTGCGGTCAACTGGCAGGAGGGCATTGAAACCGGACAGATCGATCTGGTAATCGGAGCGTTTACCGAAGTATCGGAAAGTCTCTTTCACCTGAAGCTCTTCAGCCAGAAGTATGTATCCATGTTCCGCCGTGGCCATCCCTTCTGCTCGGGCAAGGTTTCACTAAGCGAATTTCTGGCCGCGCGGCATCTGATCGTCTCATCCCGGGAAAATCCGTACGACCTGATCAATGACAGGCTGGAGAAAGCCGGCGTGACGCAGGCGGCACTGTTCCGGGTGCCGCATTTCACGTCCGTACCCTACATCGTCAGTACTACCGACCTGGTGGTGACGGTTCCCGAGAAACTCGCCCGACGGGCCGGGGAGGCATTCGGCCTCGTCTGCATGCCGCCGCCACTGCGCCTTCCGCTACTGCATACGCATATCTACTGGCACCGGCGCTTCAACGACGACGAAGGCAACCGGTGGATGCGCGGATTGATCGCGGCACACTTCAGGGAATAGGCGCGACTTTTATATCGGGAGAGGCGCTTCCTGCATCAACGGAATCTGCTCGCGCAGCTCGAGCACCCTGTCCTGCCAGTAGCGCTGGGTATTGAACCATGGGAAGGCGAGCGGAAAGGCCGGATCATCCCAGCGCCGCGCCAGCCATGACGAGTAATAGATCAGCCGCAAGGTGCGCAACGCTTCCACCAGGTGCAGCTCGCGCGGTTCGAAGTCGAAAAAGTCTTCATACCCGGCCAGCAGGTCGCACATCTGGCGAACCATGTCGGCGCGTTCGCCCGAAAGCATCATCCACAGATCCTGTATGGCCGGCCCCATGCGGCTGTCATCAAAGTCGACGAAATGCGGTCCATCGTCGGTCCACAGGACATTGCCGCCATGGCAATCACCATGCAGTCGCAGGATGCGACAGTCTCCGGCGCGGTCGAAGCAGCGGCGCACGCCGTCGAGCGCCTGTTCCACGACGCTGCGATAAGCTTCCTTCAGATCGGCCGGCAAAAACTCCTGCGATAACAGGTAGGCAAGCGGCTCCTCGCCGAAACTGGCGATGTCGATACTCGGGCGTGCCTGAAACGGCCGGGTTGCACCAACCGCATGAATGCGGCCGATGAAGCGGCCCATCCATTCCAGCGTCGATCTGTCTTCCAGCTCCGGCGCGCGTCCGCCGTGGCGGACAAATACCGAAAACCGGAAGCCGTTGAAATGATGCAGCGTGCCGCCTTGCGGAAATCCGATCGCCGGAACGACCGGAATTTCCTGGTCGACCAGTTCCTGCACGAAGTCGTGCTCTTCGAGAATCGCGGCATCCGTCCAGCGCTGCGGACGATAAAACTTCACCACCAACGGCGGACCATCCTCCATGCCGACCTGATAAACCCGGTTTTCATAACTGTTGAGCGCGAGCAAGCGGCCATCGCTGTACAGGCCGAGGGATTCGAGCGCATCGAGGACGAGATCCGGCGTCAGGCCGGCGAAGCCGGGAACGGTATTTTCAGTCATGCTACCCATTGTAAGGGCAATGCCGCATGGCGGGCGGACGACGCTCGCGCTACACTACCGGTCCTGCCTCCCCCTTACCGAATTCAAATTCATCATGCATCTCGACGAACCGCTTTCCGACAAGGAATTCAACGAACTGGACCAATTCCTGCTGTCGGACCGCTGCGCCGACGACGGCATGACCATGGACTCTCTGCACGGCTACCTGACGGCGCTGGCGATCGGCCCGCAGGAAGTGCCGATGACCGAATGGCTGCCGCGCGTCTGGGGTTCATCAGGCAAGAGCCCCGTTTTCAAGAACGAGAAAGAGGAACAGCGCATCGTCGGCCTGATCGCCCGTTTCATGAACGAGATCGCCATCACCTTCGAAGTTGCGCCGAAGGAGTTCGAACCTCTGTATTGCGAACATGAATGGGAAGGCAAATCGCTGGTCGATGGCGAAGCATGGGCATGGGGATTCTGGGAAGGCATGAACCTGCGTGCCGATGCATGGGAGCCGATCTGGAACTCGAATATCGCCGCCATGGTGGAATCAATCTATCTGCTCGGTGCGGAAGAGATCGAGGAAAGCGAAATGGAACTCGCCGACGATCCGGTCAAGCGCCACAAGCTGGCGATCGAAGTCGAGGCGGCGATCCCGCATATACATAAATACTGGCTGCCGCAGCGGAAATCGGCAGTGGTGCAGGTACAGCGCACGACGCCGAAGGTCGGCCGCAACGACGAATGCACCTGTGGCAGCGGAAAGAAATTCAAGAAGTGCTGCGGCGCCGAACAGCAGTAGCGCCGCACTCGGGCATTACCGATCAAATGCCGTATCGCTTCTTCGCATTCGGCTTGATGTTCAGCGTTGCCGCATAAATCTGCTCCAGCGGCAGCTTCGGGGAACGATCTGCGGTCAGCAGGCCGTTCGCCTCCTGATAGGTATCGGCGAACTGCGTATAGCAGAAACCGCTGAACATCGGCGTTTCATTCACCACTTCCAGCAGCTTGCGGTAGGCATCGTGGAATTGGCCGTCGCTGTCGGCTTCCGAATAACCCCATATCTCCGAAACCCCGGCCTCCGGCTTCTTGCGATAGGCAATGCCGCCGAATTCGGTGAGGATGATCGGCTGCCCGCGGTGCGGATAGCCGTCCAGGGTCAGGATCCGGCCGCCCGGACGCCGCCGGTCGAACAGTTCCTGGGTGTTGGCGGAACCGCCGTAACGCGCCTGCAGGCGCTCCGGATCGGGCTCGTAGTCGTGAATGCCGAGCAGGTCGGTCGCCGACGCTTCCCAGCCATCGTTGCCGATCACCGGGCGGGTGGAGTCCAGCGTGCGGGTCAGGTGGTAAAGCGCCTCCACCGCGTTGCGGTGCGCCTGGGTCGAGGTGAGATTGGGCACGCCCCATGATTCATTGAACGGCACCCATACGATCACGCAGGGATGGCTGTAATCCCGCTCGATCACTTCGGTCCACTCCTTCACCATGCGCCGGATCGCCAGCGGGGAGAAGCGGTAGGACGACGGCATCTCTTCCCACACCAGCAGGCCGAGCCGGTCGGCCCAGTACAGGTAGCGCGGGTCCTCGATTTTCTGATGCTTGCGCACGCCGTTAAAGCCCATGGCCTTCGCCAGTTCCACGTCGCGCCGCAGCGCATCGTCCGACGGCGCGGTCAGGAGTGTCTCCGGCCAGTAGCCCTGGTCGAGCACCAGCCGCAGGTGATACGGACGGCCGTTCAGCATGAAGCGGTCGCGATTGACGTTCACCGACCGCAGCGCGGTATAGGACTTCACCTTGTCCAGCACCTGCCCCTTGTGCCACAGCAGGATTTCCGCATCGAGGAGCGTCGGATGTTCCGGGCTCCACAGCAGTTCATTGCGGGAGTCGTCGATGCCCGGGTCGGACAGGCCGATCTTGCGATGCGCCTCGCCGCCGATGATCTTGTAGCGGTCATCCGCCAGCTTCTTGTTGCTGTGGCGGATTTTCACTTCAATCGTCAGGTCCTCTTCCACCGCGCCGGCGATGAAGGTTTCGCATCCGATTTCGAATCCTTCGAAGTGCGGCGTCCAGCGCAATTTCTGGATATAGGTATGCGGCACCCGTTCCAGCCATACGGTTTGCCAGATGCCGGTGGTGCGGGGATACCAGATCGAATGCGGCTCAAGCTGCCAGTCCTGCTTGCCGCGTGGCTTGGCAAGGTCGTGGGGATCGTCCTCCACATAGACCGTCACCGTGTGGCGGCTTCCTTCGCCGAGTGCGTGGGTGATGTCGGCATGAAATGAAATATGGCCGCCTTCATGCTCGGTGACGAGAAAGCCATTGACCCATACCCGGGCGCTGTAATCAACCGCCCCGAAATGCAGCAGGATCCGCCCGCCGTCGGGCTTGATATCGAACTCGCGTTGATACCAGCATGCGCGATGAAAACCCCGATCGCAAATGCCGCTGGCGGCAGCCTCCGGCGCATAAGGCACTTCGATGCTGTGCGTCCACTCGATCGGGTCCGAGGGATGGCGGTATTTCTTTTCGTTGTCGAAGGTAAATTTCCACTGGCCATTAAGGGACTGCCAGTGTTCACGCACCAACTGCGGGCGCGGATATGCGGTATCGACCATTCTTGTTCCTTTTCGGATAAATTCCCCGGTTTGAGTGATTCCGGCCAAGCCTGTTCCCAATTCCGAGGAAAATGGCGCTGCCGATGCGCCTTATGCCGCCTCGCGGGCCGACGCCCCCTCCCAGGCAATCGTGTTATCGCGCATATATCGCTGCAAGGCATCATCGAAGCGCGGCAGGATCAAACCGCGCTCGCTGGAGAGCGAGGTTGTTGCTGTGTCCGATTCCGCACGGAAAATCATTCCGGTATCGAGCCCGGCTTCGCGGGCTGCCCGTACCGCCAGCTCATACCAGGACAGGCTGCCCTGGTTGGTCAGGTGCCAGACCCCGGAGGCATGGTCGATGGTGAGGTCCAGGGTCGCATGCACAAGATCCGGCACATACGTCGGCGAGACGAGCACCGTGTCGCTTGCCTGCACCGGCTTGCCTGCGGCAAGATCGCGCAGCACCGCATGCACGAAGTTGTAGCGATCCCAGGGGCCGAAGAATGCGCTGGTGCGGACGACCAGGGCATCGGGAGCGGCCTGGCGCACCCGCTTCTCGGCCTCGGCCTTGCTCTTCCCGTATACGCATTGCGGCGCCACCGGATCGCTCTCGACATAAGATCTGCCGAGGCTGCCGTCGAACACGAGGTCCGAAGAGAAGGTGATGAATGGAATACCAAGATGCGCGCAGGCCCGCGCCAGGAGTTCCGCGCCGTCGGCATTTTCACGGAAGCAGCGCTCCGGTTCATTCTCCGCATCGGCCACCCGCACATAGCCGGCGGTATTGATCACCGCCCATGGCCGGTGCCGGGCGATGGCGGCTTCCACCGAAATCCGGTCGGCGATATCCATGTCCGCGCGAGTGAGCAGATCGTATTGCAGGTGGCGTGCATCGCAGATACGGGCAAACGCGCGTCCCAGCGTGCCGGTGCCGCCGGTGATGAGGAGCTTGCGTTGCGTGGTGATGACCGTCGGCGCTTCCAGGCGCTTGATCTGGGCGAAATAGCGGTCGTCGCGCTGCCACCAGCCGAGGCCGTCGAGCGCCGGATGGTCGAACTCCCCCGTGCGAGACAGGGCTTCCGCCGCCTTGGCGATCGCCGTCGGACGCGGCGGATTGCATCGTACATCGAAGGCGCCGCTTTCATAAAAGCCGTTTTTTTCCAGCAGCAGCGAGTTCCAGTCGATGCAGCCGAGCAGCGACCAGATCGTCACGGCACGGATATCGACACCCTCGCCTTTCAGCTTGCGCGCCGCGTTCCATACCTGCATCAGCCAGCGCAACTGGTCGTCGCGCGCGCCGCCATGATGCGCTTCGGTCACCGCCATCGGAAGTCGATACCGCTCCCATGCTTCGCGCAGGCGCAGCTCGGGTCCGGTCAATCCGTCGGCATGGGGCACACGCACCGCCTGCACGTCCGCATACGGCGGCTGGTCTGCGGCACGGTGGAAGTCCGGATAGTCGCGCAGGCGGCGGTCGAGGAATCGTTCGCTGGTCAGGTAATGGTTGATGCCGATGATATCGGGCGTGCATTGCGCTTCGATGAAAAACTCAAGCTGCCGCCGGTCGATGCCTGCCTGCAGGAACGCGGGATACCACGGATGACTGCTGTCGATGCGGCCGCACAGCAGATCGAGGCTCAGCCATCGCCGCTCGTTCTCATAGTCGGCCTGGTGCTGCAGGTCGGGCAGGCTGAATGCTTTCCCGAGATCTTCCGTCTGCACCAGCTTCGCGGCGGGGGTCACGCGTCGTATCGCCTGCATCGCCAGCACCACCGCCTTGCATTGCGTGACCAGGCAGCGCAGCATCGTGCGCACGTCGCGTCCGTGCGGGTACCAATGTCCATACAAGCCGCTGAAGCGCGCGGTGGTCAGCGGCTCATTGACCGGAGTGAATTGCGCTATCCACGGATAGCGTTCCGCAACCCGTTCTGCATGCCGTGCCAGCATTTCCGGAAAAGCGGGATCGAGCAGATGGGTGTAGTACGGTCCGCTCCCGTGATGCACCAGGCCGGCGATCGGCGACACGCCCGCTGCGTGAAGTCGGGCCAGCCGTTCGTCGTGCCAGCGCCAGTCGCATTCGTCGGGGCTGTCGGGTGCGACGGTCTCCCAAAGTACCGGATACCGCAGCGTCCGGATGCCGAGCGCCGCGATCGCATCGACATCATCGATGCGTGCGTTATGCCCGGTCTCGTCGATCTGGTTCCGATAGTTGTCACGGATGCGTGCGATGGTGCATTCAATGCCGCCCCATAGTTCGAGCGATGAAGAATTCTGCATGGTCGATAGTTGGCTGGTCGGTAAAGGCGGCTGCCGACGGAAAGTCGTCCTCGCGATGCAAACGGGTGTTGAGCCGGCTCAAGTCCGCAGCGCTGCGGCGTGAATCGTCAATGGGAAGTCCGGCGGCATGCCGACGTGGCGGCGTACGCGTGGCGGCTTGAGACGACAGCAATCGACTGTCGCTAGACGCCCGACTTGTTGGTCCTGGCTCCGGCGCTTTTGGTCAGTTGCACCAGCAGCGTGCCTTTTACCATCGAGAGCGCAACGTTGCTGCCCAGGCGGAATCCCTGCATCGCGGCGGCATCCATCAAGGCCAGTACCTGTTCATGCGTGAGGTGCTGGAAGTCCTTTCGGACGTATAGCAGTTCGCGGTTCTTGCTGTTCAGATCGGAGACGATTTCTTCCGGCGTCATAGTGTGCTCCCGGCGGTTCAATTGATAGAGTGGTGTGTATTCAGTGTCAATTGATTATCAATCAGGCAGCAATCACCGGAGTCGACAGAGGGCGCTCGTCTATTGTTGACGCTCAATCTTTGTTTTTTATTTATTGCGCGATGGAAGTTTACGCTGCGCGATGGAAACCTTGGGATGGCAAACCGGCGAACGGAGGAAGGAATGCAGGGCGGAAAAGGAGGCATCAACGCCTGGCCCGGAAGCGTTCCGCCCTGCTGATTGATTTGGACTATTCAGCTACGTCGCGGAACACCTCTTCTTCAGTACGGTAATCATCCGCGCAGGTCTTGCTGCAGAACTTGCGGACGTTATCGAGTGGTTGATTGCAATACCAGCAAGCACCTTTCGGCTTGAGTGCCGCAATGCCGAGTACTGGTGTCGCCTGCCGGACTGAGTCCACGTAATTATCGATAGGAGTTGCTTCGCTCATGATGTCGTTACCCTGATCTTCCGACTGCATGTGAGGTGACCACCGTGACAAAGTATAGTCGTATCGGCGGCCCCGATTAAAAAGGATTCCAATCAACATCCTTCGAGTGATACTACGCCTCAATCGATCGATACTTGCATTGATGCAAATCATCAGGATGAAAGTTATCCAGGGCAATCCTGCGGAGTGAATCGCTTGTCACCTTCAAGGCGCTCCATTGCCTTTTCCCGCCGGTTCGGGTAGCCCGCTCTTCATTCGTATGGCGCAGCTCAGCGGGGACGGCTGCATCTTTTGCGTCCGGCGGCAGCATGAAAACAAATGTTTCCACAGTGAACTTTTTCGTGGTGTCCCCATCCAAATAGTCCGCTTGAACAGGCAGGCCCGGTCGCGCGTAGATCAAACCTTCGACGGCATGCATCCACCGACAGATGCGCGCCCGCGCATGAAGGCCGGCGCTGCGGCCGCAGCTGCGGTTCAAGCGGCAGAATTCTTAAACGGGTGAAACTTCAGGGAGGTAGTGTGTCAGCAATGCTTGAGTCGGAAGGAATGGCTGTCAGCAGCGCATCCAAGTCGGGATCGATCGATATCCGCGAGGGTGATTGGAAATCGTATTTGCAGCATCTTGCGAAATATAAAGGCAACCAGGCGCTTGCGGATCGCTATGGCGATCGCAATGCATACCAGCGAGCCTGCGCATTGGCCTACCTCGGCCGTCGCGCGCAGGTTCACGGCGGCGTGTACAGCACACGGCATCCGCATATCATGACGCCGCAATATCTGGCCGATCTGGAAGCGAGCAACAAGGCCAACCGCTACACGCGCTATCCGTGGCTGCGCGCATTGATGACGCTGCTTTCGGAAATTGAACAGATCCAAGACCAGATTTCCGGCTCCAATGTCCTGTCATTCAATATCGCAGGAAAGTAAGATCAGGCAGACGGAAGCAAAACCTGCGCGTCATGCGCACACACGCCGCCTGTCCCTGCCTGCCCCATGGTGTCAGGCCGGAGTCTGCTCGACCTGATGCTCGACGTTGACGGTTTCATCGCCGATCTTGCTCTGCCAGGCGCGCGTAAAAAACTCTTTTTCCTGCTCGGTCGGCGGATTGAACCAGACCACCATCAACCTGCCCTTGTGATCGTGAATGTGCGACAGCTTGCAGAGGAATTCTCGGTTGCCTGCCGCATCGGCGAGTCCAAGCGCATAGCCATACACGCGATTGAGGCGTTCGATGCGGTCGGCTTCCGTTGTGCTGTTGGTTGCGGTGATTTTCGGGTGGTCGAGATACATGGTTTTCTCCAAATCAGCCGGACCGGCGTTGCCGACATTCTTGGGGACAATCCCTTTTTCCGCAAGTCCCGCCCGCATGGCATACAGCGCGGACCGATGTCGGAGCGTATTCGTTGAATGATTTACACTGCCCCTGCCCTTCGCCGGCCCGTGCGCAGGATTTTGCTTTTCATTCAACATCAAACCGACATGAATTCGATACTTATCAAATTTCTCGCCGCGGCTGCGGCCAGCGTGTTCACCACATTCGCGGCAGCCCAGTCCTTCCCGACCAAACCGCTTCGCTTCATCGTCCCCTACCCGCCCGGCGGTCCGCTGGACACCGTCGCGCGCACGCTCGCCGACAAGATGAAAGATGGCCTGGGCCAGCCGGTCATCGTCGAAAACAAGCCCGGCGCGGGGGGCAACATCGGCGCCGACATGGTCGCGAAGTCGCCGCCCGATGGCTATACGATGGTGATGGGCGCTGTGGCGACTCATGCGATCAACCCGACACTCTTTCCGAAAATGCCCTATGACGCCGTGAAGGACTTTGCGCCCGTGTCATTGGTGGCGAATGTGCCGAATGTGCTGGTGATGAATCCGGAAGCGGCCCGCAACCTCGGCATCACGTCGGTCAATGATCTGGTGGCCTACGCGAAAGCCAACCCGGGCAAGCTGAACTATGCGTCGGGAGGCAACGGCAGCGCCGGTCATCTTGCCGGTGAAATGTTCAAGATGATGGCCAAGGTCAGCATGCTGCATATTCCCTACGCGGGTGCGGCACCGGCGCAGCTCGGCCTTCTCACCGGGCAGACGGATCTGATGTTCGACAATCTCGCATCCGCATCCCAGAACATTCGCAGCGGCAAATTGAAACCGCTTGCCGTGACCACCGCATCCCGCGCCGCCGCATTGCCCGATTTGCCCACCATGGCGGAAGCCGGCGGCGGCAAAGGCCTGAACGGATTCGACATCAACACCTGGTTCGGCGTACTGGTACCGGCCAATACGCCGGAGGCCGTCGTGACACGGCTGAACAGCGAGATCCACAATGCATTGCGCGCACCCGATGTAAGGGAACGTTTAACGCGGCTCGGTGCCGAACCAACACCGACGACTCCAGGACAGTTTGCGACGCTGATTCAGAGCGATCTGAAAAAATACGCCGCCATCGTCAAGGCGTCCGGCGCCAAGGTTGACTGAACCTTCCGTCTGCGCCGGAATGTTCGGCGTCCGGAGATCGACGGCATGCAACCAGGCACTCGCCCGGCACAATGCGTAAAGCAAGTTGATCGTGCCGGGCATTTCGGAGATGAATCGCTGCAATGATTCTGCAAGTGGAACACGGCGTCGGACCGCATGGCGATGTGGAACCGCGCGCATTCACACTGGGCGAACAGCGTCTCGATGTCGTACAGATCATCGACCGCTGGCTCTCGCCTGCCTATGGCTATTTCAAGATCGCGGCCAGCGACAACGCCCGCTACATTCTGCGTCATGACACTGCTTCCAACGAGTGGGAAATGACGCTTTTTCAATCACCCGGCACACCGCCGTGAGGCGATCAAACCACTCCTTTGATACATGATGGCACTCGGTTGACACCTGTCAAAGCAGCAAGCTGTCGTGTCTTTACTATCGGCTATGCATTTTGCATCGGCAATATGTTGTGCTTGAGAGATGGAGACCGAAATGAATAAAGCAGTGGCGGAACCCCGGTTGGCGGATGAAGGAGTGACTTTCACGGTTGAGGTCGGCTTCACCGATCGAGAGTGCCTCGTGTCGAAAAACGCGTTGGCTCACTTGCGTCGGTTGAAAGGCGGCCAGCTCGACTTCATGGAAACCTATCATGCATTCGAGGACCAGATTCATGGTGTGGCACGCAGGCTTGTCGTTGCCGGCGTGAGTGGTACGCCGCTGGTACTGGGCGCTGCTTATTTTGTTTGACTCTCTTGGTTTGATTCTCTTTTGATTTTGATGGGCAGC
Organism: Noviherbaspirillum sp.; assembly: GCF_035944575.1. GTDB lineage: Bacteria > Pseudomonadota > Gammaproteobacteria > Burkholderiales > Burkholderiaceae_D > Noviherbaspirillum. The sequence continues at coordinate 14,714 of NZ_DASZBA010000253.1, forward strand.
GTCGTCCGATTGACACAGCTCATATGGCGCTCAGTAACACGGCAAGTGACGCCAAAGAAAAAAGGACTGCTGAGAATTATCAAAAATGCATGGTGCGGTTTGTTCACAATGGAATCGGATCGAAACATTTCGAAACAACTAAAGGTAAAAAGCAGATGGAAAACACTAAAAACACAGAGCGCTATCAATACGATCCCAACCACCTGTTGGAGACGCTGATTCAAAAACTCAACCTCAAGAACGATGCGGCCCTGTCGCGTGCGCTTGAAGTTGCGCCACCGCTGATCAGCAAGATCCGCCACCGCCGTCTGCCGGTCGGAGCATCGCTGTTGATCCGCATGCATGAGGTATCCGATCTCAGCATCAAGGACCTGCGCGAACTGATGGGCGACCGTCGTACCAAGTTCCGCATCAGCGACAAGCAATTCAAGCCGAAGGAAGGCCAGAACGGGGCCGCCCAAAACGGCTCGTCGCAGAACGGCTCCTGAACGCGCGCTCGCCGACATTACCTGTCGATCCGGAACTGTCGATGCCGTCCATGATGGCATCGATCCGATGTCCGGTTTGCAGGAATTGCGACGACATGCGAGAACATTGCGGCTGCGCTCCGGTCATACCGTTATCCGATTGATATTTGAGGACGGTTATGGCAAGCAAGGAGGAATACGACCGCTATGCGGCCGAATTGACGCGGCGGTTCGATGAATACGCCCAATGGGCAATTGAGAACTGGCCGAACAGCGAATTTCCGCTTCTCGATTCGGACTTTACGGAGTCGCGCCGCGAGTTATCCGGGATTATCGGACCCAAACTTGGCGAACCCGCGCCGGACAAGTTGTCCGGGCCCGAAGCCAAGGATGTTCCGCAGGAAGATGGCGACCGCAATGAAGGAGGCACTGCCAGCCGCAGGCCCGGCGATCCCACCGCTGCGCCGTTTTTGCCCGTTTCTCCCTCGCCCTGGCCCTAACGAGATGAGGAGAAATGATATGACGACCAATCATCAGGTGCCCCCGGAACCTGTGCCGGAAGACGATCCGATGCCGGACAAGAATCCGTCGCCGGACAAGGACCCGGTGCCCGATCCGCATCCTGTCAGTGCGAAGGGCCGGTCTTCGGCTTCCTGATCAGCACGGCGATCGCGGAACATTCGTGCCTTGCGCTGTCTCCAATGTTATTTGGAGGTCAATCATGCAAGACAAACAACCTTTGCCGAAGCATCCGCTCCATCCCGGCACCGAAAACCTGAAACCAGGCGACGGCAAGCTGGAACACATCGCGAAAACAATCGACCCG
>NZ_DASZBA010000254.1:0-2899 GCF_035944575.1 Noviherbaspirillum sp.
ATCTTGTATTGCCGTTGCGGTCAGGCTGCCGCTCGCCCCGTTCCGGACGCGCTTTCGGCTGCGAATTTCCGGCGATTTTTTCCAGGCCACTTAAGTTCAAGAGATCGCGCACCGCATTATCTTCCAATTCCTCCCAACGGCCGCGCTTCAGGCCACGCGGCAGTGTCATGACGCCATAACGTGTTCGTATCAGGCGCGAAACCGTCAAGCCGATAGATTCAAACATGCGGCGGACTTCCCTGTTGCGCCCCTCACTGATCGTCACGCGATACCAGCGGTTAACACCATCCCCGCCACCGTCAGCAATCTTGGAAAACTGGGCCATTCCGTCGTCCAGTTCCACTCCGTTCAGTAATTTCTGGCGCATCCCCTCTTCCAGTTCGCCGAGCGTACGCACCGCATATTCCCGCTCGATCCCATAGCGTGGATGCATTAACCGGTTGGCAAGATCGCCAGAGGTTGTGAATAACAGCAAGCCTTCGGTGTTGAAATCCAATCGGCCGACCGCCAGCCATTTTGCCGCCTTCATGTTCGGCAAACGATCGAACACGGATGGACGCCCTTCCGGATCGTTGGTGCTGACAATTTCACCAGCGGGCTTGTGGTACACCAGGACGCGCGGCGGACGCTTGCTCACCTTGCGTTGAATCAACTTGCCGTTGATACGAACCTGATCGGTAGGGAGAATGCGTTGGCCAATATGAGCCGGCTCGCCATTCACCGAAACGCGTCCGGCGATGATCAATTCCTCCATGTCCCGGCGCGAACCCAAGCCTGCCTCGGCCAGCACCTTATGCAATTTGGGGGCGTCATCCTCTGCAGTCAAGTCGCGACGCACGGGTTTTGGCGCATTACGGCCAACTTCCTCACCACCGGCTACAGCATCAAATGCGTCGGAGGTCACGAACGAGAATACGTCGTCGGCGTCAGGTCGTTTTCCCTTGACCTGCGATCCATCACTATTTGCCCGCCCACCCTGGCGAGGCTTTTGGCCGGACTTGGCTCCCAACCGGTCCGCCCCCCTGCGCACGGCCTTTTCGCCACGCGGCTTGCCACCAGCCGTCACATTGCTCGGCGCCTGCTCTTTCGGCTCGCCGGCATCTACAGCCGGCGTTTCCTGATCGGCGATTTTCGCCGTCCGCGCGCGGCGCAGGCTGCGTGGCCCGCGCACACCTCGCTTGACCGGCCGGCTCTTGCCGTCTGATGAAATATTGCCCGCTTCGACAGGCAGGCCATCACCTTGCCGGGGCAAATCTGTAGACTCTAACGAGGATGGGGCCGCCGTCACGGCTGGCGATGATTCATTGGGATTGCGTGGTTTCATTATCAGATTCTTGGTTGCGCTGACCTGACGCAGCATCAACTTGCGATTCGAGCACAGGGTCGGGGGAGGAGGAAGCTTCAACGTCAGGCGGTGAAGCGGGAGGTATGGACTGAGAGTGAACGTCGTCGGATTGGATGTTTTCAGTCGAATTTGGCATTTCAATACCGGCTGCAGCAGGTTCGGTCTGCATGTCGACATCAGCGTTCGCCGTAAAGTTCATGGCTGCTTGATCCAGACTGACCTGCATATCGCTTCCCAGAGCTTGCATTTCGGCCAGCACGCCACCTTGTACATCGCCCTTGCTCAGCTGTTGGAGTGGCGGCAACTGGTCAAGAGAAGTCAAACCAAGATCATCCAAGAATTGTTTGGTGGTAGCGAACAGCGCAGGACGCCCGGGAACGTCGCGATGACCAATTGCCTCGATCCAACCGCGATCTTCAAGCATCTTGATCGTCTGTGAATTCACCGCGACACCGCGTATTTCTTCTATGTCACCACGGGTGACGGGCTGACGATAAGCGATGATGGCCAGTGTCTCCATCGTGGCACGCGAATATCTGGGTGGCTTCTCGGGATTCAGCCGCTCAAGGTACTTCTTCATTTCGGGACGGCTTTGAAAGCGCCATCCGGTCGACAGGCTGACGATTTCGATACCCTTACCTGCCCAGTCGGCGCGCAATTCCTCCAGCATCAGCTTGATCGTGTCCGTACCAATACCTTCATCACTCTCGCTTGATTCCAAATACAGCTTTTTCATGTCGCTGATAGACAGCGGCTCATGCGCGCAGAGCAATGCGGTTTCGAGGACTTTCTTTGCCTCAACGGTATTCATGTGCACGTTTGTTTGTTTTGTTTGTCAACAATTGCAGATGCTGTACTCAACGACAAGCAGTACCGATGCTTATCCGGTTAGGGGAGAACCTGTTGATGCTGCTTTCCGACGCCCGATTTAGAGGAGGTGTAATGCTGGGCGGGAATATAAAGACTTACGACGCTTAGACTTTGGTTGCGGGGGCAGGATTTGAACCTGCGACCTTCGGGTTATGAGCCCGACGAGCTGCCAGACTGCTCCACCCCGCGTCTGAAGAAATGAAGTATATCCGGTGTCAGCTTCTAAAGCAAATTTAATCGCGAGTCTCGGACGAATGCTAAACTGGAGCTTCCTGATTTGATCAGACCATATAAAGCTCGAGTCCATGAAATTTTGCTCCGAATGCGCCCATCCCGTCTCGCTGATCGTACCGAATGATGACAATCGCCTCCGCTATGTATGCGAACAGTGCGGCGTCATTCATTATCAAAATCCCAAAATGGTAATTGGTTCAATTCCGGCATGGGACCATGAAGGCGTGTCCCGCGTCCTTCTGTGCAAGCGCGCGATCGAACCGCGACTGGGGTATTGGACCTTGCCCGCCGGCTTTATGGAAAATGACGAAACCACATCAGAAGCAGCGCGTCGCGAAACCCTGGAGGAAGCCGGTGCACGAATCGAATTGCATGGCTTGTTCTCACTATTGAATGTGCCCCATGTCCACCAGGTGCACATGTTTTATCGGGCTACGCTGCTTGACCTGA
>NZ_DASZBA010000255.1:0-3739 GCF_035944575.1 Noviherbaspirillum sp.
TACCTCGACGGCAAGCCGCTGAGCCATATGCTGCGCAACCCGGAGTTCACCGGCATGGCGTTCGACAATGCGATGCGGATCGTATCCGGCATGGGCAAGGCGCTTGCCTATTCGCATGAACGCGGCTTTGTCCACTGCGACTTCAAGCCGGCAAACGTCATCGTGACGGAGAAGGGGGAGATCAAGGTCATCGATTTCGGTATCGCCCGCGTGTTCCGCACGCCGGTTGTCGAAACGGAAGTCACGGTGTTCGATCCGGGCAGCCTCGGCGGCCTGACACCGGCCTATGCAAGCACGGAGATGCTCGAGCATCGCGACCCCGACCCGCGCGACGATATCTATGCGCTCGGCTGCATCACCTATGAGTTATTGACAGGGCGACATCCATTCGACCGGCTCACCGCGACGCAGGCAAGAAACGCCGGCATGAAGCCGCAACGGCCGAAGAATATCGGCAACGCGCAATGGCGCGCGCTCAGGAATGCGATGGCATTCGAGCGCGAGGCGCGCACGCCGACGGTGATGCGCTTTCTTGAAGAGATGGGTATTGAGCGCCGGAAAAGCGGATCGGCAATTCCTCTTGTTGCGACCACCATGCTAGCGGCACTGGTCGCTGGCGGCGCCGCTGTGTACTGGATCGTCTCGCCGGGCGGGAAGACCGGTTCACCGGCGCTGGCGGATGTGCAGGAAAGCGCTCCCGCCGAACCCGCCCCGGCCTCCGCGCCGGCGGTGCAACAGGCAACGCCTGCGCCGCCGGCACAGCCTGTCGCGCCGCCGACCGTGGAGTCGGTCAACCAGGCTTTGTCGCGCATCCCGTGCGCCGCGCTGGTTGCAACGACGCAAAACGACAGCATGCGGGTGGAAGGCTTTCTCGCGGAGAGCTACGGCACCGCGCGCCTGAAGACGATGCTGGAAGGTGCGCCGGGCGCGCGGCCGGTGGCACTGGAGGTACAACAGGTCAGCGAGGAGAAGTGCGGCGTACTTAATCTGCTGGCGCCTTACTGGGCCGGCCACCGCCAGGCTGGCGGACGTGCCTCGATTCATACCCGGCCGCGAGATGCCCGCCTGATGGAAGGCGACAAGCTGATGCTCGATGTCAATACGCCGGGCCACGTGTCTTACGTGAATGTCGATTATTACTCCTTCGACGGCAGCGTGGTCCATCTCGTGCCCAGCCCCCGCGCAAAGGCGAACCAGGCACCGCCCAACTATTCGGCCACGCTAGGCGGTCTCACCAGCTGGATCGTCTCGAAGCCCTTCGGCACCGACATGATCGTGCTGCTCGCCACGCCGGTACCCCTGTTCGATCCCTTGCGGCCGGTTGCCGAAAGCACGCCGGCTTATCTGGCCGAGGTCGAAAAGCGGCTGAAGCAGATCGCGGAGAAGGAGGGCAGGGAAAAAATCGTGGTCGATTTCCTCCAGGTCACGACAAGGCCACGCTCACCCTGATCATCGTCCGGCCTTGCATGATGCTTAATCGAGCGTTCTGGCGACGCGAAAACCGTTTTGCGAATGCCGCACGCCGGCATCATATTTGAAGCGGGTCGACGACGGCATATAGCGCGCATCCTCCCGCCATGACCCGCCGCGTATCACCCGTGCGCGACAGTTCGGCAGTTCACGTGCGCGTCCGTCCGGCGGTGCGCCGGCATGGGAGTTGTGCCAGCAATCCGCGACCCATTCCCAGACACTGCCGTTCATGTCGTAAAGACCGAAGGGGTTGGGCTCGAACGAGCCGACTTCCACCGGCCGTTCCTTCTGCCACGGTTCACCGCAGTCCTTGCAATTGGCCATCTTCGGGCGCATCTGCTCGCCCCACCAGAAGCGGGTGTTCGTGCCGCCCTTGATTGCCAGCTCCCATTCCGCCTCGGTCGGCAGCCGGTAGGGTTTGCCGCTGATCTTGGCGAGCCATTGCACGTACTGTTGCGCATCGTCCCAGCTGACATCGCGCACCGGACTTTTGCCGAACTTTTCTTCGCCGGCAGTCAGCTTCTGGCATGCGCCCGCATCGACGCAGGCATTCCATTCCTCGACCGTCACTTCGTATTTGCCTATCGCAAACGGCTGCTTGATCGTCACCTGGTGTGCCGGCTTCTCGCTCGGGTCATTGGTATTGCTGCCCATGGTGAAGGTGCCGGCCGGCACGCTGATCAGCACCGGGCATGCGGGGCAGTCCTTGATTTCACCCTTGCCCGCCGGGCGCGATGCCGCCTTCTCGCGCGGCTCTGATGGTGCCGCTGGCGCCGTGGGCGCGGGCTCCGCCTTCTTCACGTCGCCGGGAACGACCGCGGGCGCCGGCTTCGTCTCCGGCACTTTCGCGGCGGGCGGCTGGCGTGGCCGCTCAGGCGCCGGTTTTGCCGGCGGGGCCGATTCGGTTGCCTGGGCTGGCGCCTTCGGGGCTGCCTGTGCGGGGGCCTCTGGCTTGGCAGGAGCGGATGCGCGCAGGCGTGCGATACGCGCGCGCGCCAGCGCCGCGAAGCGTCCGTTCGGATACGTGCTCAGGTAGGCTTCGTAATCGCTCGCATGGTTGCTGTCCTTGATGGATTCCCAAAAGGAAAGCTCGTACTGTTCATCGCTGTCCTTGGGCAGAATGGCGCGGCTGCGCAATACCTTCACTTCCTCCGATGCCGGTACGTATCGGGCATACGCCGGTGCGGCATCGGCGTGCACGAAGCGGTAGGCCGCCGCTGCGGATGAAAGGGAAGCGGACACCCAGGGAACCTGCCGCCCTCCGGTAACACGCTGTACGCCGTCCGCGACCCGTCTGAACAATCCATCAAGATCCTGGCCTGGTGCCGCGATATGCCGCAGCAGTTCCCCGGTGAAAATGCCATGCCTCTGCCCGTCCGCTGCAAAGGAGCCGGGCGCGGTGGCGAAGGCGAGCAGCGTGTCGTCATGCGGCAAGCCGGCATTCACGGGCGGCATGGAGGGTTGTGACGGATCCAGCGGATCGTTCAGGCAGATGTCCAGAATGACCATGTTGAGCTTGTGCGCCCGCGCCGGCGACATGTCCCGAAGAACATTGCGCAGGTCCATTCCTTTGGACAGCGGCGCGGCCGGCGAGTCGTCCGCCGCATCGGCGGGCAGCAGCAAGGTATCGCCGGCGACGCCGGCACCGTGACCGGAAAAGTAGAACAGGCCGACACCGCCCTGTTGAAGATGGTCGCCGAAGCGGCGGGTTGCTTCCTGCATCTGCTGCAGCGTGGCGTCTTCATAATGCATGACGTCGAAACCCAGCGAACGCAGCGCGTCGCTTACCGCACGCGCATCACGAACAGGATTGGCGAGAGGCGCTGTCCGGTAAGCACCGTTTCCGATCACCAGTGCTATCCGCCTGACATCACGCCTTGCATCGGACTGCTCGGCGATGACTGTTTCAGCACCAGGCTTTACAGAATTGGACAGACTCGCCGCATCGCTTGAACACAGCCAGGCCAGCAACGCCAGCATGCAGAGTAGATGGAGTCCATGCCGTGCAGTTCGACTGTTCATATAGGATATCCAAGGTCGCTGTTATGTGCGGGAAGGCGCGATGCGCTTCCTGTCGTTCACTTATACCTGGGCCATGAAGAGGCGGGCCGAAAGCCATAGTTACCTTGCTCTATCTTTGACTTAAGTGCGCAAGCCATTCTGTTCAAGATCAAACACTCGACACTATTTGGATTACTTGGAAACTCATCTGATCTAACGTTAACCACGTTCCGTGTTTGCAGCTCACAGGCACGCCGGAATCTTCTTT
>NZ_DASZBA010000256.1:0-15115 GCF_035944575.1 Noviherbaspirillum sp.
CAGACCACTTTTCCAAGCCTTTCCCCATCGCGATCGACGACACTCCCGTCACCGCAATCAACGAAAGGAAGGAATATGAAAGTCGTCATTCACCGCGATTCCAAGGCATGGCAGTTGCAGGTCTGGATCTCCTTCGCGATCGCCGTATTCATGTGCGGCGTCGGTCTGGCTTACCTTCCCGGCAAGGATCTCGACCGGGTATTCATGGTGATGGGCTATTTCTTCTGTCTGACCACCGCCTTCGTGCTGGCCAAGCTGGTGCGGGATGCGGAGAAGGCGCGCATTGAAGGCCGGGCCGCCGATACGCCGATGTTCAAGTATGTCGTCTGGACCGGCTTCTTCATTTCGATGGCACTGACGTCTTGGGGCTTGCTGAGGATGGAGATCAACGAGACCTATAAAGCCTTTCTCGGCGTGAGCTGGCTCTACCTGATTACCTGCGCGTTCACCCTTGCAAAGACCTTGCGCGACCGGCATGAAGCCGACCTGAGCAGAAGCCGCCTCGCGGTCCTCGATGCGGAAACGGCCTGAACACGGAAAGAGGAATTGACATGAAATTCAAGTTCACCGGAACCCGCCTCGTGGCAGCAGGTGCCGCCTCCTGGATCTTCGCATTCGGCATTCTTGCCGCCGGCTCCGCGAGGGCGCACAACGACGCCTCCGCAGTAAGCGCTCTTTCCACGCTGCCGATCGCCTCGGTGGTGGTCGCCGCCAGCACTCTCGCGGCCGCGCCGCTGGTCCTGTCGGCGGCCGGCACGGTGCTGGTGGTGAAGGCCGTCGCCGCATCCGCGCGTGGCACATTGCTGGTGCTGGAACGTGCGTCGGACGGTGCCCGGTTCAGCATCGAGATCGCGGGCGAAGGCATTGCGGCTGCATCACTGGCCGCCGGCACGGTTGTCACGGTCAGCGTCATCGGCGCCGGCGTGGTGCTGTCGGTCGCGGCGGAAGCGATCGCCTTCCTGCCGAATGCCCTGGGCAAGGCCCTCCTGCATAACGAACGTCTTTGAGATGGCCATGCGATACCTCACACGTTTCTGCATCACGCTCGCTGTTGCCGCCAACCTGCTTTCCGCCTCTGCCGTGCACGCAGGCCGGCCATGCGAGAACATCAGGTCAACGGCCTTCACGATTGAACGCGGACTCGCGCTTGCCGAACGCACGATGGCGGCGCTGGACGCCAGCGGCCATGACGTGGTGCTGCTGGCGCGCGCCGGCCAGGACCTGACCAAATACGGCGTGCACTATTCTCACCTCGGCTTTGCGTACCGGCAGCCGGACGGCAGCGGCGGCCATGTCTGGCGGGTGCTGCACAAGCTGAATCAATGCGGCACCGATGTATCAGCAATCTACCGCCAGGGATTGGGCGAGTTTTTTCTGGACGACCTGTGGCGCTATGAAGCGGCTTTCGTCGCGCCGGTCCGGGAAGTGCAGGACCGCCTGCTGCCGATACTGCGGGATGACCGGCTGGCCACGCGCCTGCATCGCACGCCGTACAGCATCGTCAGCTATGCATGGGGCGGCAACTACCAGCAGTCCAATCAGTGGGCGATCGAAACCCTGGCCGCTGCGATGCTGCCCCCGGATGCAACCCGCTCGCAGGCACAGGCATGGCTGCAGGCGCAGGCCTATCAGCCCGGTCTGGTGCGTCTCGGCGCATTGTCACGGCTCGGCGGCATGATCAGCGCTCCGAATGTGGCATTCGACGACCATCCTGCGGAGAAGCGGTTTTCGGGCCGGATCGAAACGGTCACCGTGGATTCGGTATTTGCATGGCTGCGAAAATCGAAACTCGGCGGCGCGCCGTTGGTAGTGGAACTGAAGAACTGATGGGCGCAGTGCGCTAGCGCGCCCGGCATTTATAGGGAAGATAGTTCGACGGAATCGTGGTCTTGTTGTCGCCCTTGAGCGTCATGTTGCCCGGCGCTTCCGCGAAGCCGCATACCCAGGTCACCGGCACGATGGGTGCGTCCTCGACCACCGCCGGGCGCAGGGTCAGCACCTTGTCCCTCAGGAAGCTGTTGGCGCGGTTGCCGAAGGTGATGTGTACCGCGCCGTCGCGCACCACCAGCGAACGGATGAACTGGTTGACGATCTTGTCCTCGGCCGGCAAGCCGGCGGCAGCATTGTCGGCGGGAAGAGTCTGGGTTGCGAGCCAGGCTGCGGCGATCGGCTTGGTCGCAATGTCGGCGAACGGAAGCGCATCGACGATCTGTTCCTTGATGAATTTATCGAGGTAACTGGGTGCCGCGATGAGCGCGAGAATGGCGACGACCGCAACGACGATCATCAATTCCAGCATGGTGAAGCCGCGGGCGATGTGTTCCGGACCGGTATGGCGTGATAGCTTCGGCATGGGATGGCATGAGTGGTAGGGACGGTTCATGCTGCCATGGAACAACCATGTTGGCAATCGTCAACATGGTGCTTGCCATAACCGTCGTCACTTCGCGAGAAATTTCGCCACCGTTGCATTCGTGATCACGCCCGAGTATGCGACCGCCTTTCCCTCCTTGTCGAACCAGTAGCTGCGCGGTATCTCGCCGCGCCATTTCGGATCGATCGCGTAACGCAATTGCTCGGCAGGCGCAGGGCCGAACGCCCACATGTGGGCGCCGAGGCCCGACGATTCCAGCTTCTTTCGCACCAGGGCAGCGGCTTCCGCGTCATCGGCACGGTCGGTGGCAATCGTCACGACATCGAATCCGCCCTTCTTCCTTGCTTCGGCCAGCGCCTGGAAACTGCGCTGGCAATACTCGCAGTCGAGCGACCACACAAGGATGACGAAAGGCTTGCCCTTTTCGGACGAGACGATCTGCCTGAAACTGTCCGGTCCGAAAACACGGATATTTTCCGTCGCTTGCGCGGCAATCTGGGACACGCACAAAGCGGCGGCCAGCGATGCACGAATGAACGTGTTCATGGCTTCTCCTTCTGGATCGGTACCACACGGACACCATCGTTCTCGGTGCGCCAGACCAGAACCGCGCCGGTGCGATGCGCGGCAAGGTAGGGCTTGTCGGAATCGCCGGCAGTTCGCGCGAGTTCCTTTTCTTTCCAGGTCGCGCCGCCATCCTCGGACAGCTTGGTCAGCACGGCGGTCGATTGACCGTCGAATTGCTTCCATACGATGGACACCTGCCTGCCCTGCACCACGAGGTCGGGATGCGACGCCTGTTCCGAGCCGAGCGATACGGGCTTGCGTGTTTTGCCATTGCTTTGCGTCGCAGCGTAAAGCGCACCCGCGCCCTCCCCTTCCTTGCCGTTGAACCAGACCTGATGGCGCGTGCCGTCCGGCCCGTAGGCGATCGACGGGCCGTGATGCGGGCATGCGTCGATGCGCCAATCATCGAAGGTCACGCGTACCGGTGCGGAGACCTTGCCGTCGGCGGAAAGCTCGGCGATCGCATGGTCGCGGATATTTGGCGCGAAGACATGCCGCCACATGGCGACCGGGACACCCTTGTCGTTGAGCGTCAGCCCGATGCGGCAGCATTCGCAGCTATGGTCCGCCACCTTGTAGTCGCCCTTGAATGTCGCGCCGCCGTCGTTCGAGACGGCGTAATACACCGCCGAGCCGGCGTAGCGCCCGCCCGCCGCCTTCATCTGCCGGGCATCACGGTCGTCGACCCATGCGATGAAGATTTTTCCGTCCGCATCCACCACCATCGAATCGAAACTATGCGTGATGGCGTCACGGTTCGCATGAACCGTGATCGGCGAGGAGAACGTCTTGCCGCCATCCAGCGAGCGCACGAAACGGATATCGCCGATATGCGGCCGCTTCACCGTGCTGGTATAGCTGACATACAGCTCGCCCTTGCCGCCGAATGCGATATGCGGGCGCGCTTCGCCGCTGGCCGCAATCGGCTCCGGCGTGGCCTGGATACGCGTCGGCGTCGTCCAGGTCTTGCCCATATCGGTCGAATGCTGCACGACAATAAACTGATCGCCGTTGTCGGTTTTCTTGGTCGCCACCCACAGGCGGCCATCCTTGTCGAATGCCGCGCCGGTGCCCAGGTCACGCGCCTTCGCGTGGCCGGCATGGCCGTGGCTGTGCGCCGTGCTTCCTTGTGCCGCCGCGCAGCTGGCGACGGCGGCCAGTGAAACCGTCAGCAGCAGCCTGGTGGCATCCGCCTTCCATTTACCCATCATCGTGCTCATTGCCATCTCTCCAAAAAATGTTGGCCGGCGCGCGAGGCGCCGGCCAGGCCAGTCTGATGCCTGGTCAATAGTTCAGCTCCACGCCGGCATACAGCGAACGTCCGTCGCCCGGATAGAACTGCCTGCTGTCCGCACCCCGCGCATCCGCGATCACGCCTGTCGTCGCCGCATAAGTTTTGTCCGCCAGGTTGCGTGCATCGACGAACCACGACATATGCCTGTTGACCCGCTGGCCGAGCTTGAACCCGACAATCCCGTATCCGGCGGCGCGCAGCGTGTTCGCATGGTCGACCCATGTGACGGAAGCAAGCCGGACGTTCGGCCCGAAATACAGTCCGTTAGCCATCCTGTAAAGCACCTCCCCGGTCGCGAACTGGCGCGGTACGCCGGCAAGCCGGTTATCGCGGTACGCCCGGTCGCCGTCGAAGCGGAAGTCGTTCAACTGGTAATTCAGGCGCACGGTCCATTGCCGGCCGATATCCGTTTCCATGCCTGCCTCGATGCCCTGATGAACCGTCCTGTCGGCATTCGTCGTGCCGAGCGGGATGCCGGCCGGGCTGTTCAATGCGAGCAGCTCGTTTTTCACCCGCGCGTGATAGAGCGAGACATCCCACCGCAGGCTGCCCCAGCCGGGACTGAACACGCCGCGCGATCCGATTTCGGCGGATCTTGCGCGCTGCGCATCGACCGGCGTCACATTCACGCCGCCCGCCAGCTCTCCGAACGACGGCGGCTCGTAGCTGCCGCTCACATTGCCGTACAGCTGGATGTCGGGCGTCAGTTCATGCCGCGCTCCGACCTTGGGCGAGACGCGGCGGTAAGTCCTGTCGACGCTGTTGTCGCCATCGGCAAGGAAGCGGTCGGTCAGCCGGCGCCGCGCCTCCACCGCCTGAGCGCCGAGGATCAGGGCGGTCGAAGGCAGTACGTAATGCTGGTTCTCGGCGAATACCGCGACGCTACGGGAACGCTGTTCGGCCTGGCCGGTGCGGGCGCCGGATTGCCCGCCGACGTTGCGGAAGCGGTCGTCGTCCAGCGTCCCCTGTAACAGGGACGTACCGACGATGAGCCGGTTCTTTCCGCCAAACAGCTTCCCGTCGCTGATGTAGCGCGCCGACAGGCCGTAATCGTCCGAATCCTGCTCCAGCACCTGGAAAATCGGATGGAACAGCGATTTGTAGGAATAGAAGCCGCCGATTTCCAGGCGCCGGGCCGGGTCCAGCTGGATGGTCGTCTTGTTCGACAGGCGGTACAGATCGAAGTCCCGATGCTGGTCGCCGGTTACCGCGGCGGGGTCTGCCCTTCTCGGCGATGCGTTCATCTCCGCCTTCGTCAGCGCGCCGGGCAGCTCCGAGCCGGTGTTGACCGCATGCAGGAAGAAGCGGGTTTCGACGGCATCCGTGATCTGCCAGCCGAGATTGCCGGAAATGCGCTGCGTGTCCTGCCTGGAATGCACACGGAATCCTTTCTGATGAAAGGTCGATCCGGCGATGAACCAGTCCAGCGTATCGGTCTTTCCGGCCGCCGCGATCTGCGCCCGTCGGTAGCCGAAGCTGCCGGCCTCCAGCCGCGCAGCCAAAGATGGCGCCACGAGTCCGGAGGGACTGACGAAGTTGACCGCGCCGCCAAGGGTAGTTGCGCCGAACTGGAGCGCGTTGGCGCCGCGATATACCTCGACATAGCGTGCCGAGAGCGGTTCCACCGCCTGGAAATCGGCACTGCCGTCGGCAAGGTTGAGCGGCACGCCGTCCTGCAGCAGCTGAATGCCCCGCATATGGAAAGTGCGCTGCAGGCCGGAACCGCGAATGGACAGGCGCGCTTCCTCGGCGCCGAAACGCGATGCGACGAACACGCCGGGCGAAAACTGCAGCGCATCGGAAAGCGTCGACACTCTTCCCTCCTTGTACTGCTCGGCGTCCACGATGTTGGCGCCGCCCGGCGTAGTGCCGATGCGTTCCCGTGCCACATCAATCGACGGAAGCGATGGACTGGCAACCGGTTCCGCGGTGACGGTAACCGCAGGCAACGTTTTTTCCTGTGCACATGCATTGGACAAGTGCAGTGCCCAAAATAGTGGCAGCGCGGTGGCGGACAAATAATGCATGCGGCTTATATGTTGCCGCTTGCCTGGCAGAGACATTGAAAATCCTTATAGTTCGAATTGATTGCCTGAGCAGGTAACCTTGCCATCGCGGCCGGCAACGTGTGAACGCATGGATGCGTTCATCATCCAGGTTTCCGGGCAATGGCGACGGGTCACTGCAGCAGGTGTATCGGGCTCATGACTTTCCCGGAAAACGCAGGCGGCTGCCATCCCGGTTCCGGAAGGCATTGAACACAAGCGCGCACGCCGGTCTGGCCGGTATCGTGGATGGTTTCGATGAAGAAAGTGAATGAGCTGCCGGACTGCGAAGTGCAAAGAGAGCCGGTCAGGAGAATTCGGGTGGGGCGCGCGGCTGCGCCGCCGTCCAGGCGAACAGCCGCGCGGGGGAATGATAGAAAAGAACCGGCAGGATGGAAGCACCTGCATTGGGTGCCGCTATCACGGCGGCAAATGGCGCCAGCCCGAAGGAGCCGGCATGAGTGAAGCAGAACGGGCAGTGCTCGAAGTGCAGCCTGGATGAATGCGAATCCGGATCCGTCCCGCCCGACGAATCCGGACCGGGTGCCGAGGCATGGTGGGAATGGACCGCATGCTCGTGTGCTGAATGGCTCTGCATATCCGGCGGATGTTCCCCGTCATGCCGGGAATCCGCTGCTTGCGGAGCATGGCTGGCGTGTCGGTCGACCGGAGAAGCCGGCGCATAGTCGGACAAACCGGCTGCATAAAGCGCATGGGAAATGGACGGCGCGAGCGACGCTGCCAGAACAGCGAAACACGCCATCCAGGCGGCAACACGACGCAGATATCGACTCAATCCCATGGTCGAATCTTATCATTGGATCACTATGCAGCGCCCTGCCGATAGATTCAAGAATTCGATTGGTCCAACTGGATCAATCCAAATTTCGCACGGCGTCACGGCGGCGGCAATATCAATACCCCCGCAACGGTTCCTGTGCGGATTTGACTACGGCGCTTGGTAACATGCCGACCGCTGTTCATTGGTGTTGCCGAGTAGTCGGGCCTTACACTTCAAAAGATAAGCTTCAGCTTTTCCACGCGCACCGACGGCTTTCTTGCATTCGGGACGGAGTATGCCAATTCCACGAATAACGTCGATCTGTGCGAGAGGTTTTGCTACCGGCACAAGCACAAGACTGAACACCGCTCGCATCAAATGTAGCGGACGGGTTTTTATCAAAACGTCGCTGCGTTCGAAGAGAATTCGTTTCCGATCGCCGATCGAATTCTAAAAGCGATAACCAGGCACTTTAGCGTACCGATATCACTGGACATCAGGGACAGTTCGTATGTGCAGTTTTGCGCGTACGAGCGGGCGTATCGCATGTCGGACAGGGAGTATCTGCAGGATAAGCATGAAGACGGCCATCTCATCACCTTCGTCAAAGCGTCACGCGATGGACTCGTGATCTTTCCGCGCGGCGTGCGGCAGGAGGTCCGGCTGGCTGATGACGAGATGATCGTGTTCACAGGATCGCTGCTGACGACTCTGTCGGATGGCAAGATCCCTTATATGGAACACGCGGTACTGAATCCTGCTGTACCCGTTTCACGCTCGTCTCTCGTCTATTTTGCGATTCCGGACTTGCATGCCCCATACCCGAGCTTCGTGGAAGGGCAGGCACTCGACCTGCACAGAATAGCGAACGATTTTCACCAAAGCTTTGGCAACAAGCCGTTCAGCGAATAAGCTTCCGGTCTGTCTGCTGAACTGAATATCCGCCTTATCTTCCGACGAAGGGATGCATAGGCGCACAACACCGGCCCTGCCACTGGTCGGCAGCGGCCGGTACTCTGACATAGGATTGAATATGCCTTCTGGCGTCTCCTACCTTCAAGGATTAACGTTAGGTATTGGCCTGATGATCGCCATTGGCCCCAAAGACGTATTCGTGATCCGCCAAAGCCTGCGCGGACGCTACCTGCTCGCGATGATGTCGGTTTGCGTCGGGGCTGACGCGCTACTGATTTTCATCGGCACGGCGGGCGTAGGTACGCTGGTGTCGCGGTACTACTGGTTGATGATGATTGCGGTCGGCGGCGGTGCGGCATTCATGTGCTGGCATGGCTACGTTGCGCTGAAGGCGGCCATGAGACCGACATTGCCCGGGCTGGAAGCCCCAGACGAGCAAACATTGTCTCAAGTCGTCATCGCCACGACGGCGATGTCCTTTCTAAATCCCCTGGCCATTCTTGACACGGCGGTGTTGATCGGCGCCGTCAGCGGAACAAAGCCAATGGATGAGCGGGTTTCTTTCGCATTGGGCGCGCTCAGCGCGTCGTTTCTCTGGTTCTCGGTATTGATTGGCGGTGCGCGGTTGATTGCCCCTTTATTTATGCGGCCGATCATGTGGCAAGTCCTGGATTTCACGATCGCTGTGATCATGTTTGCCATGGCGTGGATTACCGTTCAGAACACGTTCTGGTCATGACATGGCAATGCCTTGCGCGTCGCCAGAACCATGAGCTTGCCCTCTCTTGCGCATTTGCAGGTTCACGAATTGATTCGCGGGGCAAGAACGTCCGCCCCGCCGCTTGAACGCCCGGTCGGATAGCAAGTCCTGGGGCTCGCCGTGCCGGCAAAGTCCAGACTTGCGGGACGCCATTAATCCGTTTCGCCGAGCAGCCCGGTTTTCAACTTCGCGTCTGCCGGCTTGTCACCCAGCCAGATGCGCAGCAGCACGGTGTAGAACAGTGGATCGGGAATCGGGTCGGCGACCTGCTTGCCGTTGATCTGGACGATCGTTCCCGTGCCCGGAATGAAGTCGTTGGTCACCACGTCGCCCTTTTTCAGTTCGGGGATGGAGGCAAACAGCTGGCCAAATTTCATCAGCTGGTTGATGAGTTTCGCCTTTTCGGCCTTATCGGAATTCTGCTGAATGCCGGTCATGAACGCCTGGCCGAATTCCTCCGCATTGACGTTGCGCTGCATGACCAGGCGGATGCGCTTGGCGCCGGGCAAGGCATAGATGTCCGCCGGCGTGGCTTTCTTCTCGGGAAGGTACAGGCCTGCGGAGTACACCTGGAAGATGGCCTTGTACCGCACGCCCGCGCCGTTGAGCTTCAGGTCCTGGTTGCCGACCTTCACGGTCTCGTCGTATTTATATCCGCCCACATCGACGGCGGCAAAGGCGCTGGATGCGCTGAAGGCGAACAGGCTGGCGGCGAGCATAAGTGCCCGGCCGAGGCGGTAAGGGTGATGCATGGTTGTCTCCTAGGCTATATATCACCGTTAGGATACAAGAGATTGGAAAATAATGCCGCAGTGCAATACAACACTGGTTGATTTAATTTAAACGGCGCGTGCAGGAAGGTGGACCACATGCCTGAATTCGAAAAACTGGCTTATGGGATGACTGCAGCGCTCAGATTGCGCTTGCCACCAGCACCGCATTCGTCCCGCCGAAGGCGAACGAGTTCGACATGACTGCGCCGATCCGTTGGCCGCTGCGCGAGGCATTCGCCACATAATCGAGATCGCATTCCGGGTCGGCCATATCGAGATTGATCGTCGGCGGAATCACGCCGCTGCGCATCGCGAGGATGGCGATCACGAATTCCAGCGCGCCGGCCGCGCCGAGCAGGTGGCCGTGCATGGACTTGGTCGAACTGACCGCCAACCGGTCCGCCTGGGCGCCGAATACCTGCCGGATGGCGGCGGTCTCGACCGGGTCGTTGGCGGGCGTGCCGGTGCCGTGGGCGTTCAGGTAGGCGATGTCGGATGGATCGATGCAGGCCGATGCCAGCGCCAGGCGCATCGCGCGCGCCTGGCCTTCGACGCTTGGGCGGGTCAGGTGCGCGATGTCGGTCGCCAGCCCGTAGCCGGCAAGCTCGGCATGGATGACGGCCTTGCGCGCCACCGCCCTCTCCCACTCCTCCAGGATGACGATCGCGGCACCCTCGGCCAGTACCAGCCCGGTCCGGTTTTTCGAAAACGGCTTGCATGATGCGGCCGGGTTATCGCCGTCTTCGACGGCCAGCGTGCGCAGCGCCTCCCATGCCTTCATCGTGCCGAGCGACAGCGGCGCCTCGCTGCCGCCGGCAATCATGACATCGGCGTCGCCGGCACGGATCGCTTTCGCCGCCTCCCCGATGGCGACCGCGGAAGAGGAGCAGGCCGTGCTGTAGGTCAGGTTGGGCCCGGTGATGCCGTGCTCCAGCCCGATCCATGATGCGGCGGCATTGTTCATCGCCAGCAGCACGCTGAAGGGCTTGATACGGTCGGACTGCTGCTCATACAGGGTGCGGTAGCCGTCGTCGGTGGTCAGCGATCCGCCCATGCCGGTGCCGAGGAATACGCCGGCGCGGGACGGATCGAAATCGGCCTTCAGGGCGGCATCTTCCAGCGCCTTTCGCGCGGCGACCAGCGCGAACTGGCTGACGCGGTCGAGCATGCGCAGCTTCGGCGGATCGAAATGCAGCGCGCCGTCGAATGCGGTTTGCGCGGCGATGCGGGTCGACAGCCTGCCGAACGCTTCGTCATCGAGGCGGCGTACCGCCGAGCGGCCCGCGGCCAGATTGTCGCCGAGGTCCGCGATCGTGTCGCCGAGCGGCGAGACGATGCCGATGCCGGTGACGGCCACACGTCTCATGCCGTGCGTCCGCTCGATGCGCCGGCGGTCTTCTGGACGGATTGCGCCGGCGGCTGGACGATGCCGCTGCCGGACGAGGTCTCCGCATGCTGCTCGGCCACCAGGCGGTCGATGTAATCAACCACGTCCCCTATCGTGGGCAATTCCACCTGGTCGGACGGCAGCCGGATGTCGAATTCATCCTCCACCTGGAACAGCAGTTCCATGACACCGAGGGAATCGACGCCCAGTTCTTCCAGCCTGGCGTCGGGTGTGAGTTTTTCCGGCGCAAGCTGGTACTCGCTGACCAGTATCTGCTTCAGTCGTTCATAGGTCGTCATTCAGCACTCCTTGAGTAAGTCGTCGGTATTCAAAGCGTTGGGGGTGGCGGGCATCGGCACAGGTGCGCGGGTGACCTTGCCGCTCCATTGCGCGGCCCGGGTCAGCAGGTGCGGCGCCATGCGCAGCACCGGCAATGCGGCGCCGGTCAGCCCCGGCCGCATCGCCGCATGGGCGAACAGCGCGGCCAGCCGTATGCGTTGCGCGAAATGGCCATGCCACATCTGCGCATAGCCTTGCCGCAGCGCTGCCTGCTGCGCGGCGTCTTTCATTTCGGTGCGGTGCGGTCCGAGCAGGCCGGCGAGCAGGCACGCCGACTGTATCGCCATGCTCATGCCTTCGCCGATGATCGGGTGCGCCTCGCCGGCCGCATTGCCGACCAGGAAGGCGCTGCCGCCGTCGCGCGGCATGCGGATGCCGGGCCGGATCGGACCGACGGCAAGCCAGGTACCTTGCTGCCGCGCGGTGGACAGCATGCGGCGCACGCCGGCGCAGGTGCGCGCGACATGGGCGACCGCCGCTTCGGCGGCCTTTTGCGCCGGGGCTGCCTGCCTGCAGCGCAACAGTTGGTCCCGCCGCATGCAGAAGGCAAGCGTCGTCGTGGCGCTATCGCCGACCACCATGCCTCCGTAACCGCCTGGAAAGGACAACACCGGCAGCAGACCGGTTTCCAGTCCGGCGTCGGTGAAATTTGCCTTGAACGCGAACAGGTCGGACAAAAGCTGCTGCGGCTTCTGCTGGCCATCCTGGTCCTGTCGTGTGCCGGCCGGCGGCAGTTCCCACGATCCATGCGCCGCAATCAGGACCGGCGCCTGCAGCGTGACCGACTCGTCCGCATGGACTTTGCCTACATGGCAGCGATACGCGCCGGGTCCGCCATCGATGCTGCGCGCCGCCCACGGCTGGAACACGTCGGCGCCGCTGCGCGCCGCCTGTTCCAGGAGAAGCGTATCCAGCACTTCCCGCCCGAGCGCGACGCCCCATGGATGGCGCCCGTCCGCGAAGGCCGGGAACGGCGCACGGACCGTCTGTTCGCCCATCATCAGCGCCACCTGCCGCAGCGGCGCACCGGCGAGGTCGGCCACCGCCTTGCCGATGCCGAGCTCGTCGAGCAGCGGCAGATTGCTGGCGGCGATGCACTCGCCACATACCTTGCGTCGCGGGAAGCGCTGTTTCTCCACCACTGCCACGCGCCAGCCCTGGCGCGACAGCAGGATGGCGGCGCTGGCGCCGGCCGGTCCGGCGCCGATGATGATGGCGTCATAGTGGGTGTGCGTCGTCATATCGCTCCTTGTGCTTTCTTCTGCGCTTCTTCTTTCATTGCCACGAACAGGTGACTAAACAGCCGCGCCGGCCTTTCCTCCAGCCGCCACCCTTGTGCATCGCCAGGCCATAGCGCCGACAGCTCATTGCCATGAAAACCCGCCTGTACGCTCAACACCGCATCTTCGCGCGTGACGGCGTTGGCCCCGACCAGTCCCACCAGCCGGCTGCCCAGCAGCGGCAGGCGCGCGCGCAGTGGCTCGCAGGCAACAACCATCCGGGAGCGCTGCTGCAGCGCACGGAAAAGCAATGCGATCCCGGGGGCGTCGAAGTGATGGATGAACAGGTTGGCGACGGCGATATCCCATTCCTCCGGCGACGATTGTTCCGCCCAGTCCAGCACGTCGGCCTGCAGCACGCGCACCTTCCATCCGAGCCGCAGGAAACCCTCGCGCGTGCTGTCGGATACGAGGTGCTGCCGGTCGAGCAGCGTCAGTTCCACGCCCGGCCAGGCATGCGACAGCCGCTTGGCCAGGCGCAGCATCAGGCTGCCGTCGCCGGCGCCGAGTTCGATGATGCGCACCGGCGGCTTTGGATAGCGGGCAAGCGCCTCGGCGATGATGCCGGCCGATCCCATGATGCGGTTGATGCGCCGCAGGTCGGCACGGGAGCGGATTGCGCGCGGATCGTCTTCGGCCAGATGGTCGAGCGTTTCGTTTTCGAGACGCCGCGGAAACGTGCTGCCGGTGAAAGTGGGGCCGATCATGGAGTGCGGCTCAGTCGACCTGCAGCAGCGCGCCGTGGCAGCTGAACCCCGCGCCGAATGACGACAGCCACCATGCGCCGCCGGGCGCGTTGTCTTCCAGCGCAGCCTCCAGGACGAAATACACGAAGGCGCTGCTAAGGTTGCCGTAGTCGCGCAGCATCGCGGCGCTGTAGCGGAAGTCATGCTTGCCGACGCCGAACTTCTTTTCCAGCGCGGCCAGCACATCACGGCCGCCCGCATGCATGATCCAGGTGCTGACGGCCTCGCGTTCGACGCCGGCGCGCTGCAGCACCTTGCACAGCACATCGTGCGCATGTTCGGCGGCAAGCCAGGGCACGTCGCGGGTGAGGATGTTGCGCAGCATGCCGCTGCGCTGCTCGAACATCAGCGCTTCGCGCTTTGTCGGGTTGAGCAGCGATTCGCTGTCGCGCCACTCGATGCGTCGCACCGTTTCCCGTGGCCGCCGCGACAGCACCGCCGCGCCGGCGCCGTCGCCGAACAGGCAGGCGCTGATGAGCACGCCGGGATCATCGTCGAGATACATCGCCGCGCTGCAGACTTCGACGCATACCGACAGGACATGGCTGCATTGCGCCGAATCGAGAAGCGCACTCGCCAGCCGCATGTTGGGAAGTGCAGCCGCGCATCCCTGCCCGACGAGATCGAATGCCTGTATGTCGGGGCGCAGGCCCAATCGCTCGGCGACGTAGCCGCTCAGTCCGGGACACAGGTAACCGGTGCAGGTGCTGACCACGATGGCATCGATGCGCTCGGCCTGCAGACCGGCCTGTTCCAGTGCACGCATGCCGGCATCGCGGGCGAGCGCCGGCGCGTGGGCGATAAAACGCCGGTCGAGTGTGTCGGGATCGATTTGAAAGACTTCCTCCAGCGAATCGAGCGCGAGATGCCGCGCCTCGATGCCGTTGTCGCGCAGCAGCACTGCCTTCGCAACCGCATGCGCGCGCGGGCCGAGCCGCTGGAACCAATCGGATGCCTGGAATGCTTCCCAGCAATCGGATTTGAGGTAACGATTGGGCGGTACTGCGGTTCCTATGCCGTTTACATACATGCGTGCTTTCCCGTTCTGCTTCAGGTGTGGAAGGCGGCGCCTTCTGACCTGTCTAGTACGGGCCGGCGCACTTTGATTCTTCGCTGCAAGTTAATTTTTAGACCAGCCGATGGTGATCAAGTTGCAAGAGCGATGCGAGGCAATTCCCGGATGGCGAGAGGGGGCAGGAAAGAGATGTTGCGCCTTGGATGCAGGCAGGCGTTGATGCCACGAATGGCGATAGTGCGCGCAAACAAAAAGGCCCGTATGCATGACATACGGGCCCGAGGATCAGAAGCTGGCGCATGCGCGCCGCTTCATATCGTGCTGATTACCTGAACTGCCATACACGTACATACTTCACGTCGAAGGAGTTCAACTTGCCGGTCGGCGTGGTGTTGTCCGGCTGGCCGCTGGCGCTGCCGAACAGCAGGTCCAGCATCACGTACATGCGGCGCGGCATGGTCACGGCAACGCTATACACTTCACGGCCATCGAAGTAGAACGTCTGACGGCCCGGTTCCCACTTCAGTGCGTACTTGTGATAGCCGGCCGACAGATCGCCCAGGCCGGTCACCATCTTGGTGCCGCCGAGAACGCCCGGCGCGCCGGTCCAGATCGTCGGTGCGTATGCGGTCGGGTGGAAGTTCGCATCGCTCCAGTAGCTTGCGGGGCCGCCGCCTGCATACGCTTCCATGATGTCGATCTCTGGACGGAACGGATCCGGTTCGTCATGGTTGTACAGCCAGAATGCCGGCCATGTGCCCTTGCCGATCGGCAGCTTGGCTTCGATCTCGTAGTAACCGTAGGTCTGGTAGAACTTGCCGTCGGTATCGATCACGCGG
>NZ_DASZBA010000257.1:0-108719 GCF_035944575.1 Noviherbaspirillum sp.
CCGAATACGACATTGGCGCCGGAGTAGTCATGGCCTATCGGCGTGACCTCGCTGGATTCGCCTCCCAGAATATTGAGTACGCAAACCCGATCTTCACGTGTAGCGATTTGATCTAGTGAGTTAATGCCGACGTAGTATCTGAACTGTTCCAGGCCTTGCTTGTACACGTTTTTCTCCTAATTTTCCGGTAATGCTGTCGCTTCGGTTACGCGGATATCTAGACAACCGCTGAGATCGATTGACCCTTCCGCTGTTTGCTCGCGATCAGCTCGCGGCCTCCTGCCTTCATCCAGTCGTTTACCCGCTTGGCATAGTTGACGACTTCGCTGATGTCGGAGTCGAAGCCGAATATGCGGTACGGGATACTGAGAGAATCCATGGTGTCGCGCATGGCGCCCATGCCGCGTATGACATTCGGGCCGCCTCGGCCGATTACGAGATGGAACGGGGTAGGGCCGTGTTCACTGATGTGCTCGCGCAGGGCATCTGCCATTGCCCGGAAGGTTTCGAATATGTCGGTATTGTTTGACTTGCCGCCGATGATAAACAGGACGTTTGACTGTTTGAGCCAGTGTTTGAAGCAGATGCGCGCCACTTCTTTCATTTTGGCGTAAGGCGGATTGCCGCCAAAATCTGAGGAAATGATGGCATCATCACCCAGCATCTCGGTGACCAGTGAATTCGCGCCGCCACCGAAGGTTGGTGCCAGAATGGTACCTTGCGGGTTGATCACATAGACATCGCTTTGCCCTTGATAGGTCCGCAATTGGTTGATTTCCTGCTCGAAGTTCGAGTAATCGACTGCGAATAGATGTGCTGGCAGTCCAAGACGCTGCCAGCGCAGATCGTCGCGATCGAATCCGCATTTGAAGTCGCATGCAACTGGCGTCAGCCTGCCCTTTTCGTCAGGGCGCATGCGGATCGGGTTGAGTTCAAGAGTCGTCATCCCGAAGTTGTGATATAGGTCCCAGAGCTTGGGCAGTTGCTGTACCAGCGGCGAAATGATTTCCTTGGGCGCCTTCAGTTCGGAAAGGGCGTTGGCGACTACAAAAGCTTTTAAGCCGGTTAATGATTCGAATGGAATTTGTACCACTTTGCTTTCGTCGGCTTCCTCGATGTCGATGCCGCCGTAATGGGATAACGCCATGGTTGGCGCGCGATATCGGGTGGAATCGGTGATGGCGAAGTACACTTCATGCTCGGCAGGCACCGCACCCTCAAACGAGACGCCGTTCGCTTTTGCGACCTGACTCCCATGCTGATGCTCCGCGAAATACAAGCGCTCTTTCTCCGTCAATGCGGTTTTCAGATCGTATGCGCGTCCAAGTAGACCGGCCTTGCCCTATTTGCCTATGCCACCCTTGAACAGGGGCTTCACGAAGACTGAACCATAGCGGTCGATAAGCGTTTTTATCTGATCCTCGCTGGCATCTGGGCCGAGAACTTCGGCGGTTGGAAAACCGACAAAGTCCAACAGTTTTGAACCGTACAACATGCCTGTAATTTGCATATCCGTGCCTCAAATTTTCATTCGTTATAGGAAGCGCACATAATGCGCGTTGCTTCAGGGAGACTTACTTTTCCAGGCAGCGCCGTACCGTTTTGCCCTGCCAATGTGCATCGCCTGCTTGCTGCAATGTGACGAAGCGGAGCCGATAGGTTGGCGTTTTATCGATTGCGTTGGGCATTCGAACGAGCTGTTGAAGAACTGCCCTGCAATCTGCGGTTTAGCTTCCAGCGAACAACGTCAAAATAAGTTTTTGTACCCATACGTTTCTGGTCCGGTTATCTAGCGAGTCGAAACCTAGTTCGGCACCCCGTTTTGTTACGCACTGGACACTTGCCTACCGTTTGCCAACAGCCTCCAAATAAATGGCGGCGTCGCAGTTGGATGCCGGAAACCCATATCTTTGCAGCCACGGCATTATGCCTAGTGCGTATCACCGAATGAAACGACGTATCTGTGAACGTTACAATGTAAATGTCCCCGTTTGATGATGTCAAGGAGCTTTTGAAGATTGCGCCGTGTGCTTTTGAACTTGTCATGAATCCATACGGGAGTGCGGGTGGACTTGCACATTCCAGCGCATGCGTAAAGGGGGCTCAAAAAGTATGTCGCCCGTGCGCGAAGCAAAGCCATTGACAAGCCATTTGCCAGTGATTCACGCGAGCTAAAGGGCGTAGGAGATTCGATGCCGGCCAAAATGACCAACTGGGTTTTTAAGACGTGGGTGTCCCTAGAGCCGCGGGCAGTGTTGCTTAATCCTGCTTCGATTCCATGGCCGGGCCTGCACGAAGTGGTTTAAGTGGATTAAACGTCGCCCGCATGCCATCGTTGGGGAGGAATGGTGGCGGCCAGCGTCTGCTATTCAAATAATGCTGCCTACGTTGAAAGCGTCATAGGTGTGAGGTTGACTTGACATATCAATGCGCCGTACAAGGATTGCTCTTGATGTTCCTTCGGATCCATGCCCTGTGTCGCAATCGGTTTCGAATACACGAAACCGGCCCTTTGAAGAGCAATCAAATTCCTTCCGCAAATTCAACCATCAATTGCACCCGCGTCATTCCATTGAACTCATTTGCATCCAGCCGATAAGCCACCGTCGCGCGTTCCGGCAAGCTGTCCACATGCCCGAACCAGATGGCATCGTATTGCCTGCCATTCTTTTCCAGCAGCAGTTTCAGGTGCTTTTCTTTCAATATGCGCTGGCTCAAAACCCGGAATTCATCGCAGAACACCGGCGGTGCAAAACCCTGGCCCCATACCTGGCTGTCGAGCAACTCGATGAATTGGGGCGAGAAATAGGCATCTTCGAGCGGACCATCGGTTTCCAGCACGCGTTCGAGCTGATTCTTGCTTAGTTGATTCCGGCCCACGGCTTCGAATGCAGCCTGGAAGCCTTTGAACATATCTCCGCGGATCGACAGGCCTGCAGCCATCGAATGCCCGCCGAACTTTTCGATCAGACTCGGCGCCTGCTTGGATACCAGGTCAAGTGCATCGCGCAGGTGAAAGCCGGTGATCGAGCGTCCCGATCCCTTGATCATTCCGTCTCCGGCCGGCGCGAAAGTGATGGTCGGACGATAGAACTTATCCTTCAGCCGCGATGCGACGATCCCGATCACCCCCTGATGCCAGGACGCATCGAATACGGCGATGGTGGTGTTGTCCGCCGGGTTGAAGCTCTCGAGCAGTGCAAGCGCCGTGTCCTGCATGCCGGCTTCGATATCACGCCGCTCGCGATTAATGCCGTCGAGCTGCTGGGCGATGGCCCAGGCACGGCCTTCATCGTCGGTGGTCAGGCATTCGATGCCGAGCGACATGTCGGACAGTCTTCCCGCCGCATTCAGGCGCGGACCGACACCGAAGCCGAGATCAAAGGGGGTGGCCTTGCGTGCTTCGCGCCCGGCGGCGCGGAAAAGCGCGGCGATGCCGGCATGCATGCGGCCGGCGCGCATACGCTTCAATCCGTGCGTAACCAGAATGCGGTTGTTGGCATCGAGCTTGACTACATCGGCGACTGTGCCGAGCGCAACCAGATCAAGCAGTGCGTCCAGCTTCGGCTGGTTTTGTGCGTTGAAGACGCCGCGGCGGCGCAGTTCGGCCCGCAATGCCAGAAGGACATAAAACATGACGCCCACACCAGCGAGATTTTTGCTGGGAAATCCGCATTCGGGTTGATTGGGATTGACGATTACCCTGGCGTCAGGGAGGGTGGCAGCAGGCAGATGGTGGTCGGTGACGACGACT
Organism: Noviherbaspirillum sp.; assembly: GCF_035944575.1. Taxonomy (GTDB): domain Bacteria; phylum Pseudomonadota; class Gammaproteobacteria; order Burkholderiales; family Burkholderiaceae_D; genus Noviherbaspirillum. The sequence continues at coordinate 3,755 of NZ_DASZBA010000257.1, forward strand.
TCGATGCCCCGCCGGTTGGCTTCCGCCACGCCATCAATGCTGGCGATGCCGTTGTCGACCGTCACGATGATGTCGGGCGATTTCTCCCGTGCAGTGAGTTCGACGATCTCAGGGGTGAGTCCATAGCCGTACTCGAAACGGTTCGGCACGATGTAGTCGACACGTGCCCCCAGCGCCCGCAGGCCGCGCAATCCAACCGCGCAGGCGGTTGCGCCGTCGCAGTCATAGTCCGCCACGATAGTCATCTTCTTGCCTGCAGCGATGGCATCGGCCAGGAAGACTGCTGCGGCGTCGACGTGCAGCATTCCGGAGGGGGCGATCAGGGCATTGAGTTCGCTGGCGAGTTCTCGTGCATCGGACAGGCCGCGCGCTGCATAGAGTCGTGCGAGTACCGGGTGAACGCCTTGCTGGCGAAGCATTTCGGCGGTGCGAAAGGGGTAGGAGCGTGTGGCGATACGGGTCATGAGCAAAGTGGCATGAGTGAGGATTTGACCCAGAACTTGCGTAGCGAGTGCCGGCTGATGTTGTAAATCGCCATTTTGGCATGGCGGCTTGCAATGATTGAGATGGTGCCGATTTTGCCGGACTTCAATGCCTCATGCAGCGGTGCGAACCAATCGGCATCGTATTCCTGCATGCGCTGGAGCCAGTTGCTCCAGTCGTGGGCAAGCACTGGTTCGATGAGCGTGTCGAGACAGAGTAACCCGCGCTCGCCGGGTGCGGCAATGACCTTGGATACGGATTGATGGTGTATGCGCGTCCCGCTCAACATCCCGAATGCATCCATCCACCCACCCGCATTGAAACAGGCGGCATGCTGGTGCTTGGCGCTGTCCCTTGCAGCGGACGCGCCGCCCCACAGCCAAATCGAATTGACCGGTTTCATTCCCCGTGACTCGCGCTCTTCGTTGATTGCATGTCCGTGCCAATGCATCTGTACTTCGTTCTGCAGCTTGCGCCATTCCCTTTCGTTCTTTCCTTTCGGCATCCAGAGATCGATGTTGTGGCCACAGGCTGCATCGGGCGTGCAAGTGCGCAATTCCCTCCAGTCGTCGGCGCGCATGAACCAGTTGGAACTGTTTCCAAATACCAGGGATTTTCCGCTCTCTTGGAACAATGGCTGCGCGATATCGAACAGCTCGCGCGATTGCTCGTCTGACAAATGCAGCTGGCGTTGATCCGTCAACACAAGATGGTCGCGGGCGATATGGATGTGTACCGGATTCAGGACGAACCAATAGCCATCGTTCTGCCCGACACCGAACGATTGCATGGCGGCAATTGCGACTTGAGGGCTGTTCGATATGTCGGAACGGTCACCATCTGCAAGTCCGAGCTGTCGAGAAAGCCAAGCCTCATGGGGAAGCAGCTCGCGTATCTGTTCACCGCAATCAATGGTGGTTGCTTTCGAACGGGCTATAAGCAATGCAAGGGAAGGCGCTTTTAATTCGCGAATTAGATCCGCTGCCAGTTCTGCTGGCGGCAGCGCGAATGGGATAAGGATGTCGAGATGATTCATGCCGCGATTGTAGGGCAAACTTGGTTTTCCTCGACAAACTGCAAAGGCTTGGAATGCATTGTGACGGTTACATCTCGTAACGATCTGCATGCAGCGCAGTCGGGGCGCGCATTCGCGAATCCAATAAAAATGTTGTATCGACCTCACAAAAACACCCGGTGATCTGACGCATCTCTAGTTCAACTGGCAATTGACTTAACAAGCGTCAATGTTCAAGACCAGCAAGATTTCAGAATGGACTTCAAGCCGGATGTGCGGTGATTCGATGCCCGATTCCCTGAAAATTTCTTGAAGTTTGCTGCTGTGTTCCTTGTTGTTCCTCTGATCGAAGCTGATTGGATATCAGGATGTGAGCCAGGAAGGGAGAGAGAAATTTTCAGGCGGCGAACCGGGACGAAAAATTTTTTAATTTGCATGCAAACACATCGGGCTTCCCAAGATGAGGCCGGAGTGTAAGGGCATTTCACTTAAAGGTATAACCATGAAGATTTTCTCCGTAGATATAAAACCTGTGGCAGGCGCTTTACTTGCGGCAAGCGTGTTAACCGCGTGCGGCGGAGGCGGAGGATCGGATACGACAACGAACCCGGGAGGGACACCTGCGCCAGCGCCGGCACCTTCACCGTCTCCATCTCCATCACCGTCGCCTTCACCGTCGCCATCGCCATCGCCATCCCCGGCTCCCGCACCTACACCCTCGCCAAACTCGCCGGCTCCCGTGACTGCGCCCATGACCATGACTTGCGCGGACGGCGCCACGTATCAGTGCACCGGCAGCAGCATCATCCGCGTGGATAATGGTGTTGCGCTGACGAGTTCCGGCGTTCAGGTATATGGCCGTTCGACAAGCGATTTACGAAACCCGAATCCCGACACTACCACCGCCACCGGTCTCGCACTGGCGACAGGTTCCGGCGGACTGGCAGACATCCGTATCGCCAAGGGTGCGGACGGACGCCTGACTGCACAGCGTCTGATTCTCAGCAATCTGGGATTGTCGTGGGATGGCCGGACAGAGCGCCCTGTAACTATCGAAACGTTCGACCCGACGTCGGGTCGCAGCGTTTTGGGTGCTAACGGCGTTGTCTCCGCTGCGCCCCTGCCGCCCAACACGGACCTCGGCTTTTTCGACGTCGCCACCCGCGGCACGGCCGGTACGCAGGCAAACTACGCGAATAACCGCTATTTCCCACGCACGGCGCCGCCACGCTGCACCAGCGGAGGCTGCCAGACAATCGAGACATCCGGCCTGCAATTCGTCGTCGGCGACTGGCGTACCGGCGGCGGTTCTCCGGATCTCGCATTCGGCATGCGCCTCCACAGTGACGGCGACATCCACGCTGGCGACGGCGTATCCGGCGGCACCGGACCGGGCGTGCCATTCCCGGGATCGAAAGGCTATCGGCAGTACTCCAACGAAGGGCTCCAATACGGCAATCTCTCGACATGGTTCAGCCAGGACACGGTGCAGATCGTCGAGTGGACCGGCGGCCCCGGCGCGCTTGAGCACAACAAGAACCGCCGTGGTGCCGTTGCCTTCGGTGCAGTGACCGATCCTGCAGTGGTTCCGACGACCGGCACTGCCAGCTATGACGGATTCGTGACCGGCTGGTATGCGGCAAACGGCGCCAACGACCCGGTTCCGGTTCGCGGACAGGCAACCATCACCGCGAACTTCGCAACCCGCCAGGTCACGGTCGCGCTGCGCAACGTCGTTAATCGTGATAATAATGCCGCGCTGCCATTTTCGTTCACCACGACTGTCAATATGGGGGCGGCAGGTATCAGCGTCGCCAACTACATGACAGGCGCGCTGAGCAGCGGCGGACTGACCGGTGGATTGAGCGGGCGCTACTTCGGTCCGGTAGTTACGGGCGGAGCCGGTGCGGGCCCGGCAGAGGTTGCGGGCGCGATGTCCTTGTCGAATGCCGCAGGCGCTGCGCTGATCGGCGGATTCATTGCGAAGAAGCAATAAGAATTCGGCAGTCAGTCAAAGTGGCGCTATGAGCCATTAACGACGCCTGATATGGTTCCATAGCGGTCACTGCAATCGGGCGACATTCCATCGATGTCGCCCGATTCGCTTTTGTACGCCAGCCATGTACCGGTGGGTGTTCCGGGCCTGCTCCCGATACCCTGGCCGCTGTTCATGAATGTAGTTGTGTGGCAAACTGCGGGCTTCGTGCGGAGCCGCCGTTGCAACGACGTGCCGCAGTCGCTCATCAAAGCCATCCGGTTTCGATGGTCTCCATCAGGAGTTTTTCCATTGGGTATATTCAAGAACCTGCCATTCGAGTGGCTGGTCGGCATGCGTTACACGCGAGCAGGCCGGCGCGGAGGGCGCAACAGCTTTATTTCCTTCATCTCGCTGATCTCCATGGCGGGCATCGCACTCGGCGTAGCCGCGCTGATCGTCGTGCTGTCGGTGATGAACGGCTTTCAAAAGGAAGTGCGGGACCGCATGTTGTCGGTGCTGGCCCATATCGAGGTGTTCGATGCGTCCGGCACCATGCCCGACTGGCAGGCCACTGCCAAGGAAGCCTTCCTGCAGAAGGAAGTGCGCGGTGCCGCGCCGTATGTGGCGGGGCAGGCGATGATGACCCGCGACGATACTGTGCGCGGCGTAATCGTGCGCGGCGTGTTGCCGTCCGAGGAACCGAAAGTGTCCGATGTCGCATCGCAGGTGCGCACGGGTAGTTTCAACGATCTTGTGCCGGGCGAATTCAATATCGTGCTTGGCAAGGAGTTGGCGTTCGGCCTGCGCGCCGAGGTCGGCGATAAGGTCACGATGATCGCGCCGCAGGGGCAGGTCACGCCTGCCGGCGTCCTGCCACGGCTGAAGCAATACACGGTAGTCGGTATCTTTGAAGCCGGCCACCATGAATATGACTCCGGGCTTGCCTTCATCCATCTCGATGACGCAATGCGGATGTTCAAGATGGATGCGCCTTCTGGCCTGCGGCTGAAAATCGAAGACATGCAACGCGCGCCCGAGGTGGCGCTCGACCTTTCGCGCATCCTGACAGGCAATGTGCTGATTCTCGACTGGTCGAAACAGAACCGGACATGGTTCGCAGCCGTTCAAACCGAGAAGCGGATGATGTTCATCATCCTGACACTGATCATCGCGGTGGCGGCTTTCAATCTCGTTTCAACGCTTGTGATGACGGTAACCGACAAGCAGGCGGATATCGCGATCCTGCGCACGCTGGGCGCATCGCCGCCATCGATCATGAAGATCTTCATGATCCAGGGCGCCCTGGTGGGATTGCTTGGTACGGCGATCGGCGTGGGGCTCGGCATACTGGTGGCGCTGAATATCGACGTCATCGTGCCCTTCATCGAGCGCATGTTTGGCGTGCAATTCCTGTCCAAGGACATCTACCTGATCAGCACGCTGCCATCCGATCTGCGCTGGCCGGATGTCTACACCATCGGCGGCGTGGCGGTGATCCTTGCTTTCCTCGCCACCCTCTACCCAAGCTGGCGGGCTGCCGCCGTGAGGCCGGCGGAGGCGCTGCGTTATGAATAAGCCGGAACAGAGCATGGAACCTATCGTATTGTCGTGCCGCGGCCTTGGCAAAACCTTCACCCAGGGGAAGTACTCGGTCAAGGTGCTCAGCAACATCAACTTCGATGTGGCGCGCGGCGAGCGGGTGGCCATCGTCGGCGCATCGGGATCGGGGAAATCGACGCTGCTCCACCTGCTCGGTGGTCTGGATACGCCTACCGCCGGCAGCGTAACCCTGCTCGGCAAGGATTTCGCCAGTCTCGGTGAAAAGGCGCGGGGTGATCTTCGCAATACGTCGCTGGGCTTTGTGTACCAGTTCCACCATTTGCTGCCGGAGTTTTCCGCGCTGGATAATGTCGGCATGCCGCTCATGATCAAGCGTGTGCATCGTGATGAAGCACATGCGACGGCATCACAGGTGCTGTCGCGAGTCGGCCTTGCCAACCGGGTATCGCACGTACCCGGCGAATTGTCCGGTGGAGAGCGCCAGCGCGTGGCATTGGCGCGGGCCCTGGTGACACAACCGGCCTGCGTGCTGGCTGACGAACCTACCGGCAACCTGGATCGCGCCACGGCACAGAAAACCTTCGACCTGATGCTCGAATTATCGCGCACCCTCGGCACCGCCTTCGTCATCGTCACCCACGATATCGAACTCGCGCGTCACTGCGACCGGGTGCTGCGCCTGTCGGAAGACGGACTGTTGCCCTATGTGGATTGACACCCATTGCCACCTTGACGCAGCCGAGTTCGACGGCGCGTCAGGTGCTGTGGCGAAACGCGCCGGTGCGGAAGGCGTAGCAATGATCGTCATTCCGGCGGTGGAAGAGGGCAACTTTCAAATCGTGGCATCACTTGCTGCAGACAACCCGAACTGCAGCTATGCATTAGGCATTCATCCCATCTTCGTCCCGCAGGCAACAGAGCAGGACCTTGTACTTCTGCGGGAAGCAGTAAAGGCGGCCGTCGATGATCCACGCTTCGTCGCCATCGGTGAAATCGGACTGGATTTTTTCATTCCGCAGTTGAAAGAGGATGCCCTGCGCGAGAAACAGGAACTATTCTATGCCGAGCAGTTGAAGATCGCCCGCGACTTCAACCTGCCCGTGCTGCTGCATGTAAGGCGCTCTCAGGATACCGTTCTCAAGCATCTTCGTCGCATCAATGTTACGGGCGGCATTGCGCATGCGTTTAATGGCAGCTTCCAGCAGGCGCAAATATTTATTGATCTCGGCTTCAAGCTGGGCTTCGGCGGCGCGATGACCTTTCCGCGCGCGCTGCAGATTCGCCGCCTGGCAACCACGTTGCCACTGGACGCCATGGTGCTGGAAACCGATGCACCCGACATATCGCCTGCCTGGCACCATCCAAAGCGCAACAGTCCGGAACAGCTGCCGCGTATCGGCGAAGCGTTGGCGGATTTGCGGAGTGTGCCAGCAGAGGAAGTCGCAAGAATTACGACACGGAATGCACTGGCCGCAATGCCGAGACTCGGACCGCTTTTCCCATAGATGCGCAGCGGGATCATCGGTTTCGTCATCGGTGCCTGGCTTCTGCAAATGCAGGCCGTCCTGCCTGCGTGGAGCGTAATCGGGCTTTTATCCGGACTTGCGGTCGTATTCGCCATACCCGGGGTACTGTCAACAAAACCTTTCTTGAAACTATCCTTGTTCGTCGTCTGCGGCGTGCTGGCTGGTTTTGCGTGGGCAGCCTCGGTCGCGCAGCACGCTCTGGCGGAGGAACTGCCACCGGAGTGGGAAGGGCGGGACGTGTCCGTCATCGGCACCATCGATAGTCTGCCGTTGCATTTTGAACGGGGAGTGCGTTTCAACCTGCTTGTGGAAAAGGCGACGGCAGAGGGCGCAGAGTTGACCGTGATTCCGCGCCGGCTTGCGCTTTCCTGGTATTCCGCATTCCACGCCGACGAGATGCAGGCGGTCGGTGATGTGCGTCCGGGCGAACGATGGCAGTTCACTGTCCGCCTGAAACGTCCACATGGCAATGCCAATCCGCATGGATTCGACTATGAGGCGTGGCTGCTCCAGCAGGGATTGCGCGCCACAGGCTATGTCCGGCCGGACCAGCGTTCCGTGATCAAGAATCAGCGCCTGGATGACTTTGTCTGGCGCTTCGGCAACGTGGTGGAACGTGCGCGCGGCCTGCTAAGGGAACGCATCCATGAAGCGCTGCCGGCAGGGCAGTATGCAGGCGTGATGGTGGCCTTGGTAATTGGCGAACAACGAGCGGTCAGTCAGTCGGACTGGAGGATTTTCAACCGGACCGGGGTCGGCCACCTGATCTCCATTTCAGGCCTGCACATCACCATGATCGCCGGCATGTTTGCCGGCCTCGTGTTCCAGCTCTGGCGACGATCCTTTTTTACCTCCGCAGGCCTGCCATTGCTGCTTCCCGCACAAAAGGCTGCGGCAATTGCCGGCGTTGCCATCGCAGTGATCTACGTGCTGCTCGCCGGATTCGGCGTGCCGGCCCAGCGCACGCTGTACATGTTGTCGGTCGTGGCCCTGGCGCTATGGTGCGGACGCGTCGCCAGCGTATCGCATGTGTTGTGCTGCGCCTTGTTCGTCGTGTTGCTGCTGGACCCCTGGGCAGTACTCGGTCCGGGATTCTGGCTGTCCTTCGCTGCCGTGGCGATCATCCTTTTCGCGACTGTCGGCAGGATACCGTTTCATGCAGGCGAGACGCCATCGGGGAAGGAGCGGCTTCTTGCCTTAATGCGGTCGGCCGGCCATACGCAATATGTCGTCACGCTGGGGTTGGTCCCGCTAACCTTGCTGCTGTTTGGTCAAGTCTCGCTGGTAAGCCCGATTGCCAACGCCGTGGCCATTCCCGTTATCAGCTTTCTTGTGACGCCGATGGCTCTCATCGGCAGCATATTGCCCGCGCCCTTGTCCGACTGGGTGCTCGGCGCGGCGCATCTGCTGATCGAGTGGCTCGCGCAGGCCCTCGGCTGGATAAGTGAATTACCGTCAGCCGTCTGGACCGCGCCGTCGCCTCCCTGGTGGATGTTTGCGTGTGCCCTGATCGGTGCGCTCTGGCTGCTGGCGCCACCCGGCTGGCCGCTGCGCTGGCTTGGCTTGGCGGCCTGGATACCGTTGCTTGTCAACCAGCCGACCCGCCCCGAAGCAGGGCAGATGTGGGTCACCGCCTTCGACGTGGGGCAAGGCACGGCGGTCCTGGTAGAGACATCGCATCATCGCCTGCTGTACGACACCGGTCCGGCTTACTCGCTGGAAGCCGACGGCGGCAACCGCGTCATCCTGCCATACCTGCGCGGTCGAGGCATCGGTGCGCTCGACGGCATGGTGGTCTCGCACAGCGACGTCGACCACGCAGGCGGCGCCCGGTCCATCCTCGACGAGGTGAACGTGGGCTGGATTGCATCGTCGCTTCCCGACGAGCATGCGATCGTCCAGGCCGCGGCCCTGCATCGACGTTGCGAAGCGGGCCAGGCATGGACCTGGGACGGCGCCCGGTTCGAGATGCTCCATCCATCCCCGGCAAGTTACCGCACCCCGAAATGGAAACCGAACGCGCGCAGCTGCACACTGAAAATCACCATGGGCGATCATTCGATTCTTCTCCCCGGGGATATCGAGGCGGCACAGGAGGCAGCTTTGGTCAGCGATGCCGCTGGTAGCCTGCGTTCCACGGTTCTGCTGGCGCCCCATCATGGCAGCGGCACGTCTTCCACCGTGCCGTTCCTGGCGGCTGTGAAGCCTGCCGTCGCGGTGTTCCAGGTTGGTTATCGCAACCGTTATCGTCATCCGAAGCAGGAGGTGTTCGATCGCTATGGCGAAATGGATATCCGCCGCCTCCGCAGCGATCAGTCCGGCGCGGTCAGCTTCCGCTTCGGTCAACGCGTCGAAACGATCGAATTCCGGGCGGAGCACGCCCGCTACTGGCATGGGCGTTGAAACCATGTTGACACGGAAAGCCGGCAACAGTCCGGCGGCGTTGCCTTTACAATCTTGGCTACTTGATGAAGACCGATTTTCCGGCCTCGCAGGCCGGTGCCACCGATGACACTACCGATTCTCCACTTCGTACACGCGAACAGCTACCCCGCCGGTACATATCGCCAGTTCTTTAAACATCTCAACCGCCACTACGACGTGCAAGCGCTCGACATGCATGCCCATAACCCGAACTATCCAGTGCGCAACGGCTGGTCCGCCCTGAAGCGCGAACTGCTGGACGAACTGAAGGCCCGTTATGATCAACCGGTCATTCTGGTCGGACATTCCATGGGAGGAATGCTGAGCCTGATGGCAGCCAGAGCGCGGCCGGATGCGGCAAGCTGCGTGGTCCTGCTGGATGCGCCGGTCGTGGCGGGGTGGCGTGCCGGAATGCTGCGCATCGCGAAACATATCGGCATCGACGACCGTTTCTCGCCGGCGCAATTTTCGGTCAAGCGCCGCAACCTGTGGCCCGATGCCGAAAGCGCCTATCAGCATTATGCGGCCAAGAAAATGTTCGCCGTATGGCCTCCGGAAGTCCTGCGTGACTACATCGAACACGGACTGGCGCCGCATCCGGAAGGCGTTACGCTGCGTTTTACCCGCGAAACCGAGACGGCGGTATACCGCAGCCTGCCTCATCATCTCGGCCGGATCGTGCGTCGGCCCTTCCCCGTGCCGGTAGGCTTCGTCGGCGGCGCGAACTCGGTCGAATGCCGTCAGGCCGGCCTGACGGCCACCCGTCGGCTGGTCGGCAGGCATTTCACGCAGATTCCGGGCGGCCATCTTTTCCCGATGGAGTCCCCCGCACCGGCGGCACAGGCGGTGCACCAAATGATTCAATCCATGCTTCCTTCACGGCACTGATCATGACAACTCCTCCATCTCCGCACGCCGTCGGCGTCCTTGTCCTCCTTGCAGCCTTATGCGCTCCGCTGCAGGCCGCCAACGTCGTGAGTGATTTCGCTGCCGATTTCCAGCGTCATGTCAAGGAGGGCAGGACCAGTCATGCGCTGCATATCGATAATGACAGCCTGTTGCTGAACCGGGACGACGGGTTTTACTCCAGCGGATTGCGGTATTCGCAGCGCGCGACCATAGCCGGGCCATCTTCGGTCACCAGTTTCGGCTGGCGGATCGGGCAGCAGCTCTATACTGCTTCCGACATCAACCTGCCTCCGGCCCGGGTGCGTGCGCCGGACCATCCTTACGCGGCGTGGCTGTTCGGCGGCGTTTTCAAGGAAACCCACCGTGCCAATGGCAGTCATGTGCAGGCGGGGATCGACGTTGGCTGCCTTGGTCCTTGTGCCGGCGGCGAATGGACACAGAAAAACCTGCACCGTCTGTTGAACCAGCCCCTGCCTCAGGGATGGAGCCGCCAGGTGCGGAACGAGTTCGGCGTCATTTTTTACGGCGAGATCGCGCCGGTGCGATGGGCGTTCTCGCCGATGCTGGATATCACACCGAGTTTTCATGGCCGCTTCGGCAATATCCATACGGATGCCGGCGCTGGTCTTCTGGTACGGGCAGGCCGGTTGTCGGCGTTGCCGGGCGCCGCCACGCTGCACGGTTTTCTCCGGCTGGACGGAAGGGCAGTTGCCCATAACGCCACTTTGCAAGGCGGCTATTTTTCCAGCGGCGACCCGCATACGGTAAAGCCGAAACGCGCGGTAGGCGAAATCGAAGCCGGCATCGCCTGGATGGAAAATTCCTACGGCCTGCTATTGTCCATTGTGAGAAGAGGCAATGAAATCAGGGAGTTGTCTGATTCCGCCGGTTCGCAGAACTTTGTTCGGCTGCAATTTTCCTACACTCCTTGACCGCGTAAAACTACCATGCGAAGGGCAAGACGGACGCTAAAGCCGGGAATCCCGCAAACGGTTTGCGTTATAATTTGAATTTCCCGCACGTGCCGTCCGGCACATTCAGCAATGACCAAGTTTGTATTCGTCACAGGCGGCGTCGTGTCTTCCCTCGGTAAGGGAATTGCCGCCGCGTCTCTGGCCGCGATCCTCGAATCGCGCGGCCTCAAAGTCACCCTCCTCAAACTCGATCCATACATCAATGTGGACCCGGGCACCATGAGCCCTTTCCAGCATGGCGAGGTATTCGTCACCGATGACGGTGCGGAAACCGACCTCGACCTCGGCCACTACGAGCGGTTCATTACCGCGAAGATGAGGAAGGTAAATAATTTCACTACCGGCCAGATCTATGAATCGGTGATCCGCAAGGAACGTCGCGGCGAGTATCTCGGCAAGACGGTGCAGGTGATTCCGCACATCACCAATGAGATCCAGGACTACATTTACCGCGGCTCCGAAGGTTTCGATGTTGCAATGGTCGAAATCGGCGGCACCGTAGGCGATATCGAATCGCTGCCGTTCCTCGAAGCGGCCCGTCAGCTCAGCCTGCGCGCAGGCCGCAATGCGGCGGCGTTCGTGCATCTGACGCTGGTGCCGTTCATTGCTTCGGCCGGCGAACTCAAGACCAAGCCGACGCAGCATAGCGTACAGAAGTTGCGTGAAATCGGTATTTCTCCTGATGCGCTGCTGTGCCGCGCCGACCGTCCGATTCCCGATGACGAGCGGGCAAAGATTTCCCTGTTCTCGAACGTGCAGGAAGATGCCGTAATCTCCGTCTGGGACGCGGACACGATCTACAAGATTCCGCAGATGCTGCACGATCAGGGTCTGGACGCGATCGTATGCGAGAAGCTCGGCCTGTCGCCTAAGCCGGCCGACCTGTCAGTCTGGACCCGGCTGGTCCACGCTCTCGAAAATCCGAAGCAGCACGTCACCATCGGTATGGTCGGTAAATATGTCGACCTCACGGAGTCGTATAAATCGCTGACTGAAGCGTTGCGGCATGCCGGCATCCATACCGAGAGCCGGGTCAACATCGAGTACATCGACTCGGAAGAGATCGAAGCCAACGGCACCGGCGGCCTGGCGAAGTACGATGCCATCCTGGTACCGGGCGGCTTCGGCAAGCGTGGCGTGGAAGGCAAGATCGCGGCCGCGAGATATGCACGTGAGAACAAGGTGCCATACCTCGGCATCTGCCTCGGCATGCAGGTTGCGCTGATCGAGTTCGCGCGTCACAAGGCCGGATTGACCAAGTCGAATTCTACCGAATTTGATCCGGATACCGAACAGCCGGTGGTTGCCCTGATTACCGAATGGCAAAACCATGACGGCAAGGTGGAAAGGCGTGATGCGGATTCCGACCTCGGCGGCACGATGCGGCTCGGCGCGCAGACCTGCGCCGTCAAGCCGGGTACGCTCGCTGCGGAAATCTATGGTCCGGTCGTCACGGAACGCCATCGCCATCGCTACGAAGCCAACAACCATTACCTCAGCCGCGTGGAAGAGGCTGGCTTGATTGTGTCGGCCCGGACGCCGACCGAGGAATTGTGTGAAATCATGGAATTGCCGCGTACCGGCGAGAATGCGCATCCGTGGTATGTCGGCGTGCAATATCACCCTGAGTTCAAATCGACGCCGCGCGACGGACATCCGTTGTTCATCTCATTCATCAAGGCGGCGCTCGCCCGCAAGCAGGCATCGTCCGAAAGGAAGGCAGCATGAAGCTTTGCGGTTTCGACGTCGGCCTCGACAAGCCGTTTTTTCTCATCGCCGGTCCGTGCGTGATCGAATCCCAGCAGATGGCGCTGGACACCGCCGGCCGTCTGAAGGAAATCACTTCCGAACTCGGTATTCCCTTCATTTATAAATCTTCGTTCGACAAGGCAAACCGTTCCTCCGGTACATCGTTTCGCGGGCTGGGCATGGATAAGGGCCTGGAGATACTTGCCGCGGTGAAGCGCGAGATCGGCGTGCCGGTGCTGACCGACATTCACGAAATCGATGAAGTCAAACCGGTTGCTGCAGTCGTCGACGTATTGCAGACGCCTGCCTTCCTGTGCCGTCAGACCGATTTCATCCGCGCCTGCGCCCAGTCCGGCAAGCCGGTCAATATCAAGAAAGGCCAGTTCCTGGCGCCGCACGACATGAAAAACGTGATCGACAAGGCACGGGATGCGGCCCGGGAAGCGGGTCTGCCGGAAGATAATTTCATGGCCTGCGAACGCGGCGTTTCGTTCGGCTACAACAATCTCGTTTCCGATATGCGATCGCTCGCCATCATGCGCGACACCGGATGCCCGGTGGTGTTTGATGCCACGCATTCCGTACAGTTGCCAGGCGGGCAGGGGACGTCGTCGGGCGGACAGCGGGAATTCGTGCCGGTACTGGCGCGCGCCGCGGTAGCGGTCGGCATTGCCGGTCTCTTCATGGAGACCCACCCAAATCCGGCCGAGGCGAAATCGGACGGCCCGAATGCGGTGCCATTGCTCCGTATCAAGGAACTGCTGGCGACGCTGGTTAAACTCGACCGGTCCGTGAAGGAAGCCGGCTTCCTTGAAGCCGATTTTTCCTGAGCTTTCGATTCCAAGACCGGCATGCCGCGGGCGTTCCAGCCATGCACTGAAGCAGGCATCAAGGCCTGCACGACCGAATTCTTTTGACTAGGGAGTTTTGAATGAGTGCCATCGTAGATATCATTGGCCGCGAGGTGATCGACTCGCGCGGCAATCCGACCGTCGAATGCGACGTTCTGCTTGAATCCGGCGTGATGGGGCGTGCCGCCGTGCCATCGGGCGCATCCACCGGTTCACGCGAAGCCATCGAGCTGCGCGACGGCGACAAGAGCCGTTACCTCGGCAAGGGCGTCCTGAAAGCCTGCGAAAACATCAACACGGAAATCTCCGAGGCCATCATGGGCCTGGACGCCAATGAACAGGCATTCCTCGACCGCACGCTGATCGACCTCGACGGCACCGACAACAAGGCCCGCCTCGGCGCCAATGCCACGCTGGCAGTGTCGATGGCAGTAGCCAAGGCCGCTGCCGAAGAATCCGGTCTGCCGCTGTACCGTTATTTCGGCGGCTCCGGCGCGATGCAGATGCCGGTACCGATGATGAACGTCATCAACGGCGGCGCTCATGCCGACAATAATCTCGATCTGCAGGAATTCATGATCATCCCGGTCGGTGCACCAAGCTTCCGGGAAGCGATTCGCTACGGCGCCGAAGTGTTCCATACCCTGAAGAAGATCCTGCACGACAAGGGCCTGACGACGGCGGTCGGCGACGAGGGTGGTTTCGCGCCATCCGTCGACAATCACGAAGCGGCAATCAAACTCATCTTGCAAGCCATCGAGCAGGCCGGCTATGAGCCCGGCACCCAGATCGCATTGGGCCTGGATTGTGCGGCATCGGAGTTCTACAAGGATGGCAAATACCGTCTCGACGGCGAAGGCCTGAGCCTGTCGTCGGGCGACTTCACCAACCTGCTGGCGACCTGGTGCGACAAGTACCCGATCATCTCGATCGAGGACGGCATGGCGGAAAACGACTGGGAAGGCTGGGCGACCCTGACACAGGCGTTGGGCAAGAAAGTGCAGCTGGTGGGCGACGACCTGTTTGTGACCAACACCCGTATCCTGCGTGAAGGGATTCAGAAGAACATTGCCAATTCGATCTTGATCAAGATCAACCAGATTGGTACGCTGACGGAAACCTTTGCTGCCATCGAAATGGCCAAACGGGCCGGCTATACGGCGGTGATTTCGCATCGTTCCGGCGAAACCGAAGACGCCACCATTGCCGATATCGCAGTAGGTATGAATGCATTGCAGATCAAGACCGGCTCGATGTCGCGTTCGGACCGTATTGCAAAATACAACCAGTTGCTGCGCATCGAGGAAGACCTGGGCGATATCGCCAGCTATCCCGGTCGCGGCGCGTTTTATAACTTGAGATAAGTACGAGGGTTTTGCTACCCGCCGAATGGCGGGTAGCAAAAATGACTAATTTGATGCGCCTGATCACCCTTAGCCTTGCGGCTTTGCTGCTTCTCATCCAGTACCCGCTGTGGCTTGGCAAGGGCGGATGGCTGCGTGTCTGGGACCTCGACAATCAAGTGGTGGCCGCGCAAAAGAAAAACGACGATTTGAAAGCGCGCAATGCCAAGCTGAACTCCGAGGTGCGCGACCTGAGGGAAGGCACCGGCGCGGTAGAAGAGCGCGCCCGCTACGAACTCGGCATGATCAAGCAAGGCGAACTCTTTATCCAGGTTCTGGAGCCGAATAGCGCGCCGCCTGTCGCTTCGGACAATGTGAAGAAGTGATCCTGCATCCGGCCGGTTTTATCCACCCGCCGGCATGCCCCAACTGCACCATAATTCCGGTGCATCTCCTAATGTTTGAATTTTCCCGGCGCCTGCAAACCATCGCTCGACGTTTCGGTGGCGAAAAGCTGCGCACAATCGACCCTGTCGAATTCATAGTGCTGGCCGCAGAAGTCGCAGTTGATGCCCAGCTTGCCAAGCTCGTCCAGGGCCGAATCAACTTCCGGCTTGCCAAGCATCTTCAGCATATTGCCTACTTTCTCGCGCGAGCAGGAGCAATGAAAAGTAGGATGCTGCGCTTCAAACAGGCGGATCGTTTCTTCCCAGAACAGGCGATGCATCAGCGTCTTGATGTCGGTGGCCAGCAGTTCTTCTTTCCCCAGCGTCGATGCCAGCATGACGGTCCGGTTCCAGATCTCGATATCAGACGAGCCGGAAACGTCCACGCCACCTTCCTTGGGCATTTTCTGCAGCAGCAATCCATGTGAAACGCTGTCATTGGCTGCAAGCCATAGCCTGGTATCCAATTGCTCCGACCGGAGCATGTAATTTTCGATGACCTCTGCAATCGAGTCGCCATCCAGTGGAACAATGCCTTGATAAGGTTGCTGGCCCGGTAATTTGTCCTGCGGGTCGAGCGTGATCACGAAGCGGCCATGGCCATTCTGGTTCAGCAACTGTTTCAGGGTGGCGTCAGCATCAATATTCGCCTCAGCGGATAGCTTCGCCGTGGCACGCAACCGCAGGCTCGAGTCGCATTCCACCACCAGCAGGCGTACCGGCCCATCGCCATGGATCTGCATGACGATTGCACCGTTGAATTTCAGATTGGCGGACAGGAGCGCCGCGGCTGCCAGCATTTCGCCGAGCAGGGCATTGACCGGCGTGGGATGTTGCTGGCGTGCGAGCACCTGTTTCCATGTGTCCGAAACGTCCACCAATTCGCCGCGCACCGCGCCGTTGTCGAACATGAATTTTTGCAGCGTGTCCATTATCCGATCCGCTTGAGTTGCTGTTTGAATAGCTGGCCACGTTTAACATAGCTCTCGGCATTTCTTCCAAGCCGCGCCACGTCTTCGTCACCCAGCGTGCGCACCGCTTTTGCGGGTGAGCCGATGATCAGCGAGTTATCCGGGAATTCTTTGCCTTCGGTAACCAGTGCGCCGGCGCCCACCAGACAGTTGCGGCCGATTTTTGCGCCGTTCAGAATTACTGCCTGAATGCCGACGAGAGAACCGTCTCCAATCACGCACCCATGCAGCATCGCCTGATGTCCGATCGTGACATTCTTTCCCACCGTCAGCGGAAAACCGGGATCGGTATGCAGCACGCTGCCTTCCTGCACATTGCTGTTTTCGCCGATGGTGATGAGTTCGTTGTCGCCACGAATCGTTGCTTCATACCAAACGCTTGCGTTGGCTTCGATACGTGCTTTTCCGATGATGTTGGCCGAGTCGGCAATATAGGCGGAAGGGTCGATGTCGGGCGCATGTTCGCCCAATTGGTAGATGGCCATGGATGATCGTAGAATGTCGAACTCTTAAAACGTCATTTTACCGCTGCCTGCATGAATCCATCGCCATTGATTGACACTGTTTCCGCCATGAAAGAGCTTCGTGCGGCAGCATTGGCGTGCCTGTGCGAACGGGATACAAAGCGAAAAACCGGGCAGGTATCGGCAATGCGCTCCGCGTGGAGTGCCGGTGCGATAGCGCTTGATCCGCATCGGGACATCAAAGCGACAATCAACATTCCCGGCCGACCGGACCGGCCGCTTCTTGTGCCGCCGCTGGAGGTGAAGCAGCGCTCGATGCGCACCCAGGAAGGGCGCGCCGCCCTGATCCATGCCCTGGCGCATATCGAATTTAACGCCATCAATCTCGCGCTCGATGCGATCTGGCGCTTTGCCGGCATGCCGCCCGATTACTATGCGGACTGGCTCCATGTTGCGGACGAAGAGGCCTTGCATTTCTCATTGCTGTCGGCACATCTGCAGTCGCTCGGATTCCAATACGGTGATTTTCCCGGGCATGGAAGTTTGTGGGAAATGGCCGAGAAAACGGGGGGCGACGTGCTGGCACGCATCGCTTTGGTCCCTCGAACTCTGGAAGCGCGGGGCCTGGATGCATCGCCGGCGGTGCGTGCAAAACTTGCGCAGGCGGGTGACTCTCGCGCGGCGGAAATTCTCGACATCATCCTGCGCGACGAGATCGGCCATGTTGCCGTCGGCAACCGCTGGTATAACTGGCTTTGCCTTGAGCGGGGTCTAGATCCTGTCGCAACCTATGCGATGCTCGCGCAGCAGCACAAGGCGCCGCCGCTTCGCGGCCCGTTCAATCTCGACGCACGCCGCGCTGCCGGTTTTACCGATGCAGAACTGGCGGCGCTGGCCGTCTGACTTGATGCAAACAAGACGCTTTTTCGTTGCCTGAACGGAAACTAAATCGCCGATACGCAGTCTCTCTCAATGAAATCATGACTTGCATTCGCGGGAGAAAAAATGAATACAACGAATTCTTTCCAAAGCATTGCGAAATTGCTTTCGCTCACGTTTCTCGTGGCGGCAATGGCCGGGTGCGAGAAAACCGACGCGACCGTCGACAGTAAGGGGCCGGCCGAGGCCGCAGGCGCCCAGATCGATAAGGCTGCGGTCAAGGCCGGCGAGCATTTGAACAAACTCGCCGAGCAGGCCGGAAAAGGGCTGGAGAAGGCGGGCGAGAAACTGCAGAGCGCCGCCAAGGAGGCGCAGAAAAACGAGCCGGAGGAAAAATAGGCGGTATGGCTTGCCATGCATGCCGCATCCGCCAAGGGCGTCTGCCGGCGTCAGCCGGATTTCTTTGCTTTGTCCTCCTCCATGAGCCGTAACACCCGCCGCTGAATCTTTCCGGTTGTCGTCATCGGTAGTTCGTCAATAAATTCGATTTCCTTCGGATACTCATAGGGCGCCAGCTTGCCGCGCACGTGCGCCTGCAATTCCGCGATCAACGCGGTATCACGCTCCGCATTGCGTGGCGTATCCGCCGTCAGCACCACGAACGCCTTGACGATGTTTCCACGCTCCGCATCCGGCTTCGGAACGACCGCGACGTTTGCCACCGCAGGATGCTTGACGAGGCAGTTCTCGATTTCCGACGGGCCGATGCGGTAGCCGGCAGCCTTGAACATGTCGTCCGCGCGTCCCTGGTACCACAGGTATCCGTCCTCATCCATCAAGGCCAGATCCCCAGTACGGCACCAGTCGCCGGTGAACTTGTTTCGCGTCGCTTCCGGGTTCTTCCAGTAGCCAATAAAGAAGATCGGGTCGGGCGTGCCGTGAATGTCGGTGCGATGCAGGGCGACTTCGCCTACTTCACCCGGCGCTACCGGGTTGCCGTCATCGTCAATCACGGCAACGCGATGTCCCGGATACGGACGTCCCATGCTGCCGGGTTTGGCAGGCCATTTCTGTGCGCTGTTGCCGACGATGTAGTTCATCTCGGTCTGGCCAAACATTTCATTCGGAACGACGTCCAGCGCCGTCCGGCACCAGTTGAAGACCGCGTCACCCACCGCCTCGCCCGCGCTCATGATGGCTCTCAATTTGAGGGAATACCGTTCGCGCGGCGACGGATAGGCTTTCATCATCATCTTGAGCGCGGTCGGGAACAGGAAGGTGTTGGTGACGCCGTATTTTTCCAGGAGATAAAACGCGGTGTCCGCCGAGAAGCGTCCCCGATAGCCGACGATCGGCATGCCGAAGTACAAAGTGGGCAGCAAGGCGTCCATCAGCCCGCCGGTCCAGGCCCAGTCGGCCGGCGACCAGAACACATCTCCGGGCAGCGGAAACCAGTTTTGCGACGCGACGAATCCGGTCAGGTTGCCGATGATCGCGGAATGGGGAATCAGCGCGCCCTTGGGCGCACCTGTCGTGCCGCTGGTGTAAATCAGTACTGCGGGATCGCTCGCTGCCGTACCTACCGGCGTGAATTGGTCATCCGCTCGCGCGATTTCGGCATGCCAGTCCAGCGCTTCGCCGGCATCCGCGTGAACGGCAATCACCTTGCGAAGGGCAGGGCAGGTTGCCCTAACCGACGCAAGGTTCGCGTAGCCCGCGCCATCCACGATCGCGACCCCGGCCTCGCTGTTCTGCAAACGATATTCAAGCGCTTCCGGCCCGAACAAAATGGACAGCGGCATGGCGACAGCGCCAAGCCGGTAGCAGGCGATATGAGCAATGGCGGTTTCGGGACGTTGCGGCAGGATGATGGCAACGCGGTCTCCACGTTGAACGCCCAGTCCTGAAAGCACGTTGGCCAGCCGATTGGCCTGCGCATGCAAGGCCGCATACGTCAACGTGGAGGCATGGCCCGACTCGTCCTCGTAATGAATCGCGATCCGGGACGGGTCGTCGGCCCAGCGCGAACAGCACACCTCGGCGATATTGAACGTGGCCGGTACATGCCAACGGAAGTCCTGGTACAGCGATTGATAATTGTCGCCCGACAGGGTATTGGCGGCGGAAGTCATGCGGTCTCCAGTATAATTATCGAACGATCGTTCTATTAAATGATTGTTTCGCCGTGGCGGCAAACTCTCTGACAATTTTAAGCCGCCTTGCCCAAGTCGGTATTCAGGAAACAGCAATGAAATCTTCTCGCTCGGAATTCATCAAGGTCCGCGGCCTCAATTACCACATCCGTCATTGGGGGGCGGACAATGCACCCAAACTGTTCATGGTGCACGGCTGGATGGATGTGTCTGCGTCCTTCCAGTTTGTCGTCGACTGCCTGCAGCGCGACTGGCATGTGATCGCACCGGATTGGCGCGGCTTCGGCATGACGGACAAGCCGGATGCGGACTGTTACTGGTTTCCGGATTATCTGGGCGATCTGGATGCAATTCTCGATCATTATTCGCCAGAGCAGCCGGTCAATCTTCTCGGCCACAGCATGGGCGGTAATGTCGTCACCATCTACGCAGGTGTGCGTCCGGACCGGATCAGCAAACTGGTCAACCTGGAGGGCTTCGGATTAGCTGTCACTCAACCGGACCAGGCGCCGAAGCGCTATGCCGAATGGCTCGACGAACTGCGCCAGCCGCCGCGCATGCGAACCTATGCGTCACGTTCCGATGTGGCCGCACGGTTGCAGAAAACCAATCCCCGGTTGCGTGATGACCGGGCGGAATTCCTTTCCTTGCATTGGTCTGCGCAGAATGCCACCGGCGAATGGGAAATCCTGGGTGATCCGGCGCATAAGCTGATCAGCCCGATCCTGTACCACGTCGAGGAAGTCATGGCCTGCTGGAAGCAGATTGCCGCACCCGTTCTCTGGGTGGAAGCCGATGATACCGATGTCTGGCGCTGGATGGGACCCAAGGAAAAAGCGCGTGTCGAGATCGATCGCCGTATCGGCTTCATTTCCAACGTTGAGACCGCGGTGATCCGCGATGCCGGACATATGCTGCATCATGACCAGCCGGAAGCACTGGCGGAGGTGATCGAGCGCTTTCTGGCCTGAAGGCGGGCGTCGCATCCCCGGGCATAAGTCAGCGTACAATGTTCGTTCTTCATAAGTCCCGAGTTTCATTGCACATGCTTAACGCCGATCTGCATTCCCATTCCACCGTCTCCGACGGCCTGTTGAGGCCTGCCGAGGTCGCCGCGCGCGCAAGCGCCAACGGTGTTCAGGTTTGGGCATTGACCGACCATGACGAGGTCAGCGGCCTGGCGGAAGCACGTGAAGCCGCAGCGGCGCTTGGCATGAAGCACATTCCGGGAGTGGAGATTTCCATCACCTGGGCTGGCGTGACGGTTCATATCGTGGGCCTGCGGATCGACGAAACCAATGAGGACCTGGTCAAGGGCTTGGCGCTGACACGGTCGGGGCGGGAGCGCCGGGCGCGCGAGATGGCGCAGCAGCTCGCCAACGCCG
Source organism: Noviherbaspirillum sp. (assembly GCF_035944575.1). GTDB lineage: Bacteria > Pseudomonadota > Gammaproteobacteria > Burkholderiales > Burkholderiaceae_D > Noviherbaspirillum. The sequence goes on from NZ_DASZBA010000257.1 coordinate 24,865, forward strand.
GCATACCTGATGCCTTCGAAGGCGCGCTCAAATTCGTCGGCAATCCGGACTTGATTTCGCGTACGCATTTTGCCCGCTACATCATCGAACTCGGCATTCAGGATGACATCGGTGGAGTGTTCCGCAATTACCTGACCGAAGGCAAGCCCGGATATGTACCCCATCGCTGGGCAACCCTGAAAGAAGCCGTAAGCTGGATTCGCGGAGCGGGCGGTATCGCAATCGTCGCCCATCCCGGGCGCTATGGCTTCACCGATCTTCAGCTGGATGCCTTGCTGAATGAATTCAAGCAACTCGGCGGCGTTGGCGTGGAGGTTGTAACCGGCAGCCATACCGTCGACGAATATGACCAGTTTGCGAAAGTGGCGCGTAATTACGGCCTGCTGGCTTCGCGTGGATCCGACTTCCATGCGCCAGGAGAGTCCAACGTCGATCTGGGCAAACTTCCTCCCTTGCCGGCGACCGTCGTGCCCGTCTGGCACAATTGGCAACTTTAATTTCGCTGTCACCCCACTACTTGCCATACGGAGATTTCCTCCGGGTTTCTGGCATGGGCTTGAAATTTGCCTGTTCAGTCACATTTAAGTAGCGCTTTCAACTCAGGAGGCTTTGAATGAAACGAATCGTGCTATTTATTGCAACCAACCTGGCCGTGATGCTGGTCATGTCGGTTGTGTTGTCGCTGCTGGGCGTAAACCGCTTCTTGACGGCCAACGGACTCAATCTCGGCACGCTGATGGTGTTTTCCCTGGTGGTCGGCTTTACCGGTGCCATTTTCTCCCTGCTCATCAGCAAGCAGATGGCTAAATGGTCTACCGGCGCGCGTGTCATTGATTCGCCATCCACATCTACCGAACTCTGGCTGGTGGACACTGTAAAGAAGCTCGCTGACCGGGCCGGAATCGGCATGCCGGAAGTTGCCCTGTACGAAGGCGAGCCAAACGCATTCGCCACAGGCGCGTTCAAGAATTCCGCGCTGGTCGCGGTTTCGACAGGCCTGTTGCAGAACATGACCAAGGACGAGGTCGAGGCCGTGCTGGGCCATGAAGTTGCTCACATTGCCAACGGTGACATGGTCACGCTTACTTTGATCCAGGGCGTGGTGAATACTTTCGTGGTGTTCCTGGCGCGTGTCGTCGGCTATTTTGTCGACAAGACAATATTCCGCAACGGCGATGATCGCGGGCCTGGCATTGGTTACATGATCACCGTGTTCGTTTGCGAAATCCTGTTCGGCATCCTGGCCTCGATTATCGTCGCCTGGTTCTCGCGGTATCGTGAGTTCCGCGCCGATGCCGGATCCGCAAAGCTGCTTGGTAGTCCGCAACCGATGGTCAAGGCGCTTGCGCGACTGGGTGGACTGGAATCGCAGGAGCCGCTGCCGTCGAATTTCCGATCGCTTGGCATCAATGGCGGCCGGTCCGGATTCCTGGCGCTGTTTGCCACCCATCCGCCGATCGAGGAACGTATCGAAGCCTTGCGCGGCGCACACTAATCGAAGTTTCAATGCAACGGCGGCGGTTACCCAACTACCGCCGTTCTTTTTTATGAGCCAGTTTTTTCAGATTCACCCCGAAAACCCGCAACTCAGATTGATCAAGCAGTCGGCGCAAATTCTTCACGCCGGCGGCATCATCGCGTTGCCGACCGATTCCTGTTATGCATTGGTTTGCCATCTCGACGACAAGGACGCGGTGGAGCGCCTGCGGCGGATTCGCGACGTGGATGACAAGCATCATCTGACCTTGCTCTGCCGTGACTTGAGTGAAATCTCCCAGTATGCCCGTGTCGACAACCGGCAGTACCGGATGCTCAAGGCGGCTACTCCGGGGCCATACACCTTCATCCTCGAAGCAACCAAGGAAGTGCCGCGTCGACTGAGCCATCCGGCACGAAAGACGATCGGCCTGCGTGTGCCCGAGAACCCGATCGCCCATGCGCTGCTGGAGGAACTCGGTCAGCCCTTGCTGGGATCGACCCTGATTCTCCCGGGTGAAGAGGATCCTCTGACCGATCCCGAAGAAATCCGTGATCGCCTGGAACGGCAGGTGGAACTCGTGATCGACGGCGGCGCCTGCAGCCTCGAACCGACCACGGTGATCGATCTGACCGCCGACGAGCCGGTTCTGCTGCGGCAAGGGCGCGGCGACGCCCGGATGTTCGGCCTCTGACGTTCTCGCCGCTAGCGCATGAGCGGCATGTTCACCATGCGCACCGGTTTATCCATCCCTCGCGGGCCGCAGTACCCCCTCTGATAAAATTCGCCCCATGGAAGACATCATTCAAAAGATCGCCGTATTCGCATTGCCGGTCATCTTCGCCATCACACTGCACGAAGCGGCACATGCCTACGCTGCAAAGTATTTCGGCGACGCGACGGCCTACATGCAAGGCCGCATGAGCCTGAATCCAGTCAAGCATATCGACCCGATCGGCACCATCCTGATCCCGGTCGTAATGTACGTTGCTACCGCCGGCTCTTTTCTCTTCGGGTATGCAAAGCCGGTGCCGGTGGAGTGGGGCAACCTTCGCAAGCCGAAACGCGACATGGCCTGGGTGGCGCTTGCCGGACCTGGCGCCAACCTGATCATGGCGCTGATGTGGATGATCCTGTCGATCGTCCTGCGTGGCGCCGGTATCGAAGAAGCGTTCTTCATGCAGGTGGCCGAAGCAGGCGTGTGGATCAACCTTCTGATATTCGCATTCAACCTGTTGCCGATCCCGCCTCTCGACGGGGGCCGTGTGCTGACCAGCATGTTGCCGCATCAGTACGCATACAAATTCGCGCAGATCGAGCCCTATGGTTTTTTCATTGTCCTCGGCTTGCTGTTCCTGAAACTGCTGCATTACTGGGTCATTCCGGTCATGGCGATCGCCAATATTGCCCTGCAACTGATTACCACTCCCCTGACACTTTTTTTAAGCTGAACGATTATGTCTTCTGAACGCGTTGTCTCCGGCATGCGCCCGACGGGCGCCATGCACCTCGGCCATTATCATGGGGCGCTCAAAAACTGGGTAAAAATGCAAGCGGAACAGGAGTGCCTGTTCTTCGTCGCCGATTGGCATGCACTGACGACACACTACGATGATCCGAGCATTATCGAAACGAGTACCTGGGACATGCTGATCGACTGGCTGGCAGCGGGCATCGATCCGTCCAAGGCGACCCTGTTCATCCAGTCGCAGGTGCCCGAGCATGCCGAGCTGCATTTGCTGCTCTCCATGGCGACCCCGCTCGGCTGGCTGGAACGGGTGCCGACCTATAAGGATCAGCAGGAAAAGCTTGCCGATCGCGATCTCGCCACCTATGGTTTTCTCGGCTATCCATTGCTGCAGGCGGCCGACGTCCTGATCTATCGCGCCGGTCATGTACCAGTCGGTGAAGACCAGGTGCCGCATATCGAAATGATGCGCGAGCTTGCACGCCGCTTCAATCACCTGTACGGCAAGGAAAAGGGATTCGAGGAAAAGGCGCTTGAGGCGGTCAAGAAATTGGGCGGCAAGCAGTCGAAACTGTACGGCGAACTGCGCATTGCCTATCAGGAACAGGGCAAACAGGAAGCGCTAGAGCAAGGCAAGGCGATGATTGAAAGCGCCCAATCGCTATCCAGCGTCGATCGCGAGCGTCTGTCCGGCTACCTCGAAGGCAGCCGCAAGCGCATCCTGGTTGAACCACAGGCGCGCCTGACCGAGGCATCGAAGCTGCCGGGCCTGGACGGCCAAAAGATGTCAAAAAGTTATGGCAATGCGATTGCGTTACGAGAGGACAAGGATTCGATCATCAAGAAGGTCCGCACCATGCCGACCGACCCTGCACGCGTACGTCGCACGGACCCCGGTGAGCCGGAAAAATGCCCGGTATGGCAGCTGCATAAGGTGTACTCGGACAGCGACACAAAAGAGTGGGTGCAAAAGGGATGCCGCTCAGCCGGCATCGGTTGCCTGGAGTGCAAGCAGCCGGTCATCGACGGCATCTTGAAGGAGCAGGAACCCATGCGCGAACGAGCCCAAAAGTATGTCGACGATCCGTCGCTGGTGCGCGCCATCGTCGCCGACGGCTGCGCGAAGGCACGTGCGCTGGCTCAGGAAACGATGCGCGAAGTGCGCGACGCCATGGGATTGAATTACCGCTGACCATGGCGCATTCCCATGCCGCCATAGGCCAGCCTTCGCAATGGGTAAGCCGGTTTGCGTCGCTGATGCCGGAGGGTGAGGTGCTGGATCTTGCCTGTGGCACCGGTCGACACACGAAAATGCTCGCGGCTCTCGGACATCCGGTGCTCGCGGTCGACCGCGACGGCGCAGCGCTCGCCTCCGCCGCCGGACCGGGGATACAAACTCTCCGGATCGACCTTGAGCAGGATGGCGAACGACCTATATCCTGGCCATTCGCCCCTGGCCGCTACGCCGGCATAGTCGTGACAAACTACCTGCACCGCCCGCTATTAGACGAAATCATGTCAAGTCTCATGCCTGGCGGCGTAGTGATTTATGAAACCTTTGCGGAAGGCAACCAACGGTTCGGCAAGCCGTCCAATCCGGATTTTTTGCTGCGTCCCGGCGAATTGCTTCACGCCGTACAGAACGCTCAACCGCATTCCCTTGAAGTTGTAGCCTATGAGCACGGGTATATCAGCCAGCCAGCGCCGGCGATGGTGCAGCGAATCTGCGCCGTGATGCCATCCGACGATCGGGACCTGACGTTATTACGGCTGAATTGACTGGCAATTTCCCTCTTGCCGCCAGAAATGCCCATGAAAGCGGTCTATCCGCTACAATCGACTTTTTCCATCTTTCTGCAATAACATCATCATGATTCAGGGCAGCATAGTCGCAATCGTCACCCCCATGCATGAGGACGGTAGTCTCGATCTGCCGGGTCTGCGCAAATTAATCGACTGGCATATCGCCGAAGGCACGGACGGCATCGTCATCGTCGGTACCACCGGTGAGTCGCCGACCGTGTCGGTGGACGAGCATTGCGAGCTGATCAAGGTCGCCGTCCAGCATACGGCAAAACGCATTCCGGTCATTGCCGGCACTGGCGGGAATTCAACGACCGAAGCCATCGAACTTACCCGCTATGCCAAGCAGGTCGGCGCGGACGCATCGCTCCAGGTCGTTCCCTACTACAACCGGCCTACCCAGGAAGGCATGTACCTTCACTTCCGAAAGATCGCGGAATCGGTCGATTTGCCTTTGATTCTTTATAATGTACCGGGGCGTACGGTGGCTGACATGTCGAATGAAACGGTCCTGCGCCTCGCGCAAATTCCGGGCATCGTCGGCATCAAGGATGCGACCGGCAATATCGGTCGCGGCAGTGACCTGATCCGACTGGCTTCCGAGTCTTTCGCAGTCTATTCCGGCGACGATCCGACAGCCATGGCACTCATGTTCTGTGGTGCGAAAGGCAACATCTCCGTGACTGCCAATATCGCGCCGCGCGGTATGCATCTGCTCTGTGCCGCCGCGATGGCCGGGCGTGTGTCCGAAGCAGTGGAGATCAACAACCGGCTTCTCCCTTTGCACAACAAATTGTTCGTCGAGCCAAATCCGGTACCGCTCAAGTGGGCGATGAACGAATTGGGACTGATCTCCTCCGGCATGCGCTTGCCGCTTGCACCACTGGCAGCCGAATACCACCAGACTGTGCGACAAGCTTTGCGCGAATCGGGTGTATTACAATAGGCGCCGCAACGAACGGCACATATTATTAAAACAGGCCGCTGCAGCGTCTCCTCGAACTTCTCCACAACAGCATCGACATGATTATTCGTAAGCAACTTCATCTGGCTCAACGTGGTCTGGTCTGCGCATTGGCTTTTGCCGGCCTGGCCGGTTGCAGTTCCATCGGTTCGTTGCTGGAACCCGACCGTATCGACTACAAAAGCGCCGGCAAGGCGCCGTCGCTGGAGATTCCACCCGACTTGACGCAACTCGAGCGCGAAAATCGCTATGCCATTCCGGAAGCAAACCGTGGCACGGCCACCGCCTCCGGTTACAACATGCAGCAAACAGCACGCCCGGCTGCAACAACATCGGTGTCTCCCGCCGCGACGCCAGACATGCGGATCGAGCGTGCCGGCAACCAGCGCTGGCTGGTCGTACAGCAGTCGCCGGAAGTGCTATGGCCACAAATCAAGGACTTCTGGCAGGACTCCGGTTTCCTGATCAATCTCGAAGCGCCACAAGCAGGATTGATGGAAACCGATTGGGCGGAAAACCGTGCCAAGATCCCTCAGGATTTCATCCGCAACACCATCGGCAAAGCACTTGATGCCCTGTATTCCACTGGCGAACGGGACAAATTCCGTACACGTCTTGAGCGCTCGCCCAACGGCGCCACGGAAATCTACATCAGCCATCGTGGCGCGCAAGAGGTGCTCGTGGGGCAGGAAAAGGAGTCCACGGTGTGGACTCCACGTCCAGCCGATCCGGAACTCGAAGCCGAGTTTCTGGCGCGTCTGATGGCGCGCCTGGGCACGGACGGCACACGCGCCAAGGCAGTGGTTGCAAATGCGGGAGCGCAACCAGTCCGTGCCAAACTGGTCAACGGTAATGGCCCCGGTTATGTGGAAGTTGATGAAGGATTTGATCGTGCATGGCGCCGCGTTGGACTCGCGCTCGACCGGGTAGGTTTTACGGTGGAGGATCGGGACCGGGCACAAGGTCTGTATTTTGTCCGTTATGTTGACCAAGCGGATGACGCGACACGGCGCGCTTCTGAAAAGGGCTTCTTCTCCAAGCTGTTTTCCTTCGGAGGCGACGACAAGGCAAAAGCCGCGCAACGCTATCAGGTCGCGGTGAAAGGCAATGGCGGAGTGACCCAGGTTGCGGTGCTCAATAACGAAGGCCGGCCGGAATCATCCCAGACCGCGAATCGCATTCTTTCCCTGTTAAACGAGCAACTCAAGTAAATTTTTCTTTGAAATTCGCCAGTTTAGGGAGTGGCAGCGAAGGCAATTCGCTGCTTATCTCCGCTTCATCCCCTTCTTCCCGCACCACCGTCATGCTCGACTGTGGTTTCGCAATTCGCGAAACGGAGCGACGACTGGCGAAGCGAGGCATGACGCCCGGCGATCTTGCCGGAATTCTCGTGACTCATGAACACCAGGACCATGTAGGCGGTGTCTTCAAATTCGCGCGCCGTCATCATGTTCCCGTGTGGCTTACCTACGGCACATATCAGGCGGTGAAAAAAGATAGTGACGGTGTTGATGTACGGTTTTGCCGGGACGGAGAGCGACTGGCAATCGGCAGCATCGAAGTCATCCCCTACACCGTGCCGCACGATGCACGCGAGCCGGTGCAGTACGTCATCGATGACAAGCGGTTCCGGCTTGGCGTGCTGACTGATGCCGGTCAATCGACACCGCATCTGATCAATGCACTAGGTGGCTGTGATGCGCTAATGCTGGAGTGTAACCACGACAAGGGCATGCTAGCCAATTCCAGCTATCCATGGTCACTCAAGCAGCGTATCGGGGGTGCTTATGGCCATTTGTCGAATGAGACTGCGGCTGAAATCTTGGCGGCGCTCGACATCTCGCGTTTGAGAATTGTGGTTGGCGCCCATCTTAGTCGGCAAAACAATACGCCGGAACTCGCACATGAGGCGCTTCGCGCCGCATTGCAAACAAACGCCATGGCCGTGCCGGCAGAAGTGCGTATCGCATGCCAGGAAGAGGGCTTTGACTGGATCGAGCTGTCGGAGCAAACGTAATGGCGGATTTCCAAAGTAGGTGAGCATTGGCAGTAGAGCCAAATAAAAAGCCGACCCGAAGGTCGGCTTTTTGATTCCGAGATCCGAAATTACTTGGATGTCGTTGCGTCAGCGGCAGGTGCTGCAGGAGCTGCTGCGGCCGGAGCGGCTGCAGTTGTGTCAGCAGCAGGAGCTGCAGGAGCGGCTGCTGCAGGTGCAGCGGCGTCAGCGGCAGGAGCTGCTGGTGCAGCAGCGGCTGGCGCTTCAGCAGCAGGAGCTGCCGGTGCAGCAGCAGCAGGTGCGGTTTCAGCAGGTGCTGGAGCAGCGGCTTCTTCTTTCTTGCTGCAAGCAGCGAGTGCAACAGCAGCCATCAGGGATGCGATCAACAGAGTCTTTTTCATGATTTTCCTTCAGAGATTTTTTATAAAAAATATTGCGATGAATAATTACCGGTAATTATCGCTCTATAGGGTGTTTCAATAACTTGCCGGGCGGTAATGCTGCATTGCGGTAGTTTGAAAACTTCCCAACTCGCAATTATAACGATTTTTTTCCTGCAAGACAGGCGGGAGTTGTGGTTTGGTAAGGGATTGTAACTCTGTCGCGTTTGGTTTTATTCATGCTAGCAATAACCAACCGTCTTCATACCATGCAAGCAGTGTCTCGATTGCGTCAGGCGATAAAGTACGAATCGCGGCGCCCTCCAGTCGGCGTTCATTGGCCAACATTGTGAGTACAGTCTTATCGCTTCCTTCGGCAACCAGCGACTCGCCATTGATGAAGATGAGCTTGCCGCGGTAAAGCATACGGGTTTTTCGCGACAGCATTACGCCTGTTTTGCCGCTGGCTTTCTTGAATGCCGCAAGTGACATCGATTGAGCCGGAGGATCAAAAAATACATTCGCCTTTGGCTCGGATAAATATTCGCCGAGGAAAATGCGAACGTCTTCATCGGTGAATTCGACTTTTGAGAGTTCGGTAGCGACCCTGTCCAGCATCTGACTGCCGATTTCCGCCGGACGTGTTGTGGTCCGAAGGTCAGGATCCGTGTAACGACCCGGCAAATCGATGGAGTCGGCCATGAATTGCATGAATGCTTCCCCAAGCTCCTGGTAAGAGGGCGCTCGGAATCCAATTGAATAGGTCATGCATTCGCCGATTGCAACTCCGTCGTGCGCGTATTGTGGCGGCAAGTACAGCATGTCGCCTGGTTCCAGGATGAACTCCTGTTCAGGCTGGAAATTTTTCAAGATCTTGAGTGGCAGTCCACCAATCAAGGTCAGATCATCCTGGGCGCTGATTTTCCATTGCCGCTGACCATGGGCTTGCAACAAAAATACATCGTACGAGTCGAAATGAGGCCCCACACCGCCCCCATCGGTCGCATAACTGACCATTAAATCGTCCAGTCGTGCATCGGGGATAAAGCGGAATTGATTGAGCAGGGCGTTTGCTGAATCCGAATGCAGGTTGACTCCTTGTACAAGAAGTGTCCAGGCCTTTTGCCGCAATGGGGGCAGGCGATCGAACGGGCCGCTTTTCAATTGCCATTGTCCCTCGACAATGGCGATCAATCGTGATTCGACATCGTCTTCCGATGCCATGTCGAATAGCGCATCCCGCTCGACAAGTGGTTTGAATGCCGGAAAGGCTTGACGTATCAGGAGAGGCCGCTTTTGCCAATAGTCTCGCAGAAAACGTTGTGGAGACAGGCCACCGAGTAGTGTGCTTTTTTTCATGTGCGCATTATATAGGCCGGCTGGCACAACACCCGCTGTGCTGGACCTCTACCTTCGCTCTTCGTATCAGACGGTATAATCTTTTGAACATCATGGAAAGGAATCAATATGAAGATTGCCAAGAACACCGTAGTGACGCTCCACTACAAACTCTCAGATGCGCAGGGCAATCTGATTGAGGAGAGCCGCGAGCCGATGGTTTACCTGCACGGTGGATACGAGAACACGTTACCCAAGATTGAGGAAGCGCTGGAGGGTAAGGACGTCGGTTATGAAACGACCATCCAGGTCGAGCCTGACGACGCGTTCGGTGAATACGATGCTTCGCTGGTAAAGATCGAACCCCGCAACCGCTTGCCGGAACCTTTGGAACTCGGGATGCAATTCGAAGGGACCCCGGATGGTGCCGATTCAGCAGAAGGCTCCTTGATTTTTACAGTGACGGATATTGCGGACGACAAGGTGGTGTTGGATGGCAATCATCCGCTTGCCGGCATGGCATTACGATTTAATTTGAATGTGGCTGAAGTGCGTGCGGCGAGTGAAGAAGAAATCGCTCATGAGCATGTGCATGGTGCACACGGCCACCATCACGATAGCCAGGATGACGACAGCGGCGATCACTATCGGAGCCGCCCGATTCATTGAAGCCGGGCGAATGGAGGCCGCGCACTGTCGATTTTGCTATTAATTTGCAGGTGTGGCGTTTTTCGTTCGACTTGTTTGTTTGCTGACGATGAAAAGCGTCGCCTCCGCCGGATCGATGTTCACTTTGGTCCACGGCACCCCGGCTTCCAGTACGCCAAAATCACCACGCCAGCGGATACTGGGCTTAGTCCTTTTTGGCATGCCGCCATGACCGTGAATGAGCAGTGTCTTGCCTTTGAATTTGGCTGCCTGCGCGAGAATCTGCTTGCGCAATTCCGCGAAGCCATCCTGTTTGGCCGGCCCGCGATTAACGGGCGCAAAAGGATTTCCGCTGCTGAACAACACCACGCCGTCCATTTTCCGAAGCGAGGCATAAGTGAAGACTCGGTGCAGCCATTCGCGATTTGCGATGATGCGGTCCTCAAACTCGCTATTGCGCCCTGCATCAAGCAAGTAGTGGTTGTTGTTTTCGGGAGCATTTAGTGTGGCAAAGACAATGCCGCCAACTTCCCAGCGTGCGTTTTCGCCATAGTTGCGGAATTTCGCAGTTGAAGATTGCCGGACCAAGGGGAGCCGCGATCCTCCAAGCGAGAACTCATCAGTAAAAAATAATTCGCGCAGCCGGTTCAATCTGCCTATGGCCGCCGACCGGCCGTTTGCATGCCTGCATGCCGTCCAGTCGCTCCCCGCAAGCGATACGATCACCCCGTTTTTTGCACTATCGAGAAGCGCTTTGCGACGCTGATAAAGTTCATCGCTGCAAGGCTCTTCCCCTGCCTTGATGCCATTGGCGACCACGAAGGCGAGATTGTCGGCGTCAGATTCATTGACCGCTTCACGCAAACCGCTCTCATCATTCATCGTCCGGTAGGGGTGCGCGATGACGCCGAAGCTGAATGTGTCCGTTGCAACCGCCGGACTGCCCCAAAGACATGCACTGCATACAAATAACCTGAGAATAATGTGCACTTTCATCTTATTGATTTTTAGTGAGGCTTTTAAGCCGATAGAGTGCATCCAGCGCTTCCCGTGGCGATAAGGTATCGGGATCAATGTCCGACAGGGCCTGCTCAAGTTCCGAGACCTCGCGGCCCATCGGCGGTTCGTCTTCCTCGAGTTCGATAGGGGGCACGCTGCTGGCGAACAAGTCGAACTGCGGCGTGGCTTGCACCGAGTGCGCCTCCAGGGCGGCAAGATGCTTTCGTGCTGCCCGGATGACCGATTGCGGTACGCCGGCGAGCTGCGCCACCTGCAGCCCGTAACTCTGTGACGCCGGGCCAGGCTGGACCGCGTGCAAAAACACGATCTTGTCTTTGTGTTCGACCGCCGACAGATGCACATTGGCAGCGGTCGGATGCGTTTCGGGAAGTTGGGTCAGCTCGAAATAGTGGGTCGCGAAGAGTGTGTAGCTGCGGGTGTGATCGATCAAATGCCGGGCAATCGCCCAAGCCAACGCAAGGCCGTCGAACGTTGACGTGCCGCGCCCGACTTCATCCATCAGCACGAGCGATTGCGCCGTGGCGCCATTGAGGATCGCTGCGGATTCGGTCATTTCAACCATGAAGGTGGACCGCCCTCCGGCAAGGTCGTCGGCGGCACCGATCCGGGTAAAGATGCGATCAATCGGGCCGATGGTTGCGCTGGCGGCAGGCACGAAACTTCCGACATAGGCCAGCAAGGTGATCAACGCCACCTGCCGCATATAGGTCGATTTGCCGCCCATGTTCGGGCCGGTGATCAGCAGCAGCTTGCGTTCCTGGTCGAGCCGGCAATCATTGGCAATGAAGCGCTCGATCTGATTTTCCACCACCGGATGGCGACCTTGTTCGATGATGAGTGCGGGGTCGGCGACCAGATTGGGGGCGCACCAGTTATTGCGCATCGCATGCTTGGCAAACGCCACCAGCGTATCGAGCTGTGCAATTGCCGCAGCTATTTGCTGCAGCCCGCCGATATGCGGCGCCAGGTCGTTGAGAAGCTTGTCGTACAAATACTTCTCACGCGCCAACGCACGCTCCTGGGCCGATAATGCCTTGTCCTCGAATGCCTTCAATTCGGGTGTGATGTATCTTTCCGCATTCTTCAGTGTCTGTCGCCGGCGATAGTCGTCAGGAACCTTTGCGGTCTGGCCGTGGGTAACCTCAATGTAGAAGCCGTGAACCTTGTTGTACTCCACCCGAAGATTGGCAATGCCTGTTCTTGCACGCTCGCGGCCTTCCAGCTCGACCAGGAACTGTCCTGCGTTTTCCGACAGGCCGCGCAGTTCATCCAACTCCGTATCGAAGCCACGGGCAATCACGCCGCCGTCGCGCACCATCGCGGCAGGTTCCGGTGCAATCGCCCGTTCGATCAGGTCCAGGCAGTCATCCGGTGTCGCCAATGCCTGGTGCAAAAACGCCAGCAATGCGGCATCAGCATCCTTATTGCAGGCTTCCACGCAGGCGCGCAGCGACGGCAGTTGCTGCAGTCCGCCGCGCAAGCCCGCCAGGTCGCGCGGTCTGGCGGAAAGCAGGGCAACGCGGGTGGTGATGCGTTCAATATCCGGCACTTCCGCCAGCGTAGCCGACAAGCTGTCGGACGCATCCGCGCGCATAAGCGCGTTGATCGCCGCCTGACGCGCCTTTGCAACCGATTGGTCGCGGCGTGCGTGATGCAGCCAGTTGCGCAGCAAGCGTGAGCCCATGGCAGTGCGGCAGTGATCGAGCTGGGAAAACAGGGTCGGGGACGCCTGGGAACCGTCCTGGCCACGTATGGTTTCAGTAAGTTCCAGATTGCGCCGTGTGCTCGCATCGAGGCCGATGAATTCATTTTCCGATTCGACAGTGAGCGTCCGGACATGCTGAAGTCCTTTTCCCTGAGTCGATTGCGCATAACGAAGCAGGGCGCCGCCGGCACAAATTGCTGCACTCATCTGATCCGCGCCGAAACCGGACAGGCCAGCGGTGGAAAGCTGTTCGCATAGAGCCTTTTCGCCGCTGCGCATATCGAAATGCCAGGCAGGAACAGTGGTGATTTTGCCCGTCAGGATCTGCTGCTGCACGGATTGCGCATCATCGGCGGTCAGCACTTCTGCCGGGACGATGCGCTCCAGTTCCTGCTTTAAGCGTTCGTTTAGCGATTTGGCATCGCCTGAGATTTCCATCAGCTTGAGGGCGCCGCTGGCCATGGACAGCCATGCGAGGCCAAGCGTCAGTGTCTTTCGGTTCGGAGCAGCATGGATTGCCAAGAGCGGGCGTTCCGACTTTTCCGGCAATAGATCTGCGTCCGTCAACGTGCCCGGGGTGATGACTCGTATGACTTTCCGCTCGACCGGACCTTTGCTCGTTGCCGGGTCGCCGATTTGTTCACAAATCGCTACCGATTCGCCATGCCGAACCAGCTTCGCAAGATATTGTTCGGCTGAATGAAACGGCACACCTGCCATTTTGACCGGGGACCCGTTGGATGCGCCGCGCTGGGTCAGTGTAATGCCGAGCAGGCGCGCCGCTTTTTCGGCATCCTCGAAAAACAGTTCATAGAAATCGCCCATGCGATAAAACAACAGGGTCGACGGGTGATCTGCCTTGATGCGGAGGTATTGCTGCATCATCGGCGTATGCTTTTCGATTGCTTCTTGCATGCGCGGCTTGGTCTCGCTTGCAATGTCGGTCTGATCCGGCAGGAGCACTGGTTTTGAAGCCATTCCAACCCTTTTGACGGCGTATTGAATAATCCATCATTTTAACCGGCGCGATCGGGCATGGAACATGTGTTATGTCGCGATCACCGAGGCGGTCAGGTGGGGACTAGAACGGGAAAGGCAATGAAACCGTGCGATTTCGACGCTTGCCGTTTTCATTGCCTTGGTGCCAGGCGCATCAGGACTTTGTCAGCGTCCCTGATGCTCCTTGAAAAGCGAAGGGTATCAGCGTCCGCGTCCGCCTGATCGATGTGCCGCAGATGACTTTACAGGTGCTCTGGTATTCGCACCGCTCTTCGACGGTACGTTCGGCTTCGCGCCGCTGCCATTGCGGGACGTGTTTGCGGGAGCCTTCTGCTGTGGCCGCCTGCCGCCGCCAGCATTGCCGCTGCGCAGCTGGATCGGTTGTGGCGTTGCATTCGGATCCGGTTCGAATCCTGCCACGACTTCCTGTGGCAGCGTCCGCTTGATCAGCTTCTCGATATCCTTCAATAAGCCGTGTTCATCGACGCACACCAGAGAAACCGCTTCGCCAGTCGCTCCGGCACGTCCGGTGCGGCCGATACGGTGTACATAATCCTCGGGTACATTCGGCAAATCGTAATTGACGACATGGGGCAGCTGGTCAATATCGATGCCGCGTGCTGCAATATCGGTGGCGACAAGCACTTGCAGACTACCGTCCTTGAACTCCGTCAATGCGCGCGTACGGGCAGCCTGGCTCTTGTTGCCGTGGATAGCCAGCGCCGAAATGCTTTCTTTGCCGAGTTGCTCCACCAGCTTGTTCGCGCCATGTTTGGTGCGGGTGAAGACTAACACCTGTGACCATTGCTGCGTCTTGATCAGGTGACTGAGCAGCGGATGCTTGCGGTTGCGGTCCACCGGGTGGACCTTTTGTGCAATCACTTCTACGGTTGAGTTGCGGCGCGCCACTTCGATCATCGCCGGCGCATTTAGCAGTCCATCCGCTAGCGCCTTGATCTCGTCGGAGAATGTGGCGGAGAACAGCAGATTCTGGCGCTGCTTCGGCAAAGCGGCGAGTACCTTCTTGATGTCGCGGATGAATCCCATGTCGAGCATGCGATCGGCTTCATCGAGCACAAGAATCTGGATCTCGGACAGGTCTACGGTGCCTTGCTGCATGTGATCCAGCAGGCGGCCTGGTGTGGCGACAAGAATGTCAACACCGCGTTTCAAGAGCGTTATTTGGGGATTGATCCCGACTCCGCCGAAAATGACGGCGGAGTTCAATTTCAAATACTTGCCATAAACCTTGACGCTTTCTTCGACTTGCGCGGCAAGCTCGCGTGTCGGTGTGAGAATCAGTGCGCGTATCGGCCGGCGCCCCGCTGCCGGATTGACCGACTTTGATGCCAGACGCTGGAGGATGGGCAGGGTAAATCCCGCTGTTTTGCCGGTCCCGGTCTGTGCGCCGGCAAGCAGGTCGCCACCCGCCAGAACTGCGGGAATGGCCTGGGTTTGAATCGGGGTGGGAGTGGTGTAGCCTTGTTCGATGACAGCACGAACGATATCGTCGGACAAGCCGAGCTGGGTAAAGGACATGAAAACTCAATCAGGAAATATCGGCCTGTCGCCAATATAGGCGCCAGTCGCAGGCAAACAGATTAGGATGCGGAAAGGTCGGATAGACAGCGGCAGGGGGACTGGTACGCAATGCCGCGTGCAGGAAGTATAACAGCACCCGGCACTAACCGCTTTGGATAACAAGTGCAGCAAGTCCGGGCGCAAAAGTAGCGTGTCTATTACTTCTTGAATTGCGACAGCACGTTCACCATTTGAGAAAATACCTTCGGCGACGCTGCGATGGCTTCATTCTTATACAGGTAGTCGGATTCGCCGGCGAAGGTTCCAACGATACCTCCCGCTTCGGTAACGAGCAGGGAACCTGCCGCCATGTCCCAGGGTTGAAGGCCGCGCTCGAAGAAACCATCCAGCCGTCCCGCTGCAACGTAAGCAAGATCCAAGGCGGCAGCGCCAGGACGGCGCAGTCCTGCACATTTTTCCGTCATGATGCGAAACATCTTGATGTATTCCTCCAGCCCGTCGCCACTCCGGAATGGAAATCCCGTTCCGATCAACGCATCGGCCAACTTGTCGCGGCGGCCAACGCGAATCCGCTTTTCATTCAAGTAGGCTCCGCTGCCTTTTGTAGCTGTAAACAGGTCGTTGCGGGTGGGATCGAAGATCACTGCCTGGGTAATAATGCCTCGCTGCTGAAGGGCAATTGATACACAGTATTGCGGGAAGCCATGGATGAAATTTGTGGTGCCATCAAGCGGATCGATGATCCAGACATTGTCGTTGTCATCATGTAAATTGCTTGACGCCCCGGTCTCTTCAGCAAGAATTGCATGATCCGGGTATGCAGTCTTAAGGACATCAATGATCGCCTGCTCAGCCGCCTGATCCACTTCCGTCACGAAATCATTGTGCCCTTTCTGGGTCACCTTGATACGGTCGATGTCGAAAGAGGCGCGATTGATGATCGAAGCGGCACGGCGGGCAGCCTTGACCGCCGTATTGAGCATGGGATGCATAGAGGTTCCGTTAAAATGGCGGCACCGCAGCCTTCTGCCGCACGGAACCGCGTGGATTGATTAATGAGCGAAGCGGCAACGAAGGTTTGAGCCCTAGACCGCAGATGACGCTATTTTAAATGAACCTGACTGAAACTAGTAACGATCTGTCCGCCCGGTTGCGTTTCGTACTGGTTGAAACCAGTCATCCAGGCAATATCGGCGCGGCCGCCAGGGCGATGAAGACGATGGGGTTTTCTCGCCTTGTGCTGGTCAATCCACGATTTGCCGATGTCGCGGAGCAGGAGGAAGCGATTGCCTTTGCAAGTGGCGCATTGGATGTGCTGCGTGCATCAAAAGTCGTTGGGTCTATCGAAGAGGCTTTGGATGGATGCAATTTCGCGGCGGCATTGAGCGCCAGGCTGCGGGAGTTTTCGCCACCGGTGCTTACGCCGCGTACGTTTGCGGGACAAATCACGTCCGAATCGGGACTGCAGGCCGCTCTCGTGTTCGGTAATGAGCGCTACGGATTGCCAAATGGCGTCGTGGAAAAATGCAATGCTTTAATCAACATCCCGGCTAATCCGGCATATTCTTCCTTGAATCTGGCACAGGCGGTACAGGTCTTGGCGTATGAATGCCGCATGGCCAGCACTAAATCAGATACGGGGGAGTTCCCCGTTGCATCAGTGTCACCAATCGGCTTTCATGGTCAAGCGGCTGAACTTGCTCAGATTGATGGCATGTTCGCGCATTTAGAAGAGGCGCTTATTGCTATTGATTTCCTGGATCCGGAGAATCCGAAAAAACTGATGCCAAGATTGAAGCGCTTATTTTCGCGAACACAATTGGAAACTGAGGAGGTCAACATCCTCCGCGGCATTGCTACACAGATCCTGCGCAAGCGGCCGCGATGATGCTAGTTTAAATAGTTTCCTAGCCCCAAGCCCGAAGCAAACCAACCGCCAAGCCTTCTAGTGCGAAGTCGTCCTGGCCAGACGCAACCCGAATCGGTTTGAAGTCGGGATTTTCCGGCAGTAACTCGATGAGTGAGCCAGTTTTCTTGTAGCGTTTGACCGTAACCTCATCTCCGAGTCGCGCCACGACGATTTGACCGTTTTTGGCCGAATCCGCTTTTTTGACCGCCAACAAGTCACCATCCATGATTCCGATGTCGCGCATCGATAGGCCGCGTACCTTGAGCAGATAATCCGGCTTGGCAGGAAATAGGGAGGAGTCGACTGCATATGTTGCCTCGACGTGTTCCTGCGCCAGAATTGGCGAACCTGCCGCAACACGACCGATCAGTGGAAGGGTGAGTTGCATTATGGAAGCATGAGGAAGCGGCAGCTGCTGACCGGTGCGGTTTGGCGTCTCGCTTGCCGTCATGTCGAGCAAACGGATTCCACGAGAAGTGCCAGGGGAGATTTCGATGGCTCCTTTTCGTGCGAGTGCCTGCAGATGTTCTTCTGCTGCATTGGCAGAACGAAAGCCGAGTTCAGCGGCAATTTCTGCCCGGGTAGGCGGGAAGCCCGTATTGTTAATGGCTTCCTTGATCAGATTCAGGATTTGTTCTTGGCGTGCAGTAAGTTTAAGCATGGCCGTATAGCTTCCGGTAAGCGCTGTTTGTAATAACAGCCTGTATTTTTATACAGTACGCGCGGGTTTGCAAGCAACTTCGCAATTTCATTAATAATTACCTTTTGCACTTGATATAAGGCATTGAATGCATTGAAATTTAACGCATTTCGGGTTATTATCGCCGGCTTTCCTCTTCCCACACTCGTCTTGACGCCGGGGTGGGCGATTATTCAATCCGTCCTAAGGAGATTACATGCGTCATTATGAAATCGTATTTATCGTGCATCCTGATCAGAGCGAACAGGTGCCCGCAATGATCGAACGCTACAAAGGCATTGTCACAACACGCGGCGGCAAAGTACACCGTGTTGAAGACTGGGGTCGTCGCCAGATGGCTTACATGATCCAGAAGTTGGCCAAGGCTCACTATGTCTGCCTCAATATCGAATGCGACAGCGAAACGCTGACTGAAATCGAAACCGGCTTCAAATTCAATGACGCCGTTCTGCGTCATCTGACAGTCAAGATGAAGAAGGCTGAAACAGCACCTTCACCGATGATGAAGGCTGTCCAGAAGGAAGATGCAGTCAAGACTCAGCGAGCCGAGGCGCCTGCTGCTTAATTCGCGACGTATTACGGCTTGGGGAGCGTGAATCAGCTTTGCCTGATTGCCAATATTGCCGAACGCGACGTATTGCGTTACACCCCGGCAGGCATCCCGATCGTGTCGGCAAAACTGCTGCATGATTCGGAACAGGTTGAGGCGGGTGTACCCCGCTCGGTAACGTTTGAGATTACTGCGCTCGCCGCAGGTGAAATTTCTAGACGGTTTAACCAGGCGGAATTGGGCAAACCCTTTCTGTTCACCGGCTTTCTTGCACGTAAAAACCGCAACAGCAAAAGTCTCGTATTCCACATCGTCGATTTCGAGACCATTACATAGATCACTTGATACAGGAGCCAATCATGGCATTCGGTAAAAAATTCGATAAAAGCAAGCTCAAGCATAAGCGCCAACAGCAAAACCCGCTGTTCAAGCGCAAAAAATTCTGCCGTTTCACCGCTGCGCATGTGGAACAAGTGGATTACAAGGATGTAGACACGCTGAAGGACTTCGTCCAAGAAAACGGCAAAATCATGCCGGCACGTCTGACTGGCACCAAGGCACATTATCAGCGTCAAGTCGATACGGCCATCAAGCGCGCTCGTTACCTTGCGCTGCTGCCGTACACCGATCTGCACAACGCGTAATTAACGGCTTGAACTAGGAGAAAAACATGCAAGTCATTCTGTTGGAAAAAGTCGTTAATCTCGGCAATCTGGGTGAAGTCGTCCGTGTCAAGGATGGCTACGCTCGCAACTTTCTTATTCCGAAGCGCATGGCTCGTCGTGCTACAGCATCCGCAGTTGCGGAATTCGAAGCAAAACGCGCCGAACTTGAGAAGCTGGCAGGTGAAAAGCTTGCAGCCGCGCAAGCTCAAGGTGAAAAGCTGAATGGGTTGTCAGTCAAAGTCTCGCAGAAAGCAGGCGTTGATGGACGTCTGTTCGGTTCGGTGACTAACTACGACATCGCGGAAGCGTTGACCAAGCAAGGCTTTCCGGTTGAAAAGGCGCAGATCCGCATGCCGCAAGGTCCATTGAAGGTCGTGGGCGATCATGGCGTATCGGTTGCTCTTCACACGGACGTAGTTGTTGATGTGACTGTGTCGGTAGTTGGCGAACAAGCTTAAGCAATCGAAAGTCAGAAGCAAAAAAGCCGGGAATTCCCGGCTTTTTTGTTGACAACCTGTAAAATATTTCCAATGTTGCAGCACGGAAAAATGTCTTCAATATTCCGCCCTTTCCAACTCTTGGCGGCAGGGTGAGCAGGTATAATTCGCGCCATGAACAACCGCGCCGACCCGCAACTCGAATCACTACGTGTACCGCCACATTCCATCGAGGCAGAACAGTCCGTTCTCGGCGGACTCCTACTGGATAACGCGGCGTGGGACCGCATCGCCGACTTCGTGCGCGATGATGATTTTTACCGCTACGATCATCGGATCATCTTTCAGCATATCGTCAAGCTGATCAATAACACTAAGCCAGCGGATGTCATTACCGTGTTCGAAGCCCTGTCCAGTTCTGGCAAGGCAGAAGAAGTCGGCGGCTTGTCTTACCTGAATGCGCTGGCCCAGAATACGCCATCCGCAGCCAACATTCGCCGCTATGCAGAAATCGTTCGAGATCGCGGCGTCTTGCGCAAGCTCATTACCGTTTCCGATGAGATTTCCGGCCAAGCTTTCAACCCGCAGGGCAAAGAAGTCAAACAGTTGCTGGATGAAGCAGAGTCGAAGATTTTTGCTATTGCGGAAGAGGGCGCGCGAGGTGCGCAAGGATTCCAGGAGATCCAGCCGCTGTTAACCCAAGTCGTCGAACGCATTGACGAGCTTTACAACCGGGATAACCAAAACGAGATCACCGGTGTGCCAACCGGCTTTGCTGACCTGGACCGCATGACCTCCGGCCTGCAACCGGGCGATTTGGTTATCGTCGCGGGCCGTCCTTCGATGGGCAAGACAGCCTTTTCCATCAACATCGGCGAAAATGTCGCGATCGAAAGTGGATTGCCGGTAGCCGTGTTCTCCATGGAGATGGGTGGTACCCAGCTAGCCATGCGTATGCTCGGTTCGGTTGGACGTCTCGATCAGCATCGGCTGCGCACCGGACGATTGGTCGACGAGGACTGGCCGCGGCTGACACATGCGATTCAGAAAATGAACGATGCGCAGTTGTATATTGATGAAACCCCCGCGCTGAGTTCAATTGAATTGCGCGCCCGCTCGCGTCGCCTGTCACGTCAATGTGGCAAGCTTGGGTTGATCATCATCGACTACCTGCAGTTGATGTCCGCCAATTCGGCCGGCGAAAACCGGGCGACTGAGATTTCAGAAATTTCACGAAACCTGAAAGGCTTGGCAAAGGAGCTGAATTGCCCGGTCATCGCGTTATCACAGCTGAACCGCTCGCTCGAACAGCGGCCCAACAAGCGCCCGGTGATGTCGGACTTGCGTGAGTCCGGCGCTATCGAACAGGACGCCGACGTGATTCTGTTCATTTACCGTGACGAAGTGTACAACCCGGATTCGCAGGACAAGGGTACGGCTGAGATTATCATCGGTAAGCAGCGTAACGGCCCGATTGGCACTGTGCGGCTGACATTCCTTGGCCAATACACGAAGTTCGACAATTACACCGGCGGCCAGGCGATTTTCGGCGGCGAATAGCGATCGGTAACCGGCTCTCCGGCAACGGCCTGGTTTGAGCGGACAGCAACCGCGCGGCAGACAAATATATCAACTTGAGAGAGTGCTTCCATGTTTGGACGATTGATGCCCACCGAGGGCAAATTCTTTGACCTGTTTGTTCAGCACGCCGACCTTTGCGTAAAGGGCGCCAAGGAAATGGTGGCGTTGATGACGAACTTCGACGACCTGGAAAATCGTGTGCATGCAATCGAAGGCATTGAGAAGCAAGCCGACAAGGTGACCCACCATACGCTCGACTTGTTGCACAAGACGTTCATTACTCCGCTCGACCGCGATGACATCCATCAATTGATTACGCGGATGGATGACATCCTCGATTTACTTGAAGACGCAGCCCAGACCATTTCTCTGTACGACATCAAGGCGATCACTCCGGAAGCCAAGCGCCTGGCCGAACTCTGCCTGGGTTGCACGGAAAAGGTGAAGGCAGCGGTGTCGCTCCTGAGCAACATGGACAACTCCAGCCAGATCCTGCTTATCTGCGAAGAAATCGACCGGCTGGAATCCGATGCCGATCATGTAATGCGCGCGGCCATGTCCAAGCTGTTTCGTGATGAGCCGGACGTGCGCAATTTGATCAAGCTGAAAGCGATTTACGAAATTCTGGAAACGGTCACCGACCGCTGCGAAGACGTTGCCAATATCATCGAAGGCATCATCGTGGAAAACGCGTGAAGAGTCTCGACTGGTAACGCACACATGTCGCGGAGCGGCCAGAGACCTTTATTTCCATCCAGGTCGTTCGCCGGGAGGTCCGCACATTATGAATTCGTAAGATTCAAATCAGAATAAGACATTACTCATGAATACCCTCGAGATCAGTATCTACACGCTTGCTTTTCTGATTGCATTGGCCCTGGTTTTCGACTTCATGAATGGTTTTCATGACGCAGCCAACGCGATTGCAACTGTTGTTTCCACGGGGGTTCTCAAGCCTCAGACTGCGGTGGCAATGGCGGCATTCTTCAATGTCATTGCAATTTTCTTTTTTCAGCTCAAGGTGGCAACAACCGTCGGAAAAGGAACAATCGATCCGGCGTTCGTCGATCACTACGTCGTGTTCGGCGCGCTGGTGGGCGCAATATTCTGGAACGTGTTGACGTGGTACTACGGCATTCCTTCATCATCGTCCCATGCGCTGATCGGTGGCCTGGTTGGAGCCGCAGTCGCAAAGGCTGGCACTGGCGCACTGATCGCGTCCGGGTTGCTCAAAACCATTTCCTTCATCGTGCTCTCCCCGCTGCTTGGCTTTATTTTCGGCTCGATCATGATGGTGCTGGTGTCATGGATCTTTGTCAGATCTACACCGCGCAGGGTGGACAAGTGGTTCCGGCGCATGCAGCTGGTGTCGGCTTCGATGTACAGCCTTGGCCATGGCGGCAATGATGCGCAAAAGACCATGGGCATCATCTGGATGCTGCTGATTGCCGCCGGATATAGCACGGCCGACTCGGCTTTGCCCTGGTGGGTGATTATCAGCTGCTATGCTGCGATCGGACTCGGCACCTTGTTCGGAGGCTGGCGCATCGTGAAGACGATGGGGCAAAAGATCACGAAGCTCAAGCCGGTTGGTGGATTTTGTGCGGAGACAGGTGGCGCTATCACCTTGTTTCTTGCAACCGGGTTGGGTATTCCAGTATCAACGACGCATACGATCACCGGTGCTATTGTCGGTGTCGGATCCTCCAAGAAAATGTCGGCAGTGCGGTGGGGAGTTGCAGGCAATATTGTCTGGGCATGGGTATTGACCATTCCTGCATCAGCGTTCATCGCGGCGGTATCCTGGTGGATCGGTACGCAGTTGTTCTAGGAAACTACCGGCCGACGCTACAAGCAACCAATAAAAAAGCCTGCATTGCGATGCAGGCTTTTTTGTTTTACCGGCTTGAAGCGGTTTCTTTCCCGTCAAAGCACTTCGCTGGCATGATCGGCCAAACGTGAGCGTTCACCGCGTGCCAACGTGACATGTCCGCTATGTGACCAGCCTTTGAATCGGTCGACCACATAAGTCAGGCCGCTCGAGCCTTCTGTCAGATAGGGCGTATCGATCTGGGCAATATTGCCGAGACAGATGATCTTCGTTCCGGGGCCTGCACGCGTCACCAGTGTTTTGATCTGTTTCGGCGTCAGGTTTTGCGCCTCGTCGATGATCAGAAACTTGTTGACGAAGGTCCGGCCGCGCATGAAGTTGAGCGACTTGATCTTGATGCGGGAGCGGATCAGGTCCTGCGTCGCCGCACGTCCCCATTCGCCACCGTCGGTATCGGATTTATTGAGTACTTCCAGATTGTCGTCGAAGGCGCCCATCCACGGAGACATCTTCTCCTCTTCAGTGCCGGGCAGGAAGCCGATGTCCTCGCCGACAGGTACGGTCACGCGTGTAACGATGATTTCGTTATACAGCTTGGTTTCCAAGACCTGCGCCAGGCCCGCGGCCAAGGCAAGCAATGTCTTGCCAGTGCCTGCCTGCCCCAGCAATGTGACGAAATCGCATTCAGGATTCATCAACAGGTTCAGCGCAAAATTTTGCTCGCGGTTACGTGCGGTGATTCCCCAAACGCTATTCTTGGCATGCGTATAGTCGCGCAGCGTTTGCAAGACTGCTGTCTTGCCGTTGATCTGCTTGACCTGGCCATAGAAGGGCGCTTCGCCGTTATTGGGTTCCAGGTGAACGAACTGATTCACGAGGAACGAGGGTACTGTCGGTCCAGTCAATCGGTAGAAGGTATAGCCTGTACCGTTCTTGTTCTCCTGCCAGGACTCCATGCCTTTTCCGTGCCGGTTCCAGAAATCATCGGGCAATTGCAGAATGCCCGAATACAGCAGGTCGGTGTCTTCAAGGACATGGTCATTGAAATACTCTTCGGCAGGCAGGCCCATTGCGCGTGCCTTGATGCGCATATTGATGTCTTTCGACACCAGAACGATCGGACGTCCCGGAAACTGCTCGCCCAGTGCCCGCACTACGCCAAGAATCTGATTGTCCGCCTTGCCGACCGGCAGGCCTTCCGGCAACGTAGTGTTCTGCAGCTTGGTTTGGAAAAACAGGCGGCCTTTCGCATCCTTGTTGCCGAGCTTTGACAACAGGATGCCGTCCTCGATATCGTTTTCACCTACGTCCGCGACCAGGGCGTCGAGCGAACGGGAAACCTGCCGCGCATTTCGTGCGACCTCGGACATGCCCTTTTTATGGTTGTCCAGTTCTTCGAGCGTCATCATCGGCAGATAGACATCATGCTCTTCGAAGCGGAACAGGGAAGTGGGATCGTGCATGAGCACATTGGTATCGAGCACAAACAGCTTGGTAACGCCCATCTTGTCGGCGACGCGGCTGGTGTTTGACTTGATCACGCTATCCACAGACTTCGGCGCGGCGCGCTGTTTCGTGGCAATGGCTTTTTCGCTTGTCTTGGCGCGCGCTTTCGGCGCAACTTCTGCTTCTTGTGGAGCCGATTCGACAAGGCTCATGACGGGTTTGACGGACTTGCCTTTTTCTGCCTTGGGATATTCGCTAGGTGAGAGCAGTACAGCGGGTTTGGTCGGTATTTTGGGCAGTGGCATCAGGACCTCAATATGAAAAATTTCGGGATGTACAACTTGAGATTACCAACGGGGTGAAACAGGGATGAAAAGTTGTGGAAAACAATAGGAGGGATGGATCGAAACGCAGAAAGGCAGGCCTTAAAAATAAAAAAGCCGTTCTGGAGGGTGCTATACCCTTTCCACGAACGGCTTTTTTCAACGAATGGATTTCTATGTTCAATGGGTTATGCAACTACGGCAAAGCCTTCACAAATTCAAGCACTTCATCGACATGCCCAGGCACTTTCACTCCACGCCATTCTTTCACCAATTTGCCGGACCCGTCAATGATAAATGTCGACCGTTCGACGCCGCGAACTTGCTTGCCATACATGTTTTTCATATTCATGACATCAAACAAATTGCATAACTCCTCATCGGGGTCTGAAATCAGCTGGAAGGGCAATTCCAGCTTGGACTTGAATCCGTCATGGGAACGAATGCTGTCGCGGCTGATGCCGATTATCTCCGTATTTGCGGATTGGAACTCGGAATACAAGTCCCGAAACCGCAAACTCTCCGTGGTGCATCCAGGCGTATTGTCCTTGGGATAAAAATACAGGACCAACTTTTTGCCGAGATAGTCCGAAAGCTTGAAAGTATGGTCGCCGGTCATGGGACCCGAAAATTCCGGGACGGCACTATTCAGTGCCAGTGAACGATCTGCCAAGTTATTCTCCTGATCCATTGTAGTTTTTCTTGCCCTGTCGCGCGGCGGCAAATAGTAATTTGGCTATTCTATGTGGATTCGAATTCCAACGGTGCTATTCAGGCGGCCAAAGAGCGTTCAAAGATCAATGCAAGCGCGACTTTGCGGCCTTCCGCCATCAGGATGTTATACGTCCGGCATGCCGCCTGATTGTCCATGCATTCCACGCCGACCCTGCGCGAGGTAAGGGGGGCGGTGAGTTTAGGATGCACGAAGCGCTGGCGATCGCCGGTGCCCAGTATGACCACCTCGGGCATGGCTGCATCGATCTGCTTGAAATCGTCGATGGTAAGTGTTTCGAACGACATGGGTGGCCAGGCAACCGGTGCGGTTTCCGGCATGACCAGCAGGCTGTATTCAAAACGGATGGCATTGATTTCCACGCCGCCTTGGTCATAGGCCGTCACGGTTTGATAATGCTGGGTTGAAGTGGTATGCAGTTTCATGGCAAAAATGGTGCCGAGCACGCAAGAGATTGGTTTCGCCGCATGGCCGGAAGGCGATGTTCTATGTCTGATACGACAGGGGGACGGGCTTGAAATTCCTGCAATGAAGCGAAAAAGATGCCGCATTGTAGCGCTTTCAATGGCTTGCAAGGACACTATGCATTGATAAAACGGGTTGCTTTCGGCAAAATGAACCCCTTTTGGCGGTGCAGCATTGCATCCCCAAGTATTCCATCGACGATAAGGGATTGCACACGTGCGACCGATTCAGAAATCAAAAAAACTGGCAGACGTCTGCTACGACATCCGCGGGCCGGTGCTGGAAAAGGCCAAGCAGATGGAGGAAGAGGGGCACAAGATCATCAAGCTGAATATCGGCAATCTTGCCGTCTTCGGCTTCGATGCGCCGGACGAGATCGTGCACGACATGATCATCAACATGTCCAATGCCTCCGGTTATACGGACTCCAAGGGCATGTTTGCGCCGCGCAAGGCGATCATGCACTACACCCAGGAAAAGCATATCGCCGGGGTCACGATTGACGACATTTACATCGGTAACGGCGCATCCGAACTGATCGTGATGGGCATGAATGCCTTGCTCAACACCGGCGACGAAGTGCTGGTGCCGGCACCGGACTATCCTCTGTGGACCGCCGCGGTCAGTTTGTCAGGCGGCAAGCCGGTGCACTACGTCTGCGACGAAGCGGCAGACTGGTTTCCGGATATCGAAGACATCAAGAGGAAGATTACCCCGAATACCAAAGCCATCGTCGTCATCAATCCAAATAACCCGACCGGCGCACTGTATCCGGTCGAACTGTTGCGGGAAATCGTTGACCTTGCTCGCAAGCACCAGCTGATCGTGTTTGCCGACGAAATCTACGACAAGACCTTGTACGACGGCGCCACGCATACCTCGATCGCATCATTGGCGGACGATGTGCTCTTCCTGACGTTGAACGGCCTGTCGAAAAATTACCGTTCTTGTGGTTATCGGGCAGGCTGGATGGTGGTGTCGGGCGAGAAGAAGCACGCGAAGGATTACATCGAGGGGCTGAACATGCTGGCCTCGATGCGGCTGTGCGCGAATGCCCCAGGCCAGTATGCGATCCAGACCGCGTTGGGTGGCTACCAGAGCATCAACGATCTGGTCGGGCCCGGCGGCAGGTTGCTTAAACAGCGCGATCTCGCGCACAAGCTGCTGACGGACATTCCTGGTGTAACCTGTGTCAAACCGAAGTCGGCGCTGTACATGTTTCCGAAACTTGACCCCAACATGTATCCGATCGCGGATGACCAGCAATTTGCTTATGAGCTGCTGGCCGAGGAAAAGGTGCTGATCGTGCAAGGCACCGGATTCAACTGGATGTCGCCCGATCACTTCCGTGTGGTTTTCCTTCCCAATTCCGACGACCTTACCGAGGCATTCGGGCGCATCGCGCGCTTCCTCGACGGCTATCGCAGGCGTTACAGCAAGGCGGCGTAGGCACCGTATTATGTGACGCGCGGCATCTGCCAATCAAAGCAATCAACTTTCCAGACCATATGAAACCCATCAAAGTAGGCTTACTCGGGATCGGCACTGTCGGATCCGGCACGTTCAACGTACTGAAACGCAACCAGGAGGAAATCATGCGCCGCGCCGGTCGCGGCATCGTCATTACGATGGTCGCCGATCTGAACACCGCGCGCGCCAAGGAACTGACGAACGGCGAATGCGAAGTGGTCAACGACGCCAATCTGGTGGTGAACAGCCCGGATGTCGATATCGTGATCGAGCTCATCGGCGGCTACGGCATTGCCAAGGATCTGGTGATGAAGGCGATTGCCAACGGTAAGCATGTGGTGACAGCCAATAAGGCATTGCTGGCAACCCACGGCAACGAAATTTTCAAGGCTGCGCAGGAAAAAGGCGTCATGGTGGCGTTTGAAGCGGCGGTCGCCGGCGGCATTCCGATCATCAAGGCGTTACGCGAAGGTTTAACTGCGAACCGGGTCCAGTGGATTGCCGGCATCATCAATGGCACCACCAACTTCATCCTGTCCGAGATGCGGGACAAGGGACTGGATTTCAGCGTGGTCCTGAAAGAAGCGCAGCGTCTCGGCTATGCGGAAGCAGATCCGACCTTCGACATCGAAGGCGTGGACGCGGCGCACAAGGCGACCATCATGTCGGCGATTGCTTTCGGTATTCCGGTGCAGTTCGACAAGGCGCACGTGGAAGGCATCACCAGCCTGCAGTCGACCGATATCCAGTATGCCGAGCAGCTCGGCTACCGCATCAAATTGCTTGGCATTGCCAAGCGCACCGAAGTCAACGGCCAGGCCGGCATTGAATTGCGGGTCCATCCGACGCTGATTCCTGCCAAGCGCTTGATCGCCAATGTCGAAGGGGCGATGAATGCGGTGCTGGTGCAGGGCGATGCAGTAGGTGCGACCTTGTATTACGGCAAAGGGGCTGGTTCGGAACCGACTGCATCCGCCGTCATCGCCGACTTGGTGGACATCACCCGCCTGGCGACCGCCGATCCGGAACACCGGGTGCCGCATCTGGCATTTCAGCCACATGCGATGACGGATATTCCGATTGTGCCGATGGCGGAAGTAGTGACCAGCTATTACCTGCGCATGCAGGTGGCCGATCAGCCTGGCGTGTTGGCCGATATCACCCGCATCCTCGCAGATTCGTCGATTTCCATTGACGCGATGCTGCAGAAGGAACCGGCCGAGGGCGAAACCCAGACCGACATCATCATGCTGACGCACCAGGCACGTGAAAAGCATGTCAATGCCGCAATTGGCAAGATCGAGGCGCTGTCGACCGTGGTCAGCAAGGTAACCAGGATCCGCCTCGAGCAGCTGGCCTGATCAGAGCCGCTTTACATGTCGGTGGTCATCGATCCATATCATCGGTGGATGACCACCAGTAAGCCTTTTGCTTCTGTCTTCCCAGTATTGCGGATCGCATGATCGCGATCCGCCTGGTACCGCGCGGTTGCGCCGCTCTTCAATTTCTTCTTGATACCTGCCACTTCCAGTTCCAGACTGCCGTGCGTGACGGTCAGGTGTTCCATGGTGCCCGGATCATGTGAATTCGAGATCAGGGCACCGTCCGGCGCCAGTGTCAGTTCATACCATTCATATTTCCCCGCAAGTTCCATCGGCCCAAGGATGCGCAAGACATAGCCGGAGTGGGTTCCCGGCAATGTCGGCGTCTCATGGGGCTCGACAATTCTCACCGTCTCCTCCTCCCTGGCTTCCCCGGCAAGTAATTCCTGAATGCCGATGCCAAGCGCATTGGCGAGTCGCCAGGCAACCGCAATCGTCGGATTCGCTTTCTCGCGTTCAATCTGGGACAGCATGGATTTCGACACGCCTGCGGCACGGGACAAGTCTTCCAGTGTCAAACCACGTTTCTGACGGATCTGCAGCAGAGTCGCGCCAACGTCGGGGGGCGCACTGGGGGGCGATGCTTTCATTTTTGTCCTTGCAAACTCGATCGGGGGCGAATAGTATTCAATATATTGAAAGCAAGTTCGATATAGTGAAATTTTGAGGATTTGATTAATTATATTGAACGTATCCTAGCAGAAGCAGCCAACGCGAAACCACCCCGGTTGGCCGTTTCAACTTAAATCCAAAAGGATGTTGCTATGGAAAAACGCGATGCGGCAGCAGAGTTTCACCATCGACTTGCCGGCGATCTGCAAAATTTGCGGGAAAACGGGCTGTTCAAGCTTGAGCGGGTCATTGCTTCCCCACAGGGCGCCACGGTGCAATCCGACGACGGCAGGACGCTCATCAATCTTTGTGCAAACAACTATCTCGGCCTGTCGGGCGACAGCCAGCTTGCGCATGCCGCAATCCGCGCAATCGAGCGGTATGGTTATGGCTTATCGTCAGTTCGGTTTATCTGTGGCACCCAGACCGTTCACAAGCAACTCGAACGCGCACTTGCCGAATTTCTAGGCATGGAAGACAGCATCCTGTACGCCGCGGCCTTCGACGCGAATGGCGGCTTGTTCGAGCCGCTCTTCGACGAGGAAGACGCCATCATTTCCGATGCACTTAACCATGCATCGATCATCGACGGCATACGACTGTGCAAGGCGGCCCGTTACCGTTATCAGCACAATGATATGAACGATCTCGAAACGCAGTTGCAGGCGGCGGCCGGCAAGCGTCATAGGCTGATCGTGACGGACGGCGTATTTTCGATGGACGGAACGATTGCCCAACTCGACCGGATCTGCGATCTGGCGTACCGGTACGACGCCCTGGTGATGATCGACGAGTCGCACGCATCCGGCTTCATGGGGCCGAACGGACGGGGCACGCATGAACATCACCGCGTGATGGGGCGCATCGACATCATCACCGGTACGCTCGGCAAGGCGCTCGGCGGTGCGATGGGTGGTTTTACCGCGGCACGCCGCGAAGTGATCGAGACCCTGCGCCAAAAATCACGACCCTACCTGTTTTCCAATTCACTCGCGCCTGCGATCGCCGGCGCGTCGTTGTCGGTGCTGGAACGCCTGTCGTCATCGAGCGAACTGCGGGACCGGTTGCATGACAACACCCGCTATTTCCGCGCTGCGGTTACGGAACTCGGCTTCACCATCAAGCCCGGCACGCATCCGGTGGTTCCGGTGATGCTTTTCGACGCCCCCCTGGCCCAGCGCTTCGCGCAAAAACTGTACGCGCTTGGCGTGCTGGTGAGCGGATTCTTTTATCCGGTGGTGCCGATGGGGCAGGCGCGCGTGCGTGTGCAGTTGTCCGCCGCGCATACCCGCGAACAATTGGATAGCGCATTGGCGGCATTCAGGCAGGCGGGTGACGAACTAGGCCTGCTTGCAAAATAGGAGAGGGCAATGGAAAAAATCCTCATCATCGGTGCGAATGGCCAGATCGGCAGCGAATTGTTCGATGCCCTTGCAGGCAGGTACGGGCAGGCCAACGTCATCGCGGCGGACATCAGCCCGAACAGCCTGTTCGGTGCGCCATCCTACGAATGCCTCGACGTGCTGGATGCAGGACATGTCGCACAGGTCATCGAGCAGTACGACATCACGCAGGTGTATCAGCTTGCGGCGCTGCTGTCGGTCACCGGCGAGCAGGCGCCATTGAAGGCGTGGACGCTGAACATGAACGGCTTGCTCAATATCCTGGAGATCGCCCGCGAACGGCGTCAGGCTGGCAAGCCGCTCAAGGTGTTCTGGCCGTCATCGATCGCCGCCTTCGGTCCGCACACACCCGCCGTCGATACGCCGCAGCTTGCGGTGATGGACCCGACGACCATCTACGGCATCAGCAAGCAGGCGGGCGAGCGTCTCTGCGAGTATTACTTCAGCAAGTTCGGAGTCGATGTACGCAGCATCCGCTATCCCGGCATCATCAGCTACAAATCCCCTCCGGGCGGCGGTACGACCGACTATGCGATTGCCATGCTGGTCGCCGCCAGACGAGGCGAGCGCTATGTCTGTTATCTGAGGGCGGATACCATTTTGCCGATGATCTACATGCCCGATGCGATCCGCGCCACCATCGAGTTGATGGAAGCGCCGTCCGAAAATATCCGGGTCCGGTCGTCCTACAACATCGCGGGCTTGAGCTTTAGTCCGGCTGAGCTGGTACGCGCCATCACATCGCGCGTGGCGGGATTCGAGGTCGATTATGCGCCTGACGACAGGCAGGCAATCGCCGATACGTGGCCGCACAGCCTGGACGACACCCATGCCCGCGCCGATTGGGGCTGGCATGCGGCCACCGGCCTCGATGCCCTGGTGGCCGACATGCTGCGGAACCTTTCCCCGGCCGCCGGAAAGCTGCATCGCGTGGCGTAGCCGTCACTGAACCGCAAGGATCCGTTCATGGATATGCGTGTATTCGACCTGTTCAAGGTCGGCATTGGTCCCTCCAGTTCGCATACCGTTGGCCCGATGCTCGCGGCGCGGCGGTTTCTGAACGAATGCGCATCGCTCACAGATGCCAGGTCCGTCACGGCGGAGTTGTTCGGCTCGCTGGCGCTGACAGGGGCCGGACACGCGACGGACAGGGCAATATTGCTTGGCATGTCCGGGGAATTGCCGGACAGGATCGAGCCGGAAACCATCGAACCGAAACTGGCCGAAATCACCGCCAGCAGGACGGTGCGCCTGCTTGGCCGTTATCCGGTGCCGTTCGACGTTGAACGTGACTTGATCTGGCACCGGCAACAGACGCTGCCCGGTCATCCCAACGGCATGCGGTTCACCCTCACACGGCAGGATGGCAGCTCGCATCAACGGGTTTTTTACTCCACGGGCGGCGGCTTCATCCATGCGGAAGATGAAACCGGTACCGCGGACACAGGTGGGCCCCGCGATCTTCCTTTTCCTTTCGACGACATGGCCGGACTGCTTGCCCATGGCAGGAGAACGGGACTCGGCATTGCCGGAATGCTGCGCGCCAACGAATGCGCGCATGCAGCCGGCGATGCGCTGGACGCGGGTCTCGATCGCATCTGGGAGGTCATGAACGCCTGCATCGAGCGCGGTCTGAGCAGGCAAGGAGAACTCCCTGGCGGCCTGAACGTAAGGCGTCGAGCAGCCGCGCTCTGGCGCACGGCGCAGGACGATGCGCCGGGCCTTCCGCATGACGCGATTCACAAGGTCAGCCTTTACGCCATGGCGGTCAATGAAGAAAACGCCGCGGGTGGGCGGGTCGTCACCGCCCCGACCAATGGCGCCGCAGGAATCATCCCTGCAGTGCTGCGCTACTACGCGCTCGATTGCCGGCCGGCTGACCCGGTCAACGGGATCCGGGATTTTCTCCTGGCCGCATCGGCTGTCGGCATGCTCTGCAAGCGCAATGCTTCCATATCCGGCGCGGAGGTGGGCTGCCAGGGCGAGGTCGGCGTGGCCTGTGCGATGGCGGCCGCCGGACTCGCGGCCGCTCTCGGCGGCACCAATGACCAGATCGAAGCGGCGGCCGAAATCGGCATTGAACATCATCTCGGGATGACCTGCGACCCGATCGGCGGCCTGGTGCAAATTCCCTGCATCGAGCGCAACGGAATGGGAGCCGTCAAGGCGATCACCGCCGCATCCCTGGCCCTGAGCGGCGACGGCATGCACCACGTCAGCCTTGACCAGGTGATCGAAACGATGCGTCAGACTGGCGCCGACATGCAGGAAAAGTACAAGGAAACCTCGCTCGGCGGCCTCGCGGTGCATGTCATTTCCGTCAACCACCCGGCCTGCTGAGCTGCGACCGCCGGGCAGGCGGAGGGTATAATGTCGCCCTTGCCGCTATTCCCAATCGATCCTTTTATGCAATACGTGTCCACTCGCGGCCTGGCCGCACCGCAGTCGTTTTCCCAGATTCTTCTCGGCGGTCTTGCTCCCGATGGCGGGCTGTACCTCCCGTCCGTCTATCCGCAGATTTCCGGCGCCGAACTGGATGCGTGGCGCAAGCTGTCCTACGCCGACCTTGCATTCGAAGTGCTGAAGAAATTCGCCACCGATATTCCCGAACAGGACCTCAGGGCACTGGCGCACAAGACCTATACCGCGGACGTCTACTGCAATGCACGCGAGGGCGAAAAGGCTGCCGACATCACGCCGCTGCGGGTGCTGGAAGAGCAGGGCGGCGGCAAGCTGGTGCTGCAGGCGCTGTCCAACGGTCCCACCCTGGCGTTCAAGGACATGGCGATGCAACTGCTCGGCAACCTGTTCGAGTACACCCTGGCCAGGCAGGACGCGGAACTGAATATCTTCGGCGCTACCTCGGGCGATACCGGCAGCGCCGCCGAATACGCAATGCGTGGCAAAAAAGGCATCCGGGTTTTCATGCTGTCGCCGCATAAAAAGATGAGCGCCTTCCAGACCGCGCAAATGTTCAGCCTGCAGGATCCAAATATTTTCAATATCGCGGTGCAGGGCGTGTTCGACGATTGCCAGGATATGGTGAAGGCGGTGTCGAACGACTTGGAGTTCAAGGCCCGGCAGAAAATCGGCACGGTGAATTCGATCAACTGGGCGCGCGTGGTGGCGCAAGTGGTCTATTACGTACGCGGTTACCTGAGCGCGACCACCAGCAACGACCAGAAGGTCTCATTCACCGTTCCGTCGGGTAATTTCGGCAACATCTGCGCCGGCCACATTGCGCGCATGATGGGCGTGCCGATCGACCGGCTCGTGGCGGCGACCAACGAGAATGATGTGCTCGACGAGTTTTTCCGCACCGGCGTCTACCGGGTGCGCAAGTCGTCCGAGACGTATCACACCACCAGCCCCAGCATGGATATCAGCAAAGCCTCGAATTTCGAGCGCTTCGTCTACGATCTGCTGGACCGCGACGCCGGCCGGGTACGCGCACTGTTCAGGAAGGTGGAGACGCATGGCGGGTTCGACCTGTCCGGCGCACCGGGCAGCGATGGCGACGAATTCAGGAAGATTGCCCAATACGGTTTCGCCTCGGGCAAATCGGTGCATCAGGACCGGGTGAATACCATCCGCGACGTGCACGAGAAATATGGCGTCACGATCGACACGCATACCGCCGACGGCGTGAAGGTGGCGCGTGAACATATGACGCCCGGCACAACGATGATCGTGCTGGAGACCGCCTTGCCGGCGAAGTTCAACGAGACGATCCGTGAAGCCCTTGGCCGCGATGCCGACCGTCCGGCCGGCTTTGAAAACATCGAGGCATTGCCGCAGCGCTTCGAAGTCATGGCGGCGGACGTCGGCCAGGTCAAGGCATTCATCGCCGCCCACACCGGGCTGGCGTGACGCTGCATCCGCTGCATTGAAGGAGTCGGCATGACAGAGAGGAAACCGATGCTGAGTCTTGCCGAGGCGCTCGGCTTGCTGTTACCAGCGGCGCGCATCATTGCGGACCGCGAGACCGTTCCCACGCTCGCCGCCAACGGCCGCGTCCTGGCCGAGGCACAGACCTCCCGGCTGGATGTGCCGCCGGCCGACAATACCCAGATGGACGGCTACGCGGTGCGCGCCGCCGACTGCGCGGCGGGTAATGCGGTACTGACGGTGTCGCAGCGCATCCCCGCAGGTCATGTCGGCCAACCTCTGCAGCCCGGCACGGCAGCGCGTATTTTCACCGGCGCGATGATCCCTGACGGTGCCGATGCGGTCGTCATGCAGGAAGTGTGCGTCACCCATGGCGACAGCGTGACCGTGAACCACGCCCCGCAACCGGGCGAATGGATCCGTCGTGCAGGCGAAGACATTCGCGCCGGCAGCGTCATCCTGCCGGCGGGCACCCGGCTGCGTTCACAGGAACTGGGCTTGGCTGCCTCGGTCGGCCTCGCGACACTTCCTGTTCTGCGCAGGCCGCGTGTCGCGGTGTTTTTCACCGGCGATGAACTTGCAATGCCGGGTGAAACCCTCAAACCGGGCGCCATCTACAACTCCAATCGTTTCACCTTGCGGGCGTTGCTGGAAAATCTGGGCTGTGAGATTACCGACTACGGCATCGTTCCCGACTCGCTCGAGGCGACCCGCGACACATTGCGCCGAGCAGCCGCCGGCCATGATCTGATCGTCACTTCCGGCGGCGTGTCTGTCGGCGAGGAGGATCATGTCAAACCGGCGGTGGAGGCTGAAGGGCGGCTGAACATGTGGCAGATCGCCATCAAGCCCGGCAAGCCGCTCGCGTTCGGCGAAATTCCCCGCGCCGGCGCCGCCGCACCTGCCTATTTCCTCGGCCTTCCGGGGAATCCGGTGTCCAGCTTCGTAACGTTTCTTTTGCTTGTGCGGCCGTTCATCCTGCGCTTGCAGGGCGTGGAGCAGGTCGCGCCGCGCACTTTCATGATGCGCGCCGATTTCTCCTGGCCGAAGCCGGACCGGCGCAATGAATTCCTGCGCGCCAGGATGAATGCCGATGGCGGCCTTGACCTATTCCCCAACCAAAGCTCGGGCGTGCTGACGTCCACCGTATGGGGCGACGGGCTGATCGATAACCCTCCGGGCCAGGCGATTGCCCAAGGCGATATGGTGCGATTCATCCCGTTCGACGCATTGCTTACCTGACGCATAATGCAATTTTTCTTGTATCCGGCAACAAAATGAACATCCAACTTCGTTTCTTCGCCAGCGTCCGCGAATCGCTCGGCACCAGCCAGGAAACCTTGGTGGTGCCGGAGCAGGTGAAAACAGTCGGTGACGTGCGGGCGTTCCTGCGCGAGCGCGGCGGTGCATGGCGGGAGGTACTGGCCGATGGCCGTGCGCTGCGCATGGCATACAACCAGCAGATGACCGGCCCGGAAACATCCATTACCGACGGCTGCGAGGTGGCATTCTTCCCGCCGGTGACCGGCGGCTGAGCAGTGATCCATTGAGGGGAATACGATGCCGATTCGCGTCCAAACCGAGGATTTCGATATCAGTTCCGAAGTCGCACGACTGCGCGCGGGTGACGCGCGTATCGGCGCGGTGGTCTGTTTCACCGGTACAGTGCGCGATATCAACGACGGCTCCAGCGTCGCCGCGATGGAGCTGGAGCATTACCCCGGCATGACGGAAAAAGCGCTGGAAGACATTGTCACTTTGGCGAAGAGCCGCTGGGACATCTTCGACGCGCTGGTGATCCACCGCATCGGTCCGCTGCTGCCGCTGGACCAGATCGTTCTGGTGGCGGTGACGTCGGCCCATCGGGGCGAGGCCTTCGCCGCTTGTGAATTCATCATGGATTATCTGAAGACCAGCGCGCCGTTCTGGAAAAAGGAACAAACGCCGGAAGGCGCCCGCTGGGTCGATGCGCGCGTCACGGACGACGAGGCGATGGCAAAGTGGAGCGTCGTCGGCACCGGCAAGCCCGTTGCCGGAAGCGGTACATGAGCTGGCTGGCGGTCGGACTCGGTGCCGCGATCGGCGCCTGGGTACGATGGGGACTTGGCATCTGGGGCAATATGCTCCACCACCATATTCCTGTTGGCACCCTGATCGTCAATCTGGGCGGCGGCTATCTGATCGGCTTGGCGGTTGGCTTTTTCGCAGCCCATCCCGGTATTGCCCCCGAATGGCGGCTCTTCGCAATCACCGGTTTCCTCGGTGGGCTCACTACTTTTTCCGCATTTTCAGCGGAGTCCATGGCGTTGCTGCAACGCGGGGATTATCTATGGGCATTTGCTCACTCCGCCCTGCATCTGGCCGGCTCCATTGCTCTTTGCTGCGCCGGTTTTGCGACGTACCGGGCTGTCGCCTCCGCGATCAGTTAAGTGACGCCGACAACTTGGGAAACAATGCATCGCCGGGCAAAACCAGATTCATATCCCAGTCCGCCTTTTCTACCGCCTCCATCAGAAGCTTGCAGAAGCCGTGCAGTATCGGCGATGAAAATGCGATCTCAAAGCCTTTGCCGGACTCGGAAATGAGATTGATGCGCAAGGGTTGGTTGGGATTAGCCGTGAAGCTTGCCGTTGTTACAAGGAGCGGCGTTTCTCCCAGAGGGTACTTCTGTACTGCTGATTCATAGGAATTGCCAAAGCTGCCGTTTTCTTGCATTGCTGCAACACTGGCATGGTGTTCCATTGACACCATTTCGGCACTGGCATGCGCTGCAAGTGGTTTGTCCAATCTAATCTGGGCCTTGAGCGATGTGACGATGCCCGACCACAACTCACGCAACATCCGTCGTGTCAGCCAAGCGCGGATCTCTTGAAGCGCACCGTCGTCAGCCTTGAACGATGCCCGGTAAAGCAGCCTATCTTCATTTGGCTGGTAGCTGACTTGAATTTGGTGTAAATCCATTGCAATTCGATGCCCGGATGAGCGGCATCAAAATCCTTTCTTGAAAAGTGGTCTTGTGGCCCAATTTTGTTGTCAGATTGATTTACACGGAGATAGATCCATGCGTCTCGACAAACTGACAACCAAATTACAAGAAGCGCTTTCCGACGCCCAGAGCCAGGCCGTCGGCAATGATAACCAATACATCGACCCGGTGCATATCCTGATCGCCCTGTTGAATCAGGACGACGGCGGAGCGCGTTCGCTGCTGCAGCGCGCCGGCGTGAATGTGGGCGGACTCTCCAGCGGGCTGAAGAATGCGCTCGAACGGCTGCCGAAAGTCACCGGCAACGGCGGCGAAGTGCAGATCGGCCGCGAATCGGTGGCATTGCTGAACCTGGCGGACAAGGAAGCGCAGAAGCGCGGCGACCAGTTCATCGCCAGCGAAATGGTGCTGCTCGCGCTGACCGACGACAAATCCGAAGCCGGCCGTCTGGCTCGCGACAACGGGCTGACCCGCAAAGCGCTCGAAGCAGCGATTACCGCGGTGCGCGGCGGCGGCAACGTGTCGTCGCAAGACGCCGAAGGCCAGCGCGAAGCACTCAAGAAATATACCCTCGACCTCACCGAGCGCGCCCGTTCGGGCAAGCTCGACCCGGTGATCGGCCGCGACGACGAAATCCGGCGCGCGATACAGGTGTTGCAACGGCGCACCAAGAACAATCCGGTATTGATTGGTGAACCCGGCGTCGGAAAAACCGCCATTGTCGAAGGTCTTGCACAGCGCATCATCAACGGCGAAGTGCCGGACAGTCTGAAATCGAAGCGCGTCCTGTCGCTCGACATGGCCGCTTTGCTTGCAGGCGCGAAATACCGCGGCGAGTTCGAGGAACGGCTGAAGGCCGTGCTGAAGGAAATCGCGCAGGACGAAGGCCAGACTATTGTCTTCATCGATGAAATTCATACCATGGTCGGTGCCGGCAAGGCCGAAGGTGCGATCGATGCGGGCAATATGCTCAAGCCCGCGCTCGCTCGCGGCGAATTGCACTGCCTGGGCGCCACCACGCTCGACGAATACCGCAAGTACATTGAGAAGGACGCCGCGCTCGAACGCCGCTTCCAGAAGATCATGGTGGACGAGCCCAGTGTCGAAGCCACCATCGCGATTCTGCGCGGGCTGCAGGAAAAATACGAGGTTCACCATGGCGTCGACATCACCGACCCGGCCATCGTCGCCGCCGCCGAGTTGTCGCACCGGTATATCACCGATCGCTTCCTCCCGGACAAGGCGATCGACCTGATCGACGAGGCTGCCTCGAAGATCAAGATCGAGATCGACTCCAAGCCGGAGGTGATGGACAAGCTCGACCGCCGCATGATCCAGTTGAAGATCGAACGTGAAGCGGTGAAGAAGGAAAAAGACGAAGCGTCGCAGCGGCGTCTCGGCCTGATCGAGGAAGAAATCGCCAAGCTCGAACGCGAATATGCCGATCTGGAGGAAGTCTGGGCTGCCGAGAAGTCGGCGGTGCAGGGCAGCCAGCAGATCAAGGAAGAGATCGAGCAGGTCCGGCTGCAGATGGAAGAAGCCAAGCGCAAGGGCGACTGGCAGAAAATGTCGGAACTGCAGTACGGCAGGTTGCCGCAGCTGGAAGCCCAGCTCAAGCAGGCGGACAAGGAGGACGACAGTGCCGCCGCTACCGCCAGGCCGAAGCTACTACGGACTCAGGTAGGCGCGGAAGAGATCGCCGAAGTGGTGTCCCGCGCGACCGGCATCCCGGTGTCGAAGATGATGCAGGGCGAGCGCGAAAAGCTGCTGCACATGGAAGACGCGCTGCACAAGCGGGTCGTCGGCCAGCACGAAGCGATCGTTGCGGTGTCGGATGCGATACGCCGCTCCCGTGCCGGACTCGCCGACCCGAACCGGCCGTACGGTTCCTTCATGTTCCTCGGCCCGACAGGCGTGGGCAAGACGGAGCTGTGCAAGGCGCTGGCATCCTTCCTGTTTGATACCGAGGAATCGATGATCCGCATCGACATGAGCGAATTCATGGAGAAGCATTCGGTCGCGCGCCTGATCGGCGCGCCGCCGGGATATGTCGGTTACGAGGAGGGCGGCTATCTGACGGAAGCGGTTCGGCGCAAGCCCTACAGCGTGATCCTGCTCGACGAGATCGAGAAGGCGCATGCCGATGTGTTCAACGTCCTGCTGCAGGTGCTGGATGACGGCCGCATGACCGATGGCCAGGGCCGCACGGTGGACTTCAAGAACACGGTGATCGTGATGACATCCAATCTCGGGTCGCACAAGATCCAGGCGATGGAGGGCAGCGATCCGGCACTGGTGAAGCTGTCGGTGATGGCGGAAGTGAAGAACCATTTCCGACCGGAGTTCATCAACCGGGTGGATGAGATCGTGGTGTTCCACGCGCTGGATGAAAAGAACATCGGCGCGATCGCGAAGATTCAGCTTCAGGTGCTGGAGCAGCGGCTGGCGAAGATGGATATCGGCATGGAAGTGTCCGACCGTGCATTGCAGAAGATCGCCGAGGCGGGCTTCGATCCGGTGTACGGGGCGCGTCCTTTGAAGCGTGCCATTCAGCAGGAGCTGGAGAACCCGCTGTCGAAGCGCATCCTGGATGGCACCTTCGGACCGAAGGACCAGATTCTCGTAACCGTGGATGGCAGCGAGCTGGTGTTCCGGAAAAAGTAACGCAGTAAAAGGTAAAAGGTAGTAGTGCGCCGGCGGGACCGTGACAAGCGGCCTCGCCGGCGTTTTTGTTTCTGCGTCCGGTCAACGGACTTCTTTATGTGCAAAAAACGCCGACGGCGATTGTCCGAAGGTCTTCTTGAACATGGCGGAAAACGCCGATTGACTGGCGTAACCCAGTTCGGCGGCCACCCGTGACAGCGGCAAGCCGCGCGAGATGAGGGGCGCAGCGTGCGCCAGCCGCACCTGCTGGCGCCACTGGCTGAAGCTCATTCCCAGTTCCTTTTCAAACAGCCGCGCCAGGGTCCGTCCCGACGCGCCGGCCTGCCGCGCCCAGTCATCAAGGGTAAGCGGGGAGGCCGGATCGGCAATGAGTTTTTCACATAGCGCCTTGAGGCGTTTGTCCTCGGGCAGGGCAACCCGGATCGGCAAGGTCGCCGACCGGCTTACTTCATCGATGATCAGCGCGGCGAGCTTGGCTTCGCGGCTGTCGCCCGGATCGACCCGCGCCAGCGCCACGATCAGTTCCCGCAGCAACGCCGATACGTCCAGGACCTCGCATCCACCGCCTTCGAACAGCGGCACATCGGCATGAACATAGAGTGCGCGCAGCCGGGCCTTTTCCAGCGTTTCCACTTCATGCACGACGCGCGGCGGAATCCAGATGGCCCGCATCGGCGGCACGATCCAGGTGTTGCTGGCAACGGTGACCCGGACCACGCCGTCCATGGCGTAGGTGACCTGTCCCCAGGCATGGGAATGTGCCGCCAGCAATTCCGATGCGTCCAGGTCGCGGGCGATCAGCCGCACCGGGCGCGCCGGGGTGGGAGCCATGTCGGACAATAAAGGACGGGTATGGGTGACGGGTTTTACCGGCATATGGCGTATGTCTTGTCGAATAATCGATAAATGTTGTCCTGCTATCTTAAAACAGACGATTCGTTCTTGCATACACTCCCTATATCAATTCTCCGGAAAGCACAGCATGTCGACAGCCGCTTCGTCATTTCGCTCGGATGCGCAGGTGATTACCCTGGTCGGGATCGCACACGGCGTCTCGCATTTTTTTCACCTGATCCTGGCGCCGCTTTTCCCATGGCTGAAAGATGCATTCAGCCTGTCGTATGCCGAACTCGGCTTCCTGATGACGATGTTCTTCGTGGTCTCCGGCATCGGGCAAGCGCTCGCAGGATTCGTCGTCGACCGGATCGGCGCCCGCACCGTATTGTTTGCCGGCATCGGCTTGCTTGCGTTATCGGCCATCGTGCTGTCCCAGGCCGGCAATTATGCGATGCTGCTGGCAGGGTCGATGCTTGCCGGATTAGGCAACAGCGTGTTTCACCCGGCCGATTTCACCCTGCTCAACCAGCGGGTCTCCCAGCCGCGGCTGGGTCATGCTTTCTCGGTGCATGGCATATCCGGCAATCTCGGCTGGGCGGCGGCGCCGGTCTTCCTGGCCACCATCGCGGGGTTATATGACTGGCGAACCGCCTTGCTGGCGGCGTCCCTGCTGCCGCTGGCGGTACTGGCGCTGCTGTACGTTCACCGCGATCTGCTGCAGGACAGTGCGCTGAAAGCCGGTGGCGCAAACGCCGTGGCGGATTCCGCGGCCAGGCATGCTGGCCGCGCACAGCAATTCGATTTCGTCCGCGTACCGGCGGTGTGGATGTGCTTCGCATTCTTCTTCATCACTGCCATGGCGCTCGGCGGCATCCAGAGCTTTTCCTCAGCCGGCTTGCGCAGCCTGTACGGCATGTCGCTGCCCCTGGCGACAGCCGGCTTTACCGCCTATATGCTGGCGTCGGCCGGCGGCATGGTGTGGGGCGGATTCATCGCGTCGAAGACCACCCGCCATGAACGCACCATCGCCATCGCGTTTGCCGCCTCCGGCGTCACCGCGCTCCTGATCGCGGCCGGTATCGTTCCGGCATTGGTGGCGGTTTTGCTGATGGGAGCGGTCGGCTTCGGATCGGGCGTCGCAGGCCCGTCGCGCGACCTGCTGATCCGCGCCGCCGCACCAAAGAATGCCACCGGCCGCGTCTATGGCGTGGTGTATTCGGGGTTGGACATCGGTCTCGCCGTCTCGCCGGTGCTTTTCGGCGCTTTGATGGACGGCGGCCATCCGTCGTGGGTATTCATCTGCATCGGGGCATTCCAGACACTGGCGATCCTGACTGCCATCAGTGTCGGCACCAACACCGCGAAGAAGGGCGTGAAAGCACAGGCGGCTTGAGCTTGATCGCGGTGGCGGGAAATTGATTGTTTTCGACTCGCATACAATGTCGTTTTTCTTTACTGCGAGGAGA
Organism: Noviherbaspirillum sp.; assembly: GCF_035944575.1. Lineage (GTDB taxonomy): Bacteria > Pseudomonadota > Gammaproteobacteria > Burkholderiales > Burkholderiaceae_D > Noviherbaspirillum. Next base: position 67,553 of record NZ_DASZBA010000257.1, read on the forward strand.
TTCAATGAGTTTTTCGACCTGCGATTTGTGCGACGGCAATGAAGACAAGCTTGCGTCCGGAGGGCTCGCGGTACTGCCGCCGGTATTCAGGCATTTCGGCAAGCGCAAGGCCTTCTCCGGACCTGCGGCAACGCTCAAGGTGTTCGAAGACAACGTGCTGGTGCGAGCGGCCCTGGAAACGCCCGGAGAGGGCCGGGTCCTGGTGGTGGATGGCGGCGGCAGCCTCCGCTGTGCACTGGTCGGGGGCAATCTCGGCGTGCTGGCGGAGAAAAACGGCTGGGCCGGCATCGTCGTCAACGGCTGTGTCCGCGATTCGGAGGAGCTCGACGCCTGCGACATCGGCGTGCGCGCACTGGCGACCCATCCGCAACGCAGCATCAGGAAAGGCGTCGGCGACCGTGATATCGCGATCATGATCGCAGGAGTGACCGTCAGGCCGGGCAACTGGATTTATGCGGATGCCGATGGCGTGCTGGTGGCGATAGAAAAATTAGGCTGAGCCGATCGGCGTCGGCTTCGAACCACGACAGGAAAACGCATCGACGGATATGCCTTTTCCTGTCCCCATCCGTCAGGGCAGGGGAAAAACGAGGCAGGTCGTGGTGGCATGCGCATACAGCTTGCCGTCCGCGTCGATGATGCGGCCTTCCGCGATGCCGACCCGGCTGCCGACCTGGATCACTTTTCCTTCCGCGCGGACCGGGCCGGTTTTGTCGGTCATTGCACGAATCAGATTCACTTTCAATTCAACCGTGGTGTAGCCCATGCCTTTCGGCAACATTGATTGCACCGCGCATCCCACGGCCGAGTCGAGCAGGGTGCAGAAATAGCCGCCATGCACGGAACCGATCGGGTTGTAATGCTCGCGTCCAGGCGTGCCCTGGAAGACGATGCGACCGGGTTCGCCTTCAACCGGTATGAAGTTCATTGTGTGTCCGATCGGGGCGGACGGAAGTTCTCCCGACCAGATGCGCTGCAGGAATTCCATGCCGCTTGATGCCTTCATTTGGTCGATGGATGCGACGCCAGGGGCGCCCAATGATGCCCTGACTTCTGCTTCCCGTGCCTGCCAGGCAGCCAGTGTTTCTTCCCGATTACTCATGTTGCGCTCCTGTTAATGCCTGATGCATACCAGACAGATTGATAACGAGAACCGCATTGTAGGGGGATTGTCTCAAGACGTTTTGCCAGGGCTTTTCATAAACCGGATCAAATATTTTGCATTGTGAAATTTCGCGACGCACAGCATCATGAATTTATTTCACGGAAAGGAATTTGATTTCATATCGCAAAAATTCATTTTTAAGTATTTGAAAAATAAAGCTTTATATTTAGTTATATGTCTTATATAAGACCTTGTTGCCCCGCAAAAAAGCGCCTATCATTCGTCTACAGAGTTTTCTTTTTTTTTACCGCGTTATCACAGGAGAATGACCATGGCATCACGCGAACAGCAAATTCAGGCATTGGAAAAAGACTGGGCCGAAAACCCACGCTGGAAAGGCGTCAAGCGCAATTACACCGCGGAAGATGTCGTGCGTCTGCGCGGCTCCAAGCAGATCGAATACACGCTCGCCAAGGAAGGCGCCGAGAAGCTGTGGGCGAAAGTCAACGGCGGCGCGAAAAAGGGCTATGTGAACGCATTCGGCGCGATCACAGCCGGCCAGGCAATGCAGCAGGCTAAAGCAGGCCTCGAAGCCGTTTATCTGTCTGGCTGGCAAGTCGCCGCCGACGGCAACACTTCCGAAACCATGTACCCGGACCAGTCGCTGTATGCATACGACTCCGTGCCGACCATGGTTCGCCGCATCAACAACACATTCAAGCGTGCTGACGAGATCCAGTGGTCCCGCGGCATCAATCCGGGCGACGAAGGCTATGTCGACTTCTTCCTGCCGATCGTGGCGGATGCGGAAGCAGGCTTCGGCGGCGTATTGAACGCTTTCGAACTGATGAAGAACATGATCGCTGCTGGCGCTGCCGGCGTGCACTTCGAAGACCAGCTGGCTGCCGTGAAAAAGTGCGGCCACATGGGCGGCAAGGTATTGGTTCCGACACAGGAAGCTGTCGAGAAACTGACCGCTGCACGTTTCGCTGCCGACGTCATGGGCGTTCCGTCCATCGTGCTGGCACGTACCGACGCAGAAGCTGCAAACCTGATCACTTCCGACCATGACGCAAACGACAAGCCGTTCCTGACCGGCGAGCGTACTGCCGAAGGTTTCTACCGTGTGAAGAACGGCCTGGAGCAGGCAATCAGCCGCGGCGTCGCCTATGCGCCGTTCGCCGACCTGGTATGGTGCGAAACCGGTACGCCGGACCTGGGCTTCGCCCGTGAGTTCGCGCAGGCAGTCCACGCTAAGTGCCCAGGCAAGCTGTTGTCCTACAACTGCTCACCGTCGTTCAACTGGAAGAAGAATCTCGACGACAAGTCGATCGCCGAATTCCAGGAAAAACTGTCCGAACTGGGCTACAAGTACCAGTTCATCACACTGGCCGGTATCCACATCAACTGGTTCAACACCTTCCAGTTCGCGCACGCTTACGCTCGCGGCGAAGGCATGAAGCACTACGTCAACATGGTGCAGGAGCCGGAATTTGCAGCACGCGAAAAGGGCTACACATTCGTGTCGCACCAGCAGGAAGTCGGCGCAGGCTACTTCGACGAAGTGACCACCGTGATCCAGGGCGGTACATCGTCCGTGAAAGCCCTGACCGGTTCGACTGAAGAAGAGCAGTTCCACTGATATTCGGCGGGCACCTTTACCGGTTTACCCGACTGACATGGCAGAACAAAAAAGCCGCACCAGAAGGTGCGGCTTTTTTTATAACCATCGCGGTGTGCGCGCGCAGTAATCGACGTATGCGGCGCCGTGTCGTTGCAGAAGAAATTCCTCCTCCTGCCTGACTTGCAACTGCATCAGCAGATCGGCCGTCGTCAGGAGTGCCAGCGTCAATCCATTGGGTCTGACGAGCAACAGTCCAAGCAGGCTAATGCGCATGCCCAGGAAGATCGGATTGCGCGAAAAGGAAAACAACCCGCCGGACACCAGGCCGGTATCCCGCTGCGTATCGATGCCGATCCGCCATGAGGTGCCCATTTGTATTTGTGCGACACTGACCAGCACCAGTGAGATAAGCAGCAGAGCCCAGCCGAACTGGCGTGCGAGCGGTGCTGCAAGCAGTTTGATCTCGCCCATTACGCCGTCGATGCCCGGCATCAGGGCCTGGGCAGCCGCGTAGACCGCAGTAGCGCACAACACGAGACGAAATGCCTTTGCACAGAAACCTTGAAGGCTGTCCCCGCTGGGCAGCACATAAGGGTTGATGCCCGTCTGGCGCCAGACTCTCCACGAGCGCCAGGCGAAGGTCAATGAAAAATAGACGATAAAGAAGCCGAGAAGCAGCCAGCGTTCCATGTTTTTCTCCCGAGGTCGATTTGTAATCAGTGTTCATGGCCGGCGTGGCGGCGAACGGCAACCGCCGGCGTCGCCGCAGCCAATTCCATCCGGGCAGCGCGCACCACGCTCACCGAAGCGCTCAGGGCAAGCGCACCCATGAGAGCGGCCACCGCCCAATCGGGCCAGCCGCTGCCGGTCCCGAACACGCCGAGCGCGGCCAGCATGACCGCTGCGTTTCCGATGGCGTCGTTGCGGGTGCAAAGCCACACCGAGCGCATGTTGGCATCGCCGCTGCGGTATGCATACAGCAGTAGCGCGACGCCGAGGTTCGCAGCGAGCGCCAGCAGCGCGATGCCGCCCATGGTGAATGCTTCGGGCGTTGTGCCTGCGGCAATGCTCCAGGCGGTGCGTGCCAGCACGAAAATGCCGAACCCGCCCATGCAAAGCCCCTTGACGAGGGCGGCACGGCTGCGCCACAGCATGCCCATCGAGAGCACAGCAAGTGACAGTGCGTAATTCGCCGCATCGCCGAAGAAATCGACGGCATCGGCGAGCAGGGAAGTGGAGCCGGAATGTGCGCCCCCGACCAATTCCACCGCGAACATCGCGATGTTGACGAACAGGGCGATCCACAGTACGCGGCGATAACGTGGATCCTGGGCGGCGGCGGGGGCGCACGAACTGGCGCAGCAATGGTCGGACATGGCAATCTCCTGGTGATGATTGCCTATTTAAGACCCTGTAGCTACTATAGAGTCAAGCGTCCTGAAGGAGGAATCATGAAAATCGGCGAATTGTCAAAGCACACCGGTTGCGAAGTCGAAACGATCCGTTATTACGAACGGGAGCACCTGCTTCCCACGCCACCGAGATCCGACGGCAACTATCGCCAGTACAGTGAAGCCGATGCGGAGCGTCTCCAGTTCATCCGTCATTGCCGGTCCCTGGGCATGTCGCTCGACGATGTGCGCACCCTGCAACGCTTTCAGGCGAATCCGGAAATGGCCTGCGACCAGATCGATGCCATGCTGGACCGTCACCTCCTGCAGACCGAGGCCCAGATCGAGACGCTCCAGAAGTTGCAGAAGCAACTCCAGACGCTGCGCAATGCATGCCGGGATCATCTCGATGCACGCCAATGCGGCATCCTGCAAAACCTCGAGCGGGCGGCCAGCAGGAGCGATTGTGTTTGTCACGCCGAACATTCGGCGATGGAAAAATAGGACTGTTGTTACAATGCGCGCTTCCTTCCATTCCTCTTCACGTTAGCCCTCCATGCTCAGTTACCGCCACGCCTTCCATGCGGGCAATCATGCCGATGTGCTCAAGCATGTCGTCACCATTCAGTTGATGCGTTACCTGGCGCAAAAAGAAACGCCGTGCATGTATATCGACACCCATGCCGGCGCGGGTGTGTATGCGCTGGATACCGGCTATGCCGCCAAGAATGCCGAATACGAAACCGGCATCGCCCGCCTGTGGAGCCGCAAGGATATGCCGGCACCCGTGGCGGAGTATGTGCAGCTGGTCAAATCGCTCAATCCAAGCGGGAAGATGCGTTACTACCCCGGTTCGCCTTATTGCGCGGACAGGACCTTGCGCGAGCAGGACCGGCTGAGGCTGTTCGAACTGCATCCAAGCGACAGCAGGATCTTGGAAGAAAACTTTCGCAAGCTGGAAGCCCATGCTGCAGCGCAGGGACAACGTCCGACAGTGCGTGGCAAGCGGGTGATAGTGCAGGTCGGGGACGGCTTTACCGGGCTCAAGGCATTGCTTCCTCCGCCGTCGCGTCGTGGCCTGGTGCTCATCGATCCGCCGTATGAAAACAAGATGGACTATCGCAGCGTGAAGGACACGCTCGCCGATGCACTCACGCGTTTCAGCACCGGTACTTATGCGGTGTGGTATCCGGTATTGCAACGCATGGAGTCTCGCCAGCTTCCGGATAAGTTGAAGCGACTGCCCGCCAATGGCTGGTTGAATGTCACGCTGTCGATCAGTACGCCGTCCCCCGATGGTTTCGGGCTGCACAGCAGCGGCATGTTCATCATTAATCCACCCTACACGCTGGAACCGATGCTGAAGGAAATCATGCCTTACCTGGTATCAGTCCTTGGCGTGGATGACGGCGCTGGTTTTACGCTCGAAAGCGGCGAGACCATGGCGGTTTTTACGGGCAAGCGCCGTGTATGAATTGACTCTCTGCATGAGATGAAATATTGTAATACGGCAACTTTTATATGGCTCATCGAAATGCCATTTTGTACACAACCAAATCCGCGAAATGTGATCGAACGGACAATACGTGCCGGCTTTGCTAATGCCGGCAGACATCGATTGATTTAAACAATGCCGTCCGAATCCGGACGGTTCAGCGGCTCAACAAACCGGAACATCCATTGCTGATGGCGGAACCTGCTTTCGACCCCTCGCTGCACACCCACCGTGTCAAAGAATTTTTTCTTGCGCGACAGCCGATATTGAATCGTGATCAGAGTCTGGCCGCCTACGAGTTGCTGTTCCGAAGCGCGGCGGCGGGGCCTGCCAACGTGACGGACGACCTTGCCGCTACTGCATCGGTGATTGCACATGCGTCTGAGCTGGGCATGGAAAACGTCATCGGGACTTCACGCGGATTTGTGAATGTCGACGCCGCCGTGTTGTTAAGCGACATCATTCTGTTCCTGCCCAAGGACAAGATCGTTCTCGAAATACTCGAAACCGTGAAGGTGACGCCTGCCCTCATCAACCGGGTAGCCGAACTGGCAAAGGAAGGGTATGTTTTCGCGCTCGACGATGTGATTGCCGACTCAAACGATGTGCAGCAACTGCTGCCCCTGGTCGAGATCATCAAGGTCGATATCGTCAACATGGAAAGCGCCGATCTGGTCAGGCTGGCGACGCAATTCAAAACTGCGAAAAAGAAGCTGCTGGCTGAGAAAGTGGAGAATGTCGAGCAGTTCCAGCAGTGTCTAGACCTTGGCTTCGATTATTTTCAAGGCTATTACTTCGCCAAACCGGTGGTGCTTACGGGCAAAAAATTATCGCCATCTCAACTGGCGATCATGCAGTTGATTGCATTGATCGTTTCCGATGCCGATACGGCGGAAATCGAACGGACGATCAAGCAGGATGCCTCTCTCGGTCTGACGCTCCTGCGGCTGGTCAACACACCGGCAGCAGGGGTGACCCAGCGTATCGATTCCCTGGGGCAGGCGCTGCTGGTATTGGGTCGGCGGCAATTGCAGCGATGGCTGCAAATCCTTCTTTATGCCAACCCGGGTAAATCGGGCAGCGTCAACTCCCCCTTGCTGGTGCTCGCCACTACCCGCGGGAAATTACTGGAACTGATGGCCCAACATCTCTATCCTGGCAACCGCAACAAGGCCGATACCGCGTTCACCGTCGGCATCATGTCCCTCATGGACACCTTGTTTGGTCTGCCGATGGAGAAAATCCTCGAGCAAATTTCGGTAGTGGACGAAGTAAGCCAGGCGTTGTTGTCGCGCACCGGGCCTTACGGCGACATGCTGCAACTGGTTCAGTGTATCGAGCACATCAAGGAGTCGGGGCCGCAGGTCGCGGAATTGCTGCAGAAGCTGGATTTGCCCGTTGAAGATTTCAACGCCCTTCAGATAGCCGCTTTCGAGTGGAGCGATAGCATTGCCGGCACGGCCGGCTAGCCTTGCATAGAGTTTCGATCTCCCATGAACAAAGCATTTGTCAAAGAATCCGAGAACGACGACGATGATGACCTTGATGTCGGGTTGCCGGCGATCCCGGCCGGCACGAAAAATTACATGACGCCGGCGGGTCACAAGCGCATCAAGGATGAATTGTTTCAACTGATCGATTTCGATCGCCCGGAAGTCGTGAAGATCGTTTCATGGGCGGCATCGAATGGTGACCGCTCCGAGAATGGCGATTACATCTACGGCAAACGCCGCTTGCGCGAGATCGACCGCCGCATCCGTTTTCTCACCAAGCGCCTCGACATCGCAGAAGTGGTCGACCCGAGCGTGCATCACGGCAGCGACCAGGTTTTTTTCGGGGCTACGGTCACCTATGAAAACCAGCGGGGCGAGCAGCATACCGTGACGATCGTCGGCATCGACGAACTGGATCCGCTGAATGGCAAGATCAGCTGGATTTCGCCGGTTGCGCGCGCGCTGACCAAGGCGCGCGAAGGCGATTCCGTTCCGCTGAAGACGCCTTCCGGCATGGACGAATTGACGATCCTCGAGGTGCGCTACCCCGCGCCCTGAGCCGGCCGTGCCATGCGGCGCATGGCCGGTTCCGGGCTGGCAGATTTCGGCGTCATGTAAAATCGCGGTCACAAATACGGCACACAATGCCGTGGGCATTTGCTTCCGAACGCGATAACTCCATGCCGATAACGTATTCAAGTCTCAATCATCCACTGCGGGTGCCTCTGGCAGCAGAAGTGCACTCACGTCCTTTTTTGCGGCTGGACGCTCCTGAATGCATCAGTCACCTGGCGGTGTACGCCCGTGACAGCGCAGGGCAGCATCTTCCTGCAGCCGACCAGCATGCGACCCTGGCAGCCTTGTGCATGCATTTCGGCGTGTCGGCTTCCCGGCGCGGATGCCAAATACTTTTTCCACGACTTTGGCCGCTTCCGCCTGAAATGGGAATGCCATACCGAGTTCGCCACCTACACATTTGCGGAACGTATCGATGACGGTTTGTCGCTCGCCGATGGCTTCGCGAGGGCGCCGTTGTTTCATGTGCCCGAGGCTTGGATGCTGGCGCTGAAAGGGCAGGTTATGGTCGCAGCCCATGTTCTGCTCGACCGTACGCCGGGTCCTGCGGAAGCGTTCATTCTCCAACTGCGCCGCATATTGGAAGGGAATCTGCTGGTCGGCAGCCGAGTGCTTCAGGGCGGCGAAGTATGGACCGATTTTCTTATCCAGTCGGACGGATTTAGCCGTTTCGTCATCCGTGACGTCGGACTGCAGGAACAACAGGCTGGACGGTTGGTCCAGCGGGTTCTCGAAATCGAAACCTATCGCATGATGGCGCTGATGGGACTACCGCACGCCCAACATGCGACGCCGGTTTTGAATGCAATCGAAGCCGACCTGGCAAGGCTCACCGCTGCGATGGTGGATACGGATACGGCCGGTGGCGCAGGCGTCGGGACCGCAGCGGCGGATGCCGACGGAGAGCAACGACTGCTTCGAACAATTACCGGCCTGGCCGCGAGGATCGAAAAGCTCTCGCTCGACAACAGCTACCGCTTCTCTGCTTCCCAGGCATATGTACGCCTGGTGCATGCGCGCATCGAGGAATTGCGCGAAAGCCGAATCGAAGGCATCCCCACGGTGGAGGAATTCATGGAGCGCCGCCTGACGCCGGCAATGAATACCTGCGATTCCATCGCCCGTCGGCAGGAGGCCCTGGCAGGGCGGATAGCGCATACCAACGACTTGCTGCGTACCCGGGTCGGCATCGTTCAGGAGCAGCAGAACAAGCAGATCCTGCAATCCATGAACATCCGTGCCGCGCAGCAGCTGCGGTTGCAGCAAGCCGTGGAAGGGCTATCGGTCGTGGCTATTTCGTATTATCTGGCGGGCCTGTTCAACTATGCAGGCAAGGCCGCCAAGGCAGCCGGATGGCCGGTGAATCCGGACATGGCGACCGGCGTCTTGCTGCCCTTGATTGCTGCGGGTGTGTGGATGGGATTGCGTCGCATGCACAAGCAAATGCAGGCACACTGAACGAACGCGTCAATGCATTATCCGCGTTCGCGCAGAATGCGGGCAACCTGGGGAATGCGCCGGATATTGCGCATCAGGCGCGCAAGATGTACGCGGTCTTCCACCTGGATCGTGAATCGCAGCTGGGTCAGAGAGTGATCCTGGTCATTGTCCATGCCGACATGGGTAATATTGGCATCCGATTCGCCGATTTCGGCTGCGATGCGGGCAAGAACGCCTTTCTCGTTATGCACCAGTATTTTGATGCGACAGTCGAAGCGGCGGGGCAAATCACTTCCCCATGCAAGTTCTATCCACCGGTCAGGTTCCTTGGAGCGCTGGCGTTTGGCGGTATCGCAATCGATGGCATGCACCATCAGACCCTGATCGCGCCGTAGTTGGCCCATGATGGCATCACCGGGAATGGGTTGGCAGCACGGTGCCAGCTGCACCGACACCCCTTCCGTCCCGGTGATGATGACCGGATCCAGTCTCGGTGTACGCTCGGCATTGTCGTTGACGGCCCCGCCATCATGGGCCCCTTCCAACAATCCGGCGATATGCCTTGCCACAAGCATCGCCATGCGCTTGCCGACACCGATATCGGCGTGCAGTTCATCGAGCGATTTGGCGCTCGACTCGTTCAGCAGTCTCTCCACCAGGCCCGGGTCAAGGTCCGGCTCGATTGCCAGTGCGGTCAACGCCTGTGCCAGAAGACGGCGGCCAAGTTCGGTCGATTCGGACAAATTTGCCGTACGCAGGTGATGCCGGATCGCAGACCGCGCCTTGCCTGTACGAACGAAGGTAAGCCAGTTCGGACTGGGGCGTGAATGGGGCGCAGTGACGATCTCCACGATGTCCCCGTTGCGCAGTTCGGTCCGCAAGGCAGCCGGCTCGTGATTCACCTTGGCTGCAACCGACTGGTCGCCGATATCCGTATGGATGGTGTAGGCAAAATCCAGCACCGTGGCGCCACGGGGCAGGGCGATGATTTTGGATTTCGGTGTGAACACATAGACCGAGTCCGGAAACAGGTCGACCTTCACATGTTCCAGGAATTCAGCCGAATCGCCGGTCTGCTTCTGGATATCGAGCAGGGATTGCAGCCACGCGTGCGTACGCTGCTGCAGGTCCGAAAGGCTGGCATCTTCGTTTTTGTACAGCCAATGCGCCGCCACGCCCGATTCGGCGACGCGGTGCATTTCCTGCGTGCGGATCTGGAACTCCACCGGCGTGCCGTAGGGGCCGATGAGTGTGGTGTGCAGCGACTGGTAGCCATTGAGCTTCGGAATGGCGATGTAGTCTTTGAATTTGCCGGGCATCGGCTTGTAAAGCGCATGCAGCGTGCCTAATGCGACATAGCAGTTGGCAAAGCTGTCGACCACAACCCGGAATCCGTAGACATCCAGCACCTGCGAAAAGGACAAGTGCTTGTTGCGCATCTTGCGATAGATGCCGAACAGAGTTTTTTCGCGGCCGTAGACCTGTGCCTGGACACCTGCTGCCGCCAGCGTGTTTTTTACGGAATCAAGAATCTTGCTGACGACTTCGCGCCGGTTTCCGCGCGCCGCCTTGACGGCTTTGGACAGCGTCTTGTAGCGCACCGGGTACAGATGGGAAAACGCCAGGTCCTGCAGTTCGCGATATATGTTGTTCAGGCCGAGCCGATGGGCGATCGGCACATACACTTCCATCGTCTCGCGCGCAATGCGCCGCTTCTTTTCCGGCGACATGAAGCCGAGCGTGCGCATGTTGTGCAGGCGGTCGGCCAGCTTGACCAGGATGACGCGCACGTCCCGCGCCATAGCCAGAAGCATCTTGCGGAAGTTTTCAGCCTGGATCTCGATCTGGCTCTGGAATTCGATCTTGTCGAGCTTCGACAGTCCGTCGACCAGTGTCGCCACCGGCGCACCGAAACGTTCGATCAGTTCTTCCTTCTTGACGTCCTGATCCTCCATCACGTCGTGCAGCAGCGCAGCCATGATTGCCTGCGCATCCAGTTTCCAGTCCGCGCAAATTTCGGCGACGGCAATCGGATGCGAGATGTACGGCTCTCCGGATTTACGCATCTGGCCGAGATGCATTTCGTCGGAAAAGCGATACGCTTCCTTCACCTTCTTCAATTCAGAAGGAGTCAGGTATTCGGCGAGCTTTGCATTGAGTTGGGTGACGGATGCGACGCCGGCAACAGCACCATTCGGATCGGCACCGTTGGGGTCGGTATTTCTGTTGGCCGAGCGGTCGGATGCCGCCCGGTTAGGTAGAGCAACTGATAAGGTTGAATCTGTGGGTGTCAGGTTCATAAACTGAGGATATCAGCCGCTTCATGGTTGTGGAATTTAACTCGGGACTTTCTTCAGCATTTCAATCCCGACTTTTCCGGCCGCGATCTCGCGCAGCGCTATGACGGTCGGCTTGTCCTTGGCTTCCAGCTTCGGCGTATGCCCCTGCAGCAGTTGACGGGCGCGGTAAGTCGCAGCGAGCGTAAGCTGAAAGCGGTTAGGGATTTCTTGCAAGCAATCTTCAATAGTGACGCGGGCCATTCATGCTCCTGGTGGATTAAGTCAATGTGCCGTGCAAGCCCAGTTGGGCGAACAGGGATGTGTTTCGTGCAGCTTGCCGCGCATACCGACAACGGCTGGCTTTTACAACGGCTGTCAATTCGGCTAAAGCGGTCGCAAACTCTTGATTAATAATAACATATTCAAACTCGGGCGCGTGTGCGATCTCCCCTCCGGCAGCCAGAATTCGACGGGTGATGACCGACGGATCGTCCTGTCCGCGCTTGTTCAGGCGCTCTTCCAGGACGGCGATGGATGGCGGCAGGATGAAAATCCCGACCGCATCGGGAAATTGCTTCTTGACCTGCTGGGCGCCTTGCCAGTCGATTTCCAGCAACACATCGGTGCCGGCCCTCATCTGGTCCGAAATCATCAGGCGTGATGTACCGTAGTAATTACCGTGGACTTCGGCGGATTCCAAAAATTCCCCGGATTCCCGTCTTGTCAGAAAATCTCTTACGGACGTGAAGTAATACTCGCGCCCATGCTGCTCTTTCGGGCGAGGAGCGCGGGTCGTGTAGGAAATCGATAGTTTGATTGACGGCTCCTGGGCGAGCAGGGCGTTGACCAGCGTCGACTTTCCAGCGCCGGATGGCGCAACGACCATGAACAGGCTGCCGGAGGAAGAATGTAAATCTGACATGAAGAGGCTCGGCGAAGAGGTTGGGCAATTATTGAATGGGGAAATTATTCAAGATTCTGAACTTGTTCCCGCATCTGCTCAATCAGCAGTTTCATTGACATCGATGCATCCGACAGTTCCTTCAGGGCTGCCTTGGAGCCAACCGTGTTGGCTTCCCGGTTCAGCTCCTGCATCATGAAATCCAGCCGCTTGCCGACAGGGCCGCCTTTCGCAAGGATATGGCGGGTTTCCGCCAGGTGCGCGGACAGGCGGGACAACTCTTCCGCGACGTCGATGCGGATGCCGTACAGCGTGACCTCCTGCCTGATGCGTTCCAGCGCCTCTTCGCGCGACAAGGTGGACGTGGTCGCTGCGCCGTTTTGAATGGCAAGTCCAAGCGCTTCCTGCATGCGTTCCGTCGCCTTCTGCTGGAACTGCGAAATCGCCTGCGGCACCATGGGTGTGATTCGTTTGACAATGGCGTCCATGTCGTCGACACGCGACAGCAGCATCGCCTGCAATGCCGCGCCCTCACGGTTGCGTGATTCGACGAACGCATCGACTGCGTCGGCCATCGTGGCAGCAACGTCACTCTGCAGCGACTCCTGGTTTGAGTCGGCTTCCTCGAGCATGCCAGGCCAGCGCAACAGCTCATGCACGGAGAGCGGCTGCGCGTCATGAAATTGTTCGCGAATGTCGTCCTGCAGCCTGGACAGTATTTGCAGCAGCGGGATGTTCAGAGCCTGCGAAGTCCCGCTTGCCGCCTTGCGCCCGAAGCTCAAGCGGCACTCGACCTTGCCGCGTCCGATCCGGCCCATGATGGCTTCGCGCAACGCTGGTTCGAAGGCACGCATCTCATCATTGATGCGGAATTGCAGATCAAGGAAGCGGGAATTGACGCTCTTGATTTCGATTGTCAGCGTGCCCGCTGTTGTTTCGCGTGTGACGACCGCGTATCCGGTCATGCTCGATATAGTCAAAATTCAGCCTTCTTCTTTACAAAACAGGGATTTGTCAACACAATCGCAGGTAATCTCTGCATGTGAAACTTGCATGTGAAACCGAATGTGAATCATTAGGACACTATGGCCGCGCAAAACAACGCTCCGTTACCGGATGGGCTTGAAATAGCTGGATATCGCATTGTAAAGAAGATTGCGTCAGGCGGGTTCAGTATTGTCTACCTTGCCTATGATGAAGACGGCAATGCCGTTGCGATCAAGGAGTATCTTCCGAGTTCGCTGGCGTTGCGCCAGCCGGGCGAGCTGGTGCCGGCGATCTCCGCGGAAAATCTTCCCGTATTCCGGATCGGCCTGAAGTGCTTCTTCGAGGAAGGGAGAGCGCTGGCCCGTATTTCACATCCCAATGTTGTCAGTGTGATCAACTTTTTCCGTGCCAATGACACCGTGTACATGGTGATGGCCTACGAGTCGGGGCGCTCGCTGCAGGACCATATCCTGCGCCGCCGTGACAAGGGCGAACGTCCGCTGGTGTCGGAGCGCTTCATTCGCAAGATGTTCAATCAGGTGATGAACGGCCTGCGCGAGGTGCATACCAACAAGCTGCTGCATCTCGACCTGAAGCCGGCCAATATTTACCTCCGCATGGACGGCACACCGATTCTGCTGGATTTCGGGGCCGCGCGCCAGACGCTGAAAACGGATATGCCGAAGCTGTATCCGATGTACACGCCGGGCTTTGCGCCGCCGGAGCTCTACGTAAAGAACGGCAATCTTGGTCCCTGGACCGATATTTACAGCATAGGCGCGTCGATGTTCGCGTGCATGGTCGGCGCACCGCCGCAGCCAGCGGATCAGCGCAAGACCAATGACAAGATGGACGATCACTTCCGCAAGCTGGAAAGCATGTATTCGCGCGAATTGATCCAGGTGATTCGATGGAGTTTGCGCGTCGATCCTCTGGAGCGCCCGCAGAGCGTATTCGCGTTGCAGAAGGCGCTGCGGGAACCGATATCGGAAAAAAAGGAAGCGGACATCCTGGAAAAAGTCTCGACCAGGTTGAAGGGGTTGTTTGCCAATCTCGGCCGCAACTCGGCAGCTATCGGCACCACCATCCAGGAACATACAAAGTAACCGGACACGCTCATGCGATTCTCTGTATATCAGGAAAGCCATATCGGTGGCCGCAAGAACAACCAGGACCGCATGGGATACAGCTTCACGCGCGACGCGCTGCTGCTGCTTCTTGCGGACGGCATGGGCGGGCATATCCAGGGTGAAATGGCCGCCACCATCGCTTTGCAGACCGTAGGATCCCTGTTCCAGCAGAATGCCAATCCATACATAAAGAAACCGGAGCGGTTCCTCGAGGACAGTTTTTTCGCCGCGCATCGCGAGATTCATCGCTATCGGGCCATCAATAATCTGCCTGAGACGCCGCGCACAACGATCGTCGCCTGCCTGATTCAGCATGGAAACGCTTTCTGGGCGCATTGCGGCGATTCACGGTTGTACTGGATGCGGCAGGGCCAGATACTGGCCCGCACAAGGGACCATTCCCGCATCGAGACGCTGATTGCGCAGGGTAAGGTCGATCCGTCGGAACGGGATACCCATCCGGACCGAAACAAGCTGTTTAATTGTCTCGGTGCGCCCAATATGCCGATCGTGGAACTGTCGCGCCGTTCCAGCCTGCAGGCGGGCGACGTGATACTGTTGTGTTCCGACGGTTTGTGGTCCGTATTGCCTGACCATGTACTGGCTCAGCGCCTGCAGAACAACACGGTGGTCAGGGCTGTGCCTGAACTGCTCGCGACCGCCACCGGCATCGCCGGCAAGGCGAGTGACAATGTCACCGCACTGGCCCTTATGTGGGAAGGCGGGCATAACCTGCAGGATCCAAACAGCACTATCACCACTCATACACTACCGGTGGGAAGCGTCACCACGACGATCCAGGCGCCGCGTCATGCGGATCTGGAACAAGCCGACGTATTCAACGATTCCGACATTGAAAAGGCGATCGAGGAAATCCGTGGCGCAATCGAGAAGTCTTCCCGCCTCACATCTAAAAATTAGGCAATTCCATGTCGCTTGAAAATCGTCCTAGCGGACGAGCCGCAGATGCATTGCGGAACGTCCGCATTAACCGTCAATACACCAAGCATGCCGAGGGCTCCGTCCTGATCGAGTTCGGTGACACGCGTGTGCTTTGCACAGCAAGCATCGAAGAAAAAGTGCCGGGATTCCTGAAGGGAAAAGGGCAGGGGTGGATGACTGCGGAATACGGTATGCTGCCGCGGTCCACCCACACCCGCATGGACCGCGAGGCAGCCAAGGGAAAGCAATCCGGGCGCACTCAGGAAATTCAGCGATTGATCGGCCGCTCATTGCGCGCCGCGTTCGATCTGGATGCCTTCGGTGAACGAACCCTTCAACTCGATTGCGATGTCCTGCAAGCCGACGGCGGAACCCGCACTGCGGCGATTACCGGTGCAATGGTGGCAGCCCATGATGCGTTTGCCGGCTTGCTGAACCGTGGCGTCATCACGGCAATGCCGGTCAGGCATTTCGTTGCCGCGGTCTCGGTCGGCGTGCATGGCGGCAGGCCGGTACTGGATCTCGACTATATTGAGGATTCGGACTGCGATACCGATATGAATGTCGTCATGACCGACGGCGGCCACTTCGTCGAAGTGCAGGGTACGGCCGAAGGCGCTGCCTTCGATCGCGCTACCATGAACACGCTTCTCGACCTTGCGCAGAAAGGTATCGGTGAGCTGATCGTGCAGCAAAAGAAGGCGCTTGGGCTGTCCTGACACACCGCGAATATCTGCACCGGTTCATGCCGGAGCAAACTGACATCATGAACCGCACCATCGTCCTTGCATCGAATAATGCCGGCAAACTGAAGGAGTTCGGCGAACTGCTGGGCCCGCTCGGTTTCAACCTTCGTACGCAGGGCGAGTTTAATGTGCCCGAGGCGGAGGAGCCGCATCCAACCTTCGTCGAGAACGCGCTCGCGAAAGCACGACACGCATCACGGTTGACCGGTCTCCCGGCGCTGGCTGACGATTCCGGTGTCTGCGCCAATGCGCTTGGCGGAGCGCCCGGCGTATTGTCGGCGCGATTCGCCGGCGAACCCAGGTCCGACCTGCGCAATAATCGAAAGCTGATCGAGGAACTGGCAGCACAGGCCGACAAATCGGCCTACTATTATTGTGTGCTTGTCCTGGTGCGGCATGCCGATGATCCGCAGCCTGTCATTGCGGAAGGGCGCTGGGACGGCGACATCGTCGCCGAGCCACGCGGGCAGGGCGGTTTCGGCTATGACCCGCATTTCTGGCTTCCTTCATTGCAAAAGACGGCGGCGGAATTATCCGCGCAGGAAAAGAACCGAATGTCGCACCGCGGACAGGCACTGCGCGTGCTGGTGGAGAAATTGCGATGATACCCATCAAGCCGGTCAATTCCGGTACAACTACCAAAACCGCACCGGCTCCTGTCGATGCCGCGACGGCATTCCTGGGGCCAGGCACACTGCATCTGACGGCGCTGCCGCCATTGTCGCTGTATGTGCATTTTCCTTGGTGCGTACGAAAATG
Source organism: Noviherbaspirillum sp. (assembly GCF_035944575.1). Classification (GTDB taxonomy): domain Bacteria; phylum Pseudomonadota; class Gammaproteobacteria; order Burkholderiales; family Burkholderiaceae_D; genus Noviherbaspirillum. Next base: position 84,421 of record NZ_DASZBA010000257.1, read on the forward strand.
TCCTTATTGCGATTTCAATTCCCACGAAGCCAGGGACGGTTTTCCGGAGAAGGAATACCTGGACGCGTTACGCAGCGACCTTGAGGCCGCATTGCCGCTGATCTGGGGAAGAAAGATCTACACGATTTTTATCGGCGGCGGTACGCCTAGCCTGATGTCGGCAGCCGGAGTGGACCGCTTGCTTTCCGATATACGGACTTTGTTGCCACTGGACGGCCGCGCCGAAATCACGATGGAGGCCAATCCGGGCACGTTCGAAATGGAGAAATTCCGCTCGTATCGCGCCAGTGGCATCAACCGCCTTTCGATCGGTATCCAGAGCTTCAATCCGCGTCATTTGCAGGCACTCGGCCGCATCCATGATGGCGATGAAGCCAGAAGGGCAGTCGACATTGCTCATGCCGCCTTTGATAACTTCAATCTCGACCTGATGTATGCGTTGCCTTCCCAAACATTGGATGAGGCGGCGGAGGACGTCGCAACAGCAATCGGGTTTGCGCCACCGCATCTGTCGCTCTATCACCTGACACTGGAGCCGAACACGTACTTCGCCAAGTATCCTCCCGCTGTACCGGATGACGACATGAGCGCGGAAATGCAGGACATGATCCAGCATCGGACCAGCAGCGCCGGGTATGCACACTATGAAGTTTCCGCATACGCGCAGGCCGGCCGTCAGGCGCGGCACAATCTGAACTACTGGCAATTCGGGGATTATCTCGGTATTGGTGCCGGAGCACATTCCAAACTGTCTTTTCCGCATCGGATCATCAGGCAGATGCGCTACAAGCAACCAAAAGCCTATCTGGAAAATATGGCAAAGGGATCGCCGGTACAGGAAGAATTCGAAATCGAACGAAGCGAGCTTGGATTCGAATTCATGCTAAACGCGCTGCGTCTGAACGACGGTTTCGAAGTCAACCTGTTTGCCGAGCGCACCGGCATGACGATCAATGCAATCGGCCAGGCACTCGACGAAGCCGAACAGAAGGGATTGCTGTATCGTGATCACCGGATGATTCGGCCGACTGAACTCGGCCGGCGCTTCCTGAACGACCTGCAGCAATTGTTTTTACGCGATTAACCGTTTATTTGCCATTCATCATTCGGCAATCAGGGGCGACTTCGGTATAATTCCGGCTACGGAAGGTTGGCAGAGCGGTTGAATGCACCGGTCTTGAAAACCGGCGAGGATGCGAGTCCTCCGTGAGTTCGAATCTCACACCTTCCGCCAAGAAACCGGCAGCCATGCGGGCTTAGAGGAATTGCAGCTGGTCTACCCACAGTAGTGCCGACAATTTAAGCATTGAAGCGAAGACAGCCGTTATCACATTTCCGATAACGGCTTTTTTGTTTTGCCGATTGATGCAATGGGATTTAGCCAGCCGGTACATCGCGTCTTGAAATCCCCATCGGCCGTAATCAACTCAATGATTGCCAGACCTGCAGACTGGAATTCAATAGCGAAAAAGGCAGCCACTAGCTGTAATGCCGTTCAGTTAAGCCTGAACGGCATTTTTTATTTTTCGGTTGTAAACATTCCGCATCGCTGTTAACCTCCGGCGCGATGTTCGACGACGCCCTTCATTTCCTTGCTGATGGCCTGGAGTCCCCTGACTGGAGGCGACTGGGCCAGCATTTGTCGTATGACTGGATCGAGGAAGCGGTGGTCTGCACGCATGCGGTAAGCATCCGTCATCGTTTGTCTTTAGCTGAGCCCTTCCAAGATAGGTGGCTCCACGGCTATGGGCTGGATCAGCAGCACCGGCTTTGGTTAGCAGGTCAACAGCCGTCAGGAAATTCTGGCTTTTGCACGCAGACATGCCTTGTTCGTAGAGTGATTTGGCTTTCTCGGCATCGCCGCTGGTCGGCTTTTCTTCTCTCTCGATTGCACCTTTGGTTTGAAGGAAGGCTTTCTCGTTGCGGGCTTTAACGGCTTCCAGCATTTCATCAATTGAAGAAACTGGTGAAGCATATACCTACGATGCAACGACTAGGGATGTAGCAGCGAAACAGCCAATAATTGTCTGTTTTGTCGTCGATTTTGCTTCAAGGTCTGGTGTACTCAGAGGTTCATTGCATGGCATCGCGATGCCGATTCTCATGGGTTCTGCTCCGATTTGCAGGATTTAAGTTTGGCCTAAGATTCGACGGTTAAGATTACCCGTGAGTAACCGCATATCACTGTTACTCACGGCATATTTTTCCTTCACAGAGCTTGTCCTACAGCATCCCCATGCTGTGGGATTTTTTTATTGAGCTCTGGGGCAGCACCTCAGGTTTGTGATACATCAAAGTCAGACGATGAAAATTCGATAACATGTCTGTATTCGAGCTTTTCCGAGTGAGCCTGTCTCAAGAGAAATAGCTGTTTGTACCGGGGCTGGCGGTATGCAAACATTCCAGCACCAGATTTCCAAACCCAGCCAAATTGCGCTGGGTTTTTTTATGCGCGCCTTCAGCCCGCAGCGTTCTTCCGCAAAGACAAGCAAAACAGGTCGCTTTTATATCCGGGTTGCGCCGACAAACCAGAACGTTGCAACTGCTGTGCACACCATGTAAAACTGCGTCACCCAGTCGTCATTTAATGCCGCCAACAAAATTTCCATGTCATCTCCTGTTGGAAAAGCCTAGGATGATGCATCAAGGAAAAATTGCTTTGACGACTCGCAACGATTCATGAATTCAATGAATGTCAGAATGTGATTCGCAAACCGGCTGCACAATCATTACGGCATGGATAAAGCGAGCCCGGGAGCAGCGTGCCGGGCTAGGAAAATGTGCCAAGACCTGTGATCGGTGACGCGGTCCTCGCAAGAATGCTGCGGACACATCCAAAAATACTGGATTGCTAAAAACGAGGATCCCCTGCCTCTATCCACTTACCGGGATGGCTTCCACCGGTTTGTGTTTGACTGGCACGTCGATTTTGCTAGGGGCCTCCGGCGTTTCCGGGGGCGTGGTGGAGGCAGTTGTGTCGGGAAGAGGGGACTGGGGCCCTGGAATGAAAAGTATCAGGGCGCTGCAAAAAACCATAACCGCCAAGGCTGACAAATATTTCGCCAGATTCTGAGCAGTGTTCATAAGGCACCATCGAGCAAGTAATCAAGTTTTCAATGTAACGTCTCACAACGGCTGTGGCTTGAGAATGGTTAAGGTGGACAACTTATGTGCAGCAGGCCTGACGATGTGCTTGATATGTACCAAGTTTGTTACCGCGATGCGACAGCCGGATACTTCGATGCGCGCTTCTTGAATGCGCCGATATAGCCCTGGCGCTGGTTGATCTCCAGCTCTTGTTCAGACGACAGGGCATGGGTCAGGAACACACATTCACTCCAGCGCACTTCGCTGCATCCGCAATGTGGACAGATGATATCGACAGGCTGAGGTTGGCCTTTGCATTCGTTATCAAATTCATTGACCTGATACGGGCGCCGACAGCGTTGATTGTTGCATCGTTCTACCCACATACCGTTCCCCTTTTCGCGCCGATCATACCGGCCTTCATTTCACCGCATTTCGGCTACTGAAAAACTGGAACGGTTCGATCAGCCGTCCCAAGCGCGAGACGGCATGTGTTCCCGGGCAGGATTAAGTCTGCCGCTCTTATTGGCCGTCTTGCGCGCTTCCCTGGTTTTGTCCAGTACTGAATTGTCCTGCGGCTTTGTCGTCCTGTGCCGGCGCTCGGGCAGCGCGCCGGTCGGCCGTGTTTCGAGGCGTGGCACGGCGTTCGGCCATCCGACGCTCGCGAAATTTGTTGAGATCGTAACTAGCTGCTTCAAAAAGCGATTCGGGTCGTGTCATTTGCTTTTCCTTGGTCGCACCAAATTTAGTGCCTGTAGACACTTTATGCGGTGATGCCCATCGAGATTTGACGTGGGGCAAAGGTTTGTCTTTGATTGGCGGTTTGGATGTCGCATGTTGTAAGACAAACTATGGTGTTTCGCATAGTGGTTTCCGCCAAGCCCTGTCCGTGTTGTTCCAGATGAAGAATCGGGAAAATGTCTTGACGCATGGAAATTAGTTTCATACGATGGCTTCATTGTTTTAATTGAATGTCGTTCAATTCATGGAGGGCAAAACATGCGTTAGGCCCGAGAAAACGGGATCAATCGCATCGCTCTGCCGTGAATCACGAAAGCTTGCCTTGACCACTTTTTAAGAACGCGCTAGCCGTGCCGGCTATCAACAAGCGTCAAAGATTTCGAATATCAGGATGGAGGAGACCAGTCCATGAGTGTGTTGTCCGCGTTACCTCGCCGTTTGTTGGCCATGTCGTTCGCCATGTGCATATCTGCGCAAGTGTTTTCCGCCCCGAAGGAAGTGGTGATCGGATCGGTAGTGCCGCTGAACGGCCCGTTTGCCACCCTGGGCAAACCGCTCGCCGAAGGTGCCAGCGCCTGTTTTGATTACATAAATGAAAACGGCGGGGTCAACGGTTATCGAATTCGATTCGAGGTGCAGGACGATTCCTTCGATCCCAAGCTTACCGTTGCCAAAACACAGGAACTGATTGCGGCCCATTCGCCGGTGGCGCTGCTCAATACTGCAGGCACGTTGCAAAACGCCGCTTTGATTCAATCGGGCGTGTTGTCCAAAGCCAATATACCGCTTGTAGGTCCCCGCGATGGATCGTCCACCGTACGCGGCCTGCAAAGCAAGAATCATTACTTCCTGATTGCCGGCATCGCCGCAGAGGCTGACAAGATCGTGAATGTGTCCGCAACGATTGGCCGCAAGCGGATGGTCGCGGTGTATTCCGACGACGGCTCCGGCCGTGAAGCGCTGGCACAGATCGAGCGCGCTGCCGAGAAAAGCGGAGCTACTCTCGTCGCGCGTTATCCCGTTCCCGCCGGGTTGAAGGATATTCCCGACATCGCGCGCAAGGTGGCTGCGGATCAATCGTTGCAACAGGTCCTGGTCTATGGCGTCACGCCGCTGGTCGCGCAGTTTTACAAGGAAATCCGCACGCTGCGCCCGGCGCTTCCCGTCACCAGTTTTTCAACCACCTCGCATGCCGCAATCGTCGATATTCTCGGTGCGGAAGCAAGCCGGGGACTCATGCTGACCCAGGTGACATATCCCACCAGCAGCGCACTGCAAATCATGAAGGATTTCCGTGCCGCGATGGACCTTCAGCAGATACCGGAAGTGAGGATTAACAATCTCCACCTGGAAGGATTTCTTGCGGCGCGGGTAGTGGTGGAAGCGCTGAAGAAAATCAAGGGTGTTCCGACCCGGGAAGAGATGGCGGCCGCGCTTCATCAAATCCACAAGACCGATATTGGGGGCCTGAGCTACGACTTTTCGAATGGCCGGCGCGAAGGATCGTCATTCGTACAGATCGGCATCATCGGGCCGCAAGGGCGCTTGATGAACTGAGAGAAATTTTATCTCGATCCGACTCTAAAGTTATATCGTCGGACGCCCGTATAAAAGACTGAAGCGGCGCGGCGCGCTACGGAAATATTCATACGCCGCTTGAAAATCAACTTGGAGGAGACACCATGAACAAAACAATCAGAATGCTGACATCGGCACTACCTTTGGCTGTTGCGCTTGCTGCGCCGAACGCACTGGCCGATGTAGTCAAGGTGGCCTATATCGATACCATGTCGGGTGCGTTTGCGCCCATCGGCCAGAACCTGTTCAACAGCTATCAATACAATGCTGAACTGGCGAACAAGCAGAAACTCGCCGGCAATCACACGATCGAGTTCGTTGCATTCGACAACAAGGGCAGTCCGCAGGAATCGCTGAACCAGTTGAAGAACGTCATCAACCAGGGTATCCGCTACATCGCGCAGGGCAACGGCTCTGGCGTGGCGTTGGCGTTGGTCGATGCGATCAACAAGCATAACGAACGCAATCCGGGCAAGGAGATCGTGTACTTCAACAACTCCGCGATCGATCCTGACCTGACCAACAGCAAGTGCAGCTTCTGGCATTTCCGCTTCGACGCCAATTCGGACATGAAGATGGAAGCATTGACCACTTATCTGGCGAAGGACCAGTCGGTCAAGAAGGTGTACATCATTGGCCAGAATTATGCGCATGGCCATCAGTTCACGCGCGCGGCGAAAGAGTACCTTGCACGCAAGCGCCCGGATATCGAAATCGTGGGCGACGATTTGCATCCAATCGCTCTCGTGAAGGATTTCTCGCCTTACGTCGCAAAGATCAAGGCTTCGGGCGCAGACACGGTGCTGACCGGAAACTGGGGAAGCGATTTGGCTTTGCTGATCAAGGCCGCAAGGGATTCCGATCTGAAGGCTGATTTCTATACGTATTACGGTGCAACCACCGGCGTGCCGACCGCAATGGGCGCGGCAGGTGCCGATCGGGTCAAGTCGGTCGGTAACTGGAACGTCAATAACGAAACGTTTGCCGGCAAGGAAATCGTCGAAGGCTTCAAGAAAAAGTACAAGGACGACTTTTACACGACACAGACGCATTCGGTGGTGCACTTCCTGTCCAAGGCGATCAAGGAGAGCAAGTCGACCGACCCGGTGAAGGTTGCGTTTGCGCTGGAAGGCATGAAAATGAAAGGCCTGGGCGGTGATATGGAGATGCGCAAGTCTGACCACCAGATGCAGCAGCCGATCTACATCACGACCTGGACAAAGGTGAATGGCAAGGATGTGAAGTATGACCAGGAAAATACCGGCTACGGCTGGAAGACCAATCAGAAGATTGAATCCTTCGTGGCTTCCCAGCCGACGTCCTGCCAGATGAAGAGGCCGTCCGCCGCTGATCTGTAACCTTCGCGTGCGTGCCGCGCAATCGCAAGCGCGGGCGACGTTGGGAACGAACTAAAAAGGGGGAATGCTTTCGGGCGTTCCTCCTTTTTTTTTTGCTTCTTTGGCCGGTGCGTTCACGCCGGCATTCGCACTGGTTTTGAGCAGAACAAATATTCTGTTTTAAATCAAAGAACTAGATTAAAAGTTTCTGCTTGTTCACAGGGTTAATCACAATATCTGTGAGTAACCCCCTCCCAGCCAAGCATTCTGGGTCCAAAAGTATCGCCATACCCTGGTCATAAAGCTCGTTTGATAAAAAATTTGGCGGTAGCGCATAACGCGTTGAGTACCGTCAACACCCGAGCCGAATCCGCGCTGCATGATTCATTGTCCTCATCCAGTCGCTGAGATCACAACAATGTTAAGAATCGCCCTCGTTACCAATAATCCACCTCCATACCGCATACCGGTATTTGAACGTGTCGGGAAAATGCCCGGCGTAGACTTTCACGCGGTTTTCTGCGCGGAACGGGAACCCTATCGGCACTGGGATTTACCACCGATGGATTTTCAGCACACGTTTCTTAAGGAACGGATCATTCAGCTGCGCGGCCGCTACATTCACAACAATTTCGATGTCGTGCCGACTCTCAAGCGGCTGGCGCCGGACGTTATTGTTACCGACGGGTTTTATCCAACACAGCTCTATGCTTTCGGCTATGCCGCTGCCCGTGGAATCGCCCATGTACCGCTCACCGACGGCACGGATCTTTCCGAACAGGCGCTGAGCCATGTGCACAGGATCGTGCGGCGCGTGGTGTTCGCGAAGTCCACCGCATTCATATCCGCCAGTGTCGGCGGCCGTCGTTTATACGAAAGCTACGGTATTTCGCCCGACCGTTGCTTCATATCTCATTTGTGCATTGATAACGAACTGTTCAAACCGCAGCAGTCGAACCAGCCGAAGACATTCGACTTCATTTTCTGCGGCCGCATCGAAGCCGCCAAGGGGCCATTGTTCGCTCTGGAGACCGCACTTGCGACTGCCAGGAAGATAGGCCGCAAGGTAAAGATCCTGTTCGTGGGTTCCGGCAGCCAGGAAGACGCGATCAAGAAAGCCGCGGCAATGCATCTGCAGCTCGTGGAAGCCGTGTTTCACGGTTTCGCGGCACAGCGTGAACTGCCCGATCTGTACCGTTCCGCAAAGGTCTTCCTGTTTCCGACCCTCGCCGATGTGTGGGGCGTCGTGGCCAACGAAGCCTGTGCTGCCGGTCTTCCGATAATCGTTTCGCCGCATGCCGGGGTGGCCGGTGAGCTTGTCCGCGACGGCCTGAATGGTTTCGTCTGCAATATGGAGGCCGAAGCGTGGGCGCAGCGTGCCGCCATCCTGTTGCAGCAACCGGATATATGGCGGAAATTTTCCGAGAAGAGCCTTGCCCAGGTCGGCGAGTATTCCTTTGAGAATGCCGCAGCCGGATTGCTCGACGCGTGCCGCGCATCGGTGCCGGCGGTGGAGACTGGCAGGACCAAGGTGTCTGTTTCGCGATAAATCACTGCAATTGCTGCGTACCGCTCCATGCATGCACACGGCGGACCGCCAGTTTCGGCTGCCGCCGAATGCGGGTGCCGCAGACTGTGCGTACTTGGCGCGTGCCACGCAGGTTAAAAGGATTCGATGATGGGGCTTTTATTTACCTATTCCATTGACGACGGCAATCCGTCGGATTTGCGAATGGCGGAATTGCTGAGCAAGCATGGCATCAACGGCACGTTTTACATACCGATCAGGAATTCGGAGGGCGATACTTTTCCGGTCATGTCCGACGCACAGATGCGCGAAGTCGGAAGCCAGTTCGAAATAGGGGCGCATACCTATGATCATTGCCGGCTAAAGAACCTGGGGGATCGCGAAGCGCATTTCCAGATCGTGGAAGGCAAGCGGCACCTGGAAAACCTATTGGGCAGACCGATCACCGGCTTCTGTTATCCAGGCGGAAAATATGGCAAGCGGGATGTGGACGCGGTGAAAGCCTGCGGTTTTCACTATGCCAGGACAACGATGAACCTGCGCTTCGATGCCGGCAACGATATCTTTCAGATCCCTACCACCATCCAGTTCTATCCGCATTCAAGAAGCGTCTATCTCCGCAATTTCATTGCATCAGGAAACTGGTCCCAGCGGCGTGACGGCCTGATGCTGGCGATGCGGCATGACGATTGGATGGACCGCATGTATGCGCTGTTCGACCATGCTTGCAAGCACAATCGGGTATTCCATCTTTGGACCCATTCCAAGGACATTGATCAGCTTGATGCATGGAAAAAGCTCGATGGGTTCATGGCTCATGTTGCCGCCAATGTCCGCGTACAGGATCGCCTCAATAACGGCCAACTGGCGGAGAAGCTGTTCAATCGCCGTACTCCCGCCGGACTGGTGCGACCCGGACTGTCGGAGCAGGTCTGACCTTGTTCCAGACCGGATGCGGAAAATCCGCGAGTCCGGTCAGCCTCCATCCTTCAGATATTTTTTGACCGCGTTCTTCTTCAGCAGGTCGCCCCAGGAGTCGATGCGATAGACCTCGCCGAGTTTATGCAGGTCCACGCCGAACTGATCCCTGAGTTTGAGCACCTCGTCGTCGATCGACTCCTTGTCGATTCCTGTCAGGTCCGACAGTGCCGACACCGTCGGACGTTCCAGCAAATCAATCGCTGAAAGCAGCACGAAAAGCCGGCGCGCATCCGATTGCGGGTATTGCGGGACACCAAACTGGTTTTTCTGGAAGGGCATGTTTCCTCCTCGAAAAAGAAGATTCGCCATCCGTCGACGGCTGTTGAAGCCGCCGGAAAAGCATGTGCGGCTTCGACAAGTCTGACTGCGCATTGTTGCGTTGGTGAGGCGGATAAGGATGTTTCGTCCATGGAGAACGAATTCATCGACTACCGTGGAGCAGCGTCTCGGAAATTTAAGCTCCGAGGCAAGCTGGCGCTATTTGCTCGCAGTGGTGCGGCGCAAATTTCGCTTGCGCCGCACAGGCAATGCTTCATCGGACTTATCGGATAGACGTGCAATCGCATCCTTCAGGAAATGCTTGCTGGCTTCAATGATGCTGCGCTGCATCGCTTCTCCCGGCATCGTCCGGGCCAGGAGAATGGCGCCGACGAGCTGGCAGAGAAACGACCACGCAAGTTCATCGCTGCCGAGACGTTGTGCCAGCACTTGCTGGCCTTTGAGCAATTCCTTTTCAAACAGCTCGCGAACCGAATCGTCCGCCCGGCTGATTTCCGCTGCAAGGGAAGGCAGTATGCAACCTGCTTCGGGATGCTTGGCATGGCCGGGGCTTAGATAGCGGTCGAGTTCGAACGACAGCCAGTCTTCCGCGGTCTCATGAGGATTACCGGCCCACATTTCCCTGCTTGTCAGCAGCTCGCTTTCGATCAACGCTTTCAGCAGCTCCGTTTTGGATGAGAAGTGACTGTAAAAGGCGCCGCTGGTCACGCCGGCGGCTTGCATCAGTGCGTCCACGCCTGTCGCCGCGAAGCCGTTTGCCTTGACCACTGCACCGCTGGCCTTGAGCAGCTCCTTGCGCTTTTCCTCTTTATGACCCGGTTTGTACCGCATGCGTACCTTCACTTGAAAATGCTTGACACCATGCGGATGTTAACATAACGTTCGTTACCGTAACGATCGTTATTTAAGCGCGGAGACCAACAGGCATGATGACCGACACTAACAAACAGGCTGCATTGATCATTGGCGCCGGCGACTCGACCGGCGGTGCGATCGCAAAACGCTTCGCAAGGGGAGGCATGATCGCCTGCGCGACGAGACGGGACGCCGAAAAGCTTCAACCTCTGATCGATGAAATCCACGCGTCCGGCGGCCAGGCCTACGGCTTCGGCTCGGATGCCCGCAAGGAGGACGAGGTCATCAAGCTGGTGGATGACATCGAACGCGACATCGCGCCCATCGAAGTCATGGTCTTCAACATTGGCGCTAACGTCCCGAGCAGCATACTTGAGGAAACGGCGCGCAAGTATTTCAAGATCTGGGAAATGGCATGTTTCAGCGGCTTTCTCGTTGGCCGCGAAGTCGCCAAGCGCATGGTGAGCCGGGGACGCGGCACCATCATCTTTACGGGCGCTACCGCCGGACTGCGTGGTTCGGCGAACTTTGCCGCCTTCGCCGGCGCCAAGCACGCCCTGAGAGCCCTGGCGCAAAGCATGGCACGGGAGCTGGGGCCGAAGAACATCCATGTCGCGCACGTGGTGGTCGACGGCGCCATCGATACCGCATTCATCCGCGATACATTTCCCGAGCGTTACGCACTCAAGGACCAGGACGGCATCCTGAATCCGGACCACATCGCGGAGAATTACTGGCATTTGCATACGCAGCCGCGTGACGCCTGGACGCATGAGCTCGACCTGCGGCCCTGGATGGAGCGCTGGTGACGATTCGCGCAATCCGGCGCGCGAACCTGCATGCAATTTTCCGGCATCGATAATTGAGATAGGAGGACATATGAAGCAGGTTGAATTCTTTTTTGATGTCGGCAGCCCGTACAGCTACCTCGCTTATCATCAACTGCCGAAAATCACCCGTGCCAAAGGGGCGGAAATTGTATGGCGCCCGATGCTTCTGGGCGCCGTCTTTCAGGCCGCCGGAAACAGCAGTCCCGCAGGCATACCGGTAAAAGCCTCCTATTTGGCTATCGATCTCGAACGATGGGCAAGACACTTCGACGTACCGTTCAAAAACAATCCGCATTTCCCGATCAATACGCTTCAATTGATGCGCGGGGCGACAGGCATGCAGATGCGCAGCGAGGAGGAATTTCATCATTACCTGTCGACCATCTTCAGCGCGATGTTCGAGCATCCGCGCAACCTCGGCAACTTGGAAGAGCTGACGGCAGTCCTTGAGGCTGGCGGCATTTCGCCCGCGCTGTACATGGAACTGATCGCCGACGACAAGGTAAAGCAGGCGTTGAAAAAGAATACGGAAGAAGCCGTTTCCCGCGGTGTCTTCGGCGCACCGACTTTCTTCGTCGGATCCGACATGTACTGGGGGCAGGATCGCCTTCATTTCGTTGAACAGGCACTCGCCTGACCGGCATTCATCCTCGGGGGAGATCGTAGTGACACAGAAAAAGACGGCATTGATTGTCGGCGCCGGCGCCTCGCGCGGTCTGGTTGCCGCCGCTGCACGGAGATTCGCGCAGGAGGGCCTGCATGTCGTCGTCGCGGGTCGTACACAGAAAAGGTCGAGAAAGTCGCAGCTGATATCCGCGCCGCGGGTGGCTCGGCACAGGCGGTTACCGGCGACGGCGCAAATGAATCCGATGCTGCACGCTTCGTCGCCGCCACCGAGGAGCAAGGGCTTCTCGAACTGGTGCTGCACAATGCCGGCAGCAACCGGCGCGATGCATTCCTGGAGCTCGACGCCGGCGATTTCGAAATGCTGTGGCGCGAACACTGCCTGGGCGGATTCCTGACCGGCAGGGAAGCGCGCGGCGCATGGTGCCGCGGGGCCGGGGCACAATCCTTTTCACCGGTGCAACCGGCTCACTACGCGGAAGTGCGTGCTTTGCGGCTTTTGCCGCCGCCCGAAAAGGCCGGTCTCCGCGCGACTGCGCAAAGCATGGCGCGGGAGCTGGGACCGAAGGGCATTCATGTTGCGCACATCGTCATCGACTGCGGCATCGAAGGGGGTCGCCTGCTGTCGGCGTTTCCCGGCCGGCAGAACCAGAAAGGGCCGGAGGGGCTGCTACCCATCGAAGCCATCGCGGATACCTACTGGCAGCTGCATGAGCAACAACGCAGCGCGTGGACGCACGAAATGGATTTGCGTCCCTGGTCTGAGCGTTTCTGAACATTCGATCCGCGCCCGGTTGCCGATCAACGCCTCAAGGCCAGTAGCCGCAGCATTAAGGAGGTGCGTCGTGGCAAATGTCCGCGTGAAATTCATGTTCGGTTCCGACAGCCCCAATGCGTACCTCAGTCATCGCATCATTCCGGCGATCGACGCACGCAAATTTCGGGAAAGGCTGCCTGCGTGAAGTGGAAGACGAAATCGTGTTCCGCCTGCAAACAGGCAAGGCATAACAGGTATTGGATGCTATAAGCCGAGGCTTGTTTTGACAGGGGCGGCCGGAGCCGGCTTGCCGGGAACGTATTCCGGCTCGACGAATTCCGCGATGGGCAGAAGCAGTTTCGGTTCGTCATTCGCCACGCGGTTGACCGCGTGGGAAACGCCCCATACCTGCATGCGTTCCGCATCGAACGGTCTAAGCAGGGAAGCGGGCAGGGCGACATCCTCGATCTCGGTATCAAGCCACAGATCCCAATCCGCCGGATCGATCAGAGCAGGCATCCGATGATGGATCGGTGCCAGCATGTCATTGGCGGATGTGGTGATGATGGTGCAGGTTTCCAGCAGTTCGCCTTCCACCGTTCTGCCGCATTCCCATAGCCCCGCAAACGACATGGGGGAGTCATCCTTGAGCGACACGTAAAACGGCTGTTTCGACTTCTGTCCCAGTACGGCTTTCCATTCATAAAAACCGGAAGCGGGAATCAGGCAGCGGCGCTTGCGCAATGCCCGCCGGAACATCGGCTTTTCAGCGACCGTCTCGCCTCGGGCGTTATGCAGCATCGGCAGCGCCGCCGGGTCCTTGGCCCATGACGGGATGAAGCCCCAGCGCATGCGTGTTCCTGCGCGGCTGCCGGCGTCGCTGCGCACGACCACGATGGAGGCGGTCGGCGCGATGTTGAAATGCTGAACGTACTCCGGCATGGGCGCCTTGTACCAGTCCTGCAAGGCATCGGGTTGATGATGAAGAGAAAATCGTCCGCACATGCCGGTCATTGTAGGCCGTTATGAGGCGGTTTGCCGGCATGGTGCAGTGCGTAAGCCGTGATGACCAAGGGCTTGCAAATTCGCGCATGCCGACGGTAAAAATTGCAGCGGCCCGGGAGAGAGGCCTATTTTTAATGCGAAGAAACGAAGCAAATCGCAACTTCTTGTCAGGCACGAATTTCGCTGCAGCCCTGCTGAAAGGGGTTCCAATGAAAATTCGATTAAAGAAACTCTCGACACAAGTGATTGTTATCACCGGCGCAACCAGCGGTATCGGCCTGACCACCGCACGGCGGGCCGCCAAGCGTGGTGCGACCCTGGTATTGGCGGCGCGGAACGAAGATGCCCTGCTGCGTCTCGTGGAAGAATTGGGCAAGCAGGGTACCCAGGTTGCGCACGTGGTTGCCGATGTGGGCGTCGAACAGGATGTGCGCAAGATCGCCCAGGTCGCCATCGAACGTTTTGGCAGATTCGATACCTGGATCAACAATGCGGGCATCTCGATTTTCGGACGCAACGAAGATGTATCCCTGGCAGACCAGCGGCGCCTGTTCCAGACCAATTTCTGGGGCGTGGTGCATGGTTCGCTGGTTGCTGTTGAGCATTTGCGGAACCGTGGCGGCGCCCTGATCAATCTCGGCAGCGAAGTATCGGACCGCGCACTGCCGCTGCAAGGCGCCTATTCGGCATCCAAGCATGCAGTAAAAGGGTTCACCGATTCATTGAGGATGGAATTGCAGGCCGAGGGCGCGCCGGTATCGGTAACACTGATCAAGCCGGCAGCCATCGACACCATGTTCGTCGAGCATGCGAAGAATTACCTGGATGTCGAACCGCGCCTGCCGGCGCCGATCTATGCGCCCGAACTTGCGGCGGATGCGATTCTTTATGCCGCCGAACATCCGAAGCGCGATCTCTTCGTCGGCGGCGCCGCCAAGCTGATTTCATCCAGTGCGCACTACGCGCCGCGACTGATGGATACGATCATGAAGCGGTTCATGTTCCAGCAGCAAAGAACCGATGTGCCTGCGCAGGATCGCGATCGTAACAGCCTGCATGCACCTGGCAGCGATCTCATGCAGCGCAAGGGGCAGCCGGGACATGTCTTCGAATCGAGCCTGTACACGCAGGCCGCGATGAACCCGAAGCCAGCGATGGTCCTGTTCGTCGGCACCGGCCTTGCCCTGTTCGCGTTATGGCGGTACCGGCAAAGCGACGTGCGTTGAAGCGCAATGCCGAACGTGGTTCTTCTCTACTTTTTATGAATTCGATTTTTTCAAGGATGTACTATGTCTGAGCTGACGCAAGAGCAAATTTCCAACCTGAAACAGATGCTGGATGACCGCGCCCAGGCGCTGCAGGGTGAAATGCACGAGGAGGTCCGCGACAGGGACAGCTTCAGCGATGTCGCCAGCGAACTTGCCGATCCGGGCGATGCCTCCTTCGCCGATCTGACAGTCGATCTTCAGAATGCCGCGTTGACACGCGACGTCACCGAAATGCGGGCAATCGAGGCGGCCCTGCAGCGCATGGAGGATAAGACGTACGGCGATTGCATCGATTGCGATACGGCCATTCCCTACGAGCGCCTGGAAGCGCAGCCGACCGCTGAGCGCTGCATGCCCTGCCAGGAAATGTATGAGAAAACCCATGCCAATGCCGCCGGCGGTTCAGCTTCCAGGGGCGCTACCCTGTAATGATGCAGTGGAGCCCCCGCCGATGTTCTGGCCTACAATCATGGCAACGCCCGGGACCGGCTGCTCCATTGCGTGCAGTCCTGGCCAGGCATTACATGACCAGACAGCAGAGGGAGCATGATGAGCGATACCGGCAGCAACAGCAATACCAGCAGCAGCGCGGGTAACCCGAGCACGGTGCGGCATGATCTGCTGCGCAAGATGCCCAAGGCGGAACTGCATATCCATATCGAGGGTTCGCTCGAGCCGGAGCTTATTTTCGCACTGGCCGAACGGAATAACGTGAAACTCGCCTACGCATCGGTGGATGAACTGCGGCGCGCCTACGCATTCACCGACCTGCAGTCCTTTCTAGACATCTACTATGCGGGAGCAAGCGTCCTGCTGACCGAGCAGGACTTTTTCGACATGACATGGGCCTACCTGGAGCGGGCACATGCGGATAACGTGCGTCATGCGGAAATTTTCTTCGATCCGCAAACCCATACCGATCGCGGCGTCCCGTTCGCGTTCGTGATCCACGGCATACACCGGGCGCTGGAACAGGCGCAGGCGCAATGGGGCATGAGCGGCGCACTGATCATGTGCTTCCTGCGCCATTTGTCCGAGGAAGCCGCATTCGAGACGCTGGAAGAAGCGATGCATTATCGCGACATGTTCATCGGCGTCGGGCTTGATTCCTCGGAGCGCGGCCATCCGCCTGAAAAATTCGCCCGGATATTCGCCCGTTGCAAGGAGCTCGGCATGCGGCTGGTGGCGCACGCGGGCGAGGAGGGGCCGCCGGCGTACATCGAGACCGCGCTTGACCTGCTGAAGGTGGAGCGGATCGACCACGGAGTGCGTTGTCTTGAAGATCCGGCATTGACCCAGCGGCTGGCACGCGACAGGATCGCGCTGACGGTTTGCCCGCTGTCCAATATCAAACTGCGGGTATTCGACCGAATCCACGATCACAACATCCGCGAACTGCTCGATGCAGGGCTGGTCGTTACCGTCAACTCCGACGACCCGGCCTACTTCGGCGGCTATATCAACGACAATTTCATCCAGACCTTCGATGCCCTGGCGCTGCAGCCGGCCCACGCGCAGCAACTGACGCGCAACAGCTTCGCCGCATCCTTCCTCGACGAGGCAACAAAGCAGCGCTACCTCGACGAGGTGGATGAATTCTTCGCAAAGGAAACCTGACGCCATGGAGGCACTGTCCGCAGCGGCAATGGCAGGCGGCATGTCGTGGGCCAGCGGTCTGCGCCTGTACATGACGCTCTTCATCGCCGGCTGGTTCGGCCAGATGGGGTGGATAGAACTGCCGCAGTCGCTGCAGGTGCTGGCCTCGCCGTGGGTGGTTGCCACGACCGGCATACTGACGGCGATCGAGTTTCTTGCTGACAAGGTGCCCGGCGTAGATTCGGTATGGGACGCCCTGCATACGTTCATCCGCATCCCTGCCGGCGCATTGCTCGGGGCGGCGGCGCTGGGGGAAATGGATCCGACATTGACAGCGGTCGCCGCCATCCTGGGCGGAACCTTCGCGGCCGGTGCCCATGCGACCAAGGCCGGCAGCCGCGCCTTGATCAACACATCACCTGAACCGTTCAGCAACTGGGCCGCCTCGTTTTCGGAAGACGCGGCGGTCGCCGGTGGATTATTGGCAGCGTTCTACTATCCCTGGGTGCTGTTTGTCTTCCTGGCGATTTTCTTCATCATGGCAATCTGGCTGTTGCCGAAGCTGTGGCGCGGACTGCAATGGCTGTTCAATCGCCTGCGAATCTGACTTTTGCACATTGCCCGCCGCATCATGCCGGCTGTCATCCGGCGTAAGACTGCGGCGGTCGTTATCCGGAAACCCGGTAAACACCGGTAGACCACCGGACAATCTTTCCTGACGCATGGTTTGCCATGGTGCCGCGGTTATCAGGGCCCGACACGCCGGGCACAAGCGGCCGATGTCTGCAATACTGCTGTTTTTGCGGCGGTGCGTACGCAGACGCTGGCCAAGGTTCAGACTTTCGCCCGGTATCCGCTCCGTCATTCATTCCCATGCAGGCATTCTCGATAGGCACAAGGCAATACCATGATTC
Organism: Noviherbaspirillum sp.; assembly: GCF_035944575.1. Taxonomy (GTDB): domain Bacteria; phylum Pseudomonadota; class Gammaproteobacteria; order Burkholderiales; family Burkholderiaceae_D; genus Noviherbaspirillum. Next base: position 101,801 of record NZ_DASZBA010000257.1, read on the forward strand.
TTCAGGCGTTCCGTATGACCCGCCGCGACTGGCGCGCGGGCGAGCTGCGTTTTCTACTGGTGGCATTGATCATCGCGGTCGCGGCATTGTCCTCGGTCGGCTTCTTCGTCGATCGCATGCGTGCCGGGCTGAATCGTGACGCGAACCAGTTGCTCGGCGCCGATTTGGTCATCAATGCCGATCAGCCCGTCAACGCGGCATGGCGCGCCGAGGCTCAGCGGCGCGGCCTGAAACTGGCTGAGACCGTCGTTTTTCCCAGCATGGCGCTGGCAGGAGAAGGTGACCGGGCACGGTCGCAACTCGCGGCACTGAAGGCGGTCACGCCGGATTATCCATTGCGGGGTTCGCTAAAACTGGCAACCCAGTCCGGCGGCCAGAGGGAAACCCGCGATATTCCCGCGCCCGGAACGGTCTGGGTGGACAGCAACATCCTGACCGCACTCAACATCGCCGTCGGCGACAACCTTCAACTCGGTGACAAGGCGTTTGCCATCACCGAAGTTATTTCAGTGGAGCCTGACCGGGGCGCGGCCTTTGTCAACTTTGCGCCGCGGGTGATGTTGTCAATGACGGACCTGGCCGGGACCGGCCTTGTCCAAAGTGGCTCGCGGGTCACCTATCGCTTGCTGATTGCGGGAGCGCCCGAGACGGTGACGGCATATCGCAGCTGGTTGCAGCAGGTGATGGAGCGTGACAAGCCCAGGGGCGTGCGGGTCGAATCGCTGGAGTCGGGACGACCGGAAATGCGCGCAACCCTCGATCGCGCCGAGCAGTTCCTTTCCCTGGTCGGCCTTCTGTCGGCGATGCTCGCGGCGGTGGCGGTCGCCATGGCCGCGCGCCGGTTCATGCTGCGGCATATCGATGCCTGCGCGATGCTGCGCTGCCTCGGCCTGACGCAAAACCAGGTCACGCTTATCTATCTGGTGGAATTCCTTATCGTTGGCATCGTCGGCAGCCTGCTGGGGGCATTGCTCGGCTATGCCGCGCACTTCGTGCTGCTCGAATGGATAGGCAAGCTGGTGGCGACCGACCTGCCACCGGCGACCCTGCTGCCGGCAGTGCAGGGCGTGGCGATCGGCCTGCTGCTACTAATCGGCTTCGCATTGCCGCCTATCCTGCAACTGCGCAACGTGCCGCACAACCGTGTCATCCGGCGCGAGCAGGATGCGCCGCAGCCGGTTACCCTGGCGACGTATGCGCTTGGCCTGTTTGCCTTCCTGTCCTTGCTGCTATGGCAGGCCGGCGATCCGAAGCTTGGCTTCCTGACGGCCGCCGGCTTCCTTGGCGGCTTGCTGCTGTTTGCGCTGGTGGCCTGGCTCGGCGTCCGTGCGCTGCGTTCGCTGCGCGGCACGCTTCCTTATCCAAGCTGGCGCTTCGCGGTCACCGCCTTGCAGCGCCGCAGCGGCGCAACCGTGATCCAGGTTGTCGCGCTTGCGCTCGGCTTGATGGCCTTGCTGCTGCTGACCGTGATACGCGGGGATCTGGTGAATGCGTGGCGCGACTCGACCCCGCCCGATGCGCCCAACCGCTTCGTGATCAATATCCAGCCTGATCAGAAAGCGGAAATCGAATCACGCCTGGCGCGCAACGGCGTGACCGGCGCGGCACTGTATCCGATGATTCGCGGGCGGCTCACGCAGGTGAATGGCAAGCCGGTGAACGAAGATTCGTACACCGAGGATCGCGCGCGCCGCCTCGTCGACCGGGAATTCAATCTGTCGGCGATGAACACCATTCCAACGCAGAACCGGATCGTCGCCGGACACTGGTTCGGCGATGCCAGGACCGGCGGCAAGCCGGAGGCATCGGTGGAAGAGGGGCTGGCGAAGACGCTCAATCTGAAGCTGGGCGATACGCTGCAATTCAACATCGGCGGCCAGATGGTGGAGTCGACCATTACCAGCCTGCGCAAGCTGGATTGGGGTTCGATGCGGGTCAACTTCTTCGTCATCCTCGATCCCCGATCCATGGCCGGCATGCCGCAGACGCTGATCACCGCGTTCCACCTTCCGGAAGCAAAGGCCGGCCTCGTCAACGAACTCGCGCGCGATTTTCCGAACCTGACGGTCGTGGACGTCGGCAGCGTGATCCGGCAGGTTCAGGCAGTAGTAGACCAGGTCGTCACCGCTGTCGAGTTTCTCTTCCTGTTCACGCTCGCATCAGGCGTGCTCGTGCTGTATGCGGCGCTGGCGGGCTCGCAGGATGAACGCACGCGTGAAGCCGGACTGTTGCGCGCACTCGGCGCAACACGTCGCCAGCTGTCCCGGTCGCAATGGATAGAGTTCGCACTGGTGGGCGGGTTGGCAGGAGCGCTGGCGGCATCCGGTGCCGCGGCGGTCGGCTGGGCCCTGGCGAAATTCGTATTCAACTTCGAATGGAGCTTTACGCCGGTGGTATGGCTGACCGGCTTGCTGGTGGGCGCGACGTGCGCCTTCATCGGCGGCGCCGTCGGACTGCGCAGCGTGCTCAGCAAGCCGCCGCTGCAAACCTTGCGCGAAGGTTGAACGTCCTCCTCCAACGGCATCAATAACGACGTACCGGGACTGCATATAATCGAGCAGTCCCGGTACTTTCCCGCCTCATCCGCGCTGCCTGCCGCAGCGAAACATATTTAATAAATAACAAACCCAACCCTGCCTCTGCGTGCTTTTGCGCAAGGTCTTTCGTTGCATTTCTCACTATCTTGTTTCCGTGCGGTGCATAAAAGACGTCGATGACGATGCACGCATGAGCGGCAAATCTTGTCTTTTTGCATGCTTGTCATAGCTGAACAACGCCAAGTTCCATGTCCCGGTTCTATCTCGGTGCTCGTTGATACCGGTCAAAACAGGCATGAGGCGCTTACGTAGAGTTGTACGGAAGATAATTTGATGCTGTGACTAAGGGCAATTCGGCGAGTGATGCAGTGGCAAGGATGAACGGTTTTTTTGCGCTGCTCATGCAGGTTGTGCCGACTGGATGGCGTTGCATGTACCGATGAAATCCGTCGGTTCGGTGACGACCGACAGCTTATTAATCATTGCAAATGTCGCGCTTCGGCACGACAGATGTGTATATATCAGATGGGGTAATCTTATGGGCTTCAATTTCAAAGCATCCCTGAAAAAATGGGGCGTGGTGGCCGCGGTGCCGCTATTCGCTGCATGCTCGTCCATGTCTCCCGGCATGCATTTGAATACGCAGGGGAGCAGTTCTTCAGGCTCTGCGCAAGGCGGCGAGGGCGCATTGACCAACGCGACCTTGAAACCGATCACGCCGCAGCTTGTGAAAGCGGAGCGGGAGATTCGTGAAAAGCAGGTGACCCAGGATATCAGCAAGCTGCTCGGCAAACCCGCGCCTTATACGATCGCCGCAGGCGACGTGCTCTCCATCGTCGTCTGGGATCATCCCGAACTTTCCAATAGCTCGACCTCCGGCGGCGCCGGACCGATCGGCCTGGGTTCCGATGCCTCCACCGCAGCCACGACCGCGCCGCCGGCCGGCTTTATCGTCGACCAGGACGGCATGATCCAGTTCCCGTATGCCGGCGAGCTGAAGGTCGAGGGCATGACACAGGATCAGGCGCGCAATGCCTTGCGTACCAAACTGGGTAAATATCTCAAGGACCCGAAGGTGACGCTTCGCATCCAGTCCTACCGCAGCAAGCGGGTATATGTCGATGGCGAGGTGAAGTCACCCGGCCTGCAGGCAATCAACGACATTCCGATGACGCTGCTGGAGGCGATCAACCGCGCGGGCGGCGTGTTGCCCACGGGTGATCAGAGCCAGGTGGTGGTGAACCGCGGCGGCACCAATTATCACATCAACCTGCCGCAGCTGGTTCAGCGCGGCGTCAACCCGGCGTCCATCATGCTCGCCGACGGCGACGTGGTGCGCGTAAGGTCGCGCGATGAAAGCAAGGTATTCGTGTCAGGCGAAGTCGTCCAGCCAAGGGCACTGCCGATGTACAACGGACGGCTCTCGCTCAATGAGGCATTGGGTGAATCCGGCGGCGTCAATCCGCTGAGCGGCGACGGCAGCCAGATCTATGTCGTGCGCCGCGCCGGCACCGACCAGATCGTCTATCAGCTCGACGGCAAGGCGCCCGGCGCACTGGCGATGGCGGAAGGCTTCGAACTTTATCCGAAGGATGTCGTGTATGTGGCCGCTACGCCGCTGGCGAACTGGCACCGCACCATCAGCCTGATCCTGCCAGGCGCACTGTCATCAGCCGTCGGTGCTGCGGGAACCATCGGACCGGCAAGGTAATGCCGGGCTGACGGAATGCACCAGGCGCGCCGGCGCACAACCTGTTGCCGGCGCGGTATGCACCAAGGACATGGCGACTATTCGCTCAGGCTAATGCCTTTCGAGGCAGAGATTAACTTCACCCAAAAATTCCTATGATGAATCAATCCATACCCCAGTTGCCCGGCCCCGCCGGCCAGCCAAGCCAGGCCGGTGATGAAGTCGAACTGGCGACCTACTTCGACGTGATATGGGAGAGTCGCTGGCTGATCGCCGGCATCGCCTTCATTCTCACTTTGCTCGGTGCAATCTACGCCTTCAGCACCAAGCCGGTGTATGAGGCGAACCTCCTGATCCACGTCGAGGAAGAAGGACAGAAGGAAGCGAAGAACATCATCGGCGACGTCAATTCGATGTTCGATGTCAAGACATCGGCGATGGCCGAGATGGAGCTTCTGCAGTCGCGCCTCGTCGTATCCCGCGCGGTCGATAACCTGCGGCTTTACATCAACGCCGGACCAAAGCACTTCCCGATGATCGGTTCCTGGCTTGCCGGCTACAACAAAGGTCTGTCGACACCGGGCCTGTTCGGCTACGGCGGCTATGTCTGGGGCCAAGAAAAGATCAACGTCGGGGTGTTCAACGTTCCCGAGGCGCTGCAAAACGAACCGTTCACTGTGACCGCGCAAGGTAATGGCCAGTTCCTTCTGAGCCAGAAGGAAGAGCAGATCGAGTTGCGCGGCAAGGTCGGCGAGATGCTGCTGTTCGAAACACCGAAGGGAAGCTTCGAACTGCGCGTCGATCAGCTCGAGGGACGTCCGGGTGCGCAATTCAACCTGACCCGTACTTCGCGCCTGGCGACGATCGAGGGCGTGCAGCGCTCAATGAGCGTCGTCGAACAGGGCGGCAAACTCTCCGGCGTGATCGGCGTGTCGCTGCGTGGATCCGATCCGCGCTGGGCAAGCGGCGTACTCAATGAAGTGGGCAAGGAGTACGTGAAGCAGAACGCCTCCCGCAAGACCGAGGAAGCGGAAAAATCGCTCGCCTACCTGAACAAGCAGCTGCCTGAATTGAAGGCACAGGTGGAGCAGGCCGAAGCCAAATACAACGCGTTCCGCAACACCAACGGTACCGTCGACCTGTCGGAAGAATCCAAGCTCAGCCTGCAGCAATCGTCCGCCGCCAAGCTGCGCAAGATGGAACTGCAGCAGAAGAAGCTGGAGCTGCTGACACGCTACACCAACGATCATCCGCTGGTGCAGGGCATCGATACCCAGATCAAGGAAACCAACGGCCAGATCAACGCAATGAACGACCACATCAAGTCGCTGCCGATGATCGAGCAAAACCTGGTGCGTTTGCAGCGTGAAGTGAAGGTCAATACCGAGCTGTACACCGCGCTGGTCAATACAGCCCAGCAATTGCGCCTCGCCGCGGTCGGCAAGGTCAGCAACGTGCGTCTGATCGATCAGGCAATGACGCCAGAGCGTCCGATCAAGCCGAATCGCCCGATGATTCTCGCCATGTCGTTGCTGGCCGGCCTGTTCCTCGGCGTGCTGATCGCGTTCTTCCGCAAATCGCTCTACGGTGGTATCGATACGCCTGAGCAGCTCGAGAAAGTCACTGGTCTGCCGGTGTTCGCCACCATCCCGCACAGCAAGCGCCAGAAGGAGCTGTATCAGCAGGTCAACGCCAAGCATCAGAAGGTGCCGCTGCTCGCCAGCGTGTCGTCGGCCGATGCCGCGGTGGAAAGTCTGCGCAACTTCCGCACGGCGCTGCAGTATTCGCTGCCGCAGTTCAAGAACAACATCGTGATGATCACCGGTGCAACACCCGGCATGGGCAAGTCCTTCGTGTCGGCAAACCTGGCGGCCATCATGGCGGCCACCGGCAAGAAGGTATTGCTGGTCGATGCCGACCTGCGCAACGGCCTGCTGCACCTGTACTTCGGCTTCGGCCGCCAGGACGGCTTGTCGGATGCCATCGCCGGCGCCCGCCGTCTCGACCAGGTCATCCATCGCAACGTGATCGACAACATGGACTTCATTTCGACCGGCACATTGCCGCAGAGCCCGGCCGAACTGCTGCTGCGCCCGAGCCTGGGCAGCTATCTGCAGCAACTTTCGTCCAGCTACGACTTGGTACTGATCGATGCGCCGCCGATTCTCGCGGTGGCCGACACCATGATCATCGGTGCTCATGTCGGCGCCATCTACATCATGACCCGCGCAGGCGTGACCACGCCGGGCGAGATCAACGAGTCGATGAAGCGTCTGGCACAGGCAGGCCTGTCCGCCAAGGGCGTGCTGTTCAACGACCTGAAGGTGCGTCCGGGCCGCTACGGCTACGGCTATACCTATGGCCAGGGCCGCACCGAACCGACCACCAAGCTGATCGGCGCATCCTGATCATCCTCAGACGGCTCCTTCTCTCCGCGAGGAGGAGGGAGCCTGCAGGGATGTTCCAAACCTCAAGAATTTCGGGGCCGGACAAACCGGCCCGTTTTATTGAACGCTTTTCGCCTTACTCTCACTGATAACGTGCTGACACTATCTCCCACCATCTTCAAGGCATACGACATCCGCGGCATCATCGGCAAGACGCTTGACGCGTCGGTGGCGCAGCAGATCGGCCAGGCTTTCGGCAGCGCCGTGCGCGCCAAGGGCGAAGCGGTCGTCGTCATCGGCCGCGA